>NZ_JAKLRZ010000003.1:0-483737 GCF_021892025.1 Enterobacter cloacae complex sp. ECC445 | reverse complement strand
CCCTTTCGGAGAATATAAAAGAAAAAAGCCCGTACTTTCGTACGAGCTCTCATCTTAAATATGGCGGTGAGGGGGGGATTCGAACCCCCGATACGTTGCCGTATACACACTTTCCAGGCGTGCTCCTTCAGCCACTCGGACACCTCACCATATTGTTTTGCTGCCTGACCGCTTGGGGGGGCAACGGGGCGCTACTATAGGGAGTTGCGCTAAAACGGTCAAGCAGATTTTCTGTATTCGTGTGCGTTCGGTTAAGCCTTAATCAGCTCATGCCGCAGTACGGGTTATTAGCGCTTTGAATCGAGCACTTCGCTGTTTTTAACCACTTCCTGCGCTTTGCCGTAGCTTTCGATCAGCAGCCGGTAAGCCGGGAAGATATGGGTATATACCTCAGCCCATTCAGCCGCGTCTTCACGGTTCCAGGTACGCTGGATCTCAGAGGCCACCCCCGCCGTATCCATCGGGACCACGCCTGCCTGCACGACGCGCGCCAGCGTGATCTCCTGCGCCATTTTGCTGTAGGTACCGGAGGCATCAATCACCGCAAACACCTTATACCCGTCCGCAACCGCGCTGATTGACGGGAAGGCCATGCAGACGCTGGTGATAGTGCCTGCGATAATCAACGTCTTGCGTCCGGTCGCTTTCACCGCCGCCACAAACTCCGGATTATCCCAGGCGTTGATCTCACCTTTACGGGCAACGTATTGCGCATGCGGCGCGTTGGCGTGGATCTCCGGAATAAGCGGACCGTTTGGCCCCTGCGGAACGGACGCGGTAGTGATCGCCGGGATCTTCGCCAGCGTAGCGATTTTAGCCAGCGCAGCCGCACGGGCGCGCAGTTCCGGCATGGGCATATCCCCAACGGTCTGGAACAGGCCGCTCTGGTGATCGATGAGCAACATCACCGCATCGTTAACATCGATAACCGGACGCGTGCCGTTAAAATTCGCAGGTGTAGACATGTTCTTCTCCTTTATTACCGTTAGATCTGGCCGAAGCGGCCTGAGTTGAAATCACGAATGGCTTCGTTGATTTCGCTTTTACTGTTCATCACAAACGGGCCATAGCCCACGATGGGTTCATGCAGCGGCTCGCCCGCCATCAGCAGCACTTTTGCGTCGCTGTTCGCCTCCAGGTGAAGCTTGTCGCCTTCCTGACTCAGTACGACCAGCTGGGCTTCTCCTGCCTGAGCCGTACCGTTCACCGTGATGTTGCCTTCCAGCACGACCAGCGCGGTGCTCCAGCCTTCGGGCTGGTTGAGCGTCAGATGGCTTCCCTGATTCAGCGCGATATCCCAGACGTTCAGCGGCGAGAAGGTGTGCGCCGGGCCGGTAACCTCGTCGTAGCGACCGGCAATAACCCGCAGCGTTCCACCGTTGTCAGGCAGCGTCGCCACCGGGATCGCATCCTTCGTTATGCTCTGGTAGCCCGGCACCGCCAGCTTGTCTTTCGCCGGCAGGTTGACCCACAGCTGCATCATTTTCAGCTCGCCGCCTTTCTGCGAGAACCCGGCGGAGTGGAACTCCTCGTGCAAAATGCCTGCGCCTGCGGTCATCCACTGCACGTCGCCGGGACCAATGACGCCGCCTTTACCGGTGGAGTCGCGATGCTCCACTTCACCGGAATAGACGATGGTGACCGTTTCAAAACCCCGGTGAGGGTGCTGGCCTACGCCGCGTTTCGCCCCATCTGCCGGAAAGGTGTACGGGCCCGCGTAGTCCAGCAGCAGGAACGGGCTGAGAGACTCGCCGTGCGTCTGATACGAGAACATTGAACGGACCGGGAAACCATCTCCCACCCAGTGCTGGCGGGGAGCGGTATAAACGCCGGTAATGTTTTTCATGATTAACTCCTGATGTTCTGTTGATGTAATTAGCTTATATTCAGGGGTAATATCCCGGTAGATAGTGAAAATGGCATTCACTGTTCTAAAAATAGAACGATGAGGATGTATGCAAGATCTCAATGACTTCGTCTGGTTTGTGAAGGTGGTGGACAGCGGTGGCTTTGCGGCGGCGGGAAGGGCGCTCGATCTGCCCAAGTCCAGGCTAAGCCGCCGGATCGCGCAGCTGGAAGAACGCCTTGGCGTGCGGCTCATTCACCCAACAACCCGGCAGTTTACGGTGACCGAGGTCGGGCAGACCTTTTATCAGCACTGCAAAGCGATGATGGTGGAGGCCGAAGCCGCCGAGGAAGCCGTTGCGGCACTGCAGGCCGAACCGCGCGGTGTCGTCAGGATCACGTGCCCGATAACCCTGCTGCATGTCCACGTGGGTCCGATGCTGGCCAGATTTATGGCGCGCTACCCCGGCATCAATCTTCAGCTGGAGGCGACCAACCGGCGGGTCGACCTGGTGGGAGAGGGGGTGGATATCGCGATTCGCGTCCGCCCGCGTCCGTTTGATGACAGCGACCTGGTGTTAAGAGTGCTGGCTGACAGGGGGCATTGTCTGGTCGCCGGTCCGACGCTGATTCAACGCATGGGAGAACCGGTCGCCCCGTCAGAACTCAGCGCCTGGCCCGGGTTAAGCATGAGCGAGGGTAAACATATCCATAAATGGGAACTCTGTGGCCCCGACGGCGCCAGAGCGGAAATCCATTACCATCCCCGGCTGATCACCACCGATATGCTCGCGCTGCGTGAAGCTGCCATGGCGGGCATCGGCGTGGTGCAGCTGCCGATTTTAATGGTGAAGGATCAGCTTGCGTCCGGAGAGCTGGTTCGGGTACTTGAGGCATGGGAACCGCGACGGGAAGTGATTCACGCCGTTTATCCGTCAAGGCGCGGTTTGCTGCCGTCCGTCAGGACGCTGGTAGATTTTCTGACCGCAGAGTACGCGAAGATGGTTGAAGAGTAGTTTTTGTAGGTCGGGTAAGCGCAGCGCCACCCGACATATACGGCGCAGGGGAGCTTTAAGATTCTCATCCCCCCTTTCGGAGAATATAAAAGAAAAAAGCCCGTACTTTCGTACGAGCTCTCATCTTAAATATGGCGGTGAGGGGGGGGATTGACTCGCTTCGCTCGCCCTGCGGGCAGCCTGTTCGCTGCGCTCTCAGTCTGTCCAACTGGCTATCGCCAGTTGTCGAACCCCGGTCGGGGGTTCTCATCCCCCCTGCATATGTGCAATATGCGAAAAAAAAGCCCGCATTTTCATGCGAGCTCTTCTTCAAATATGGCGGTGAGGGGGGGATTGACTCGCTTCGCTCGCCCTGCGGGCAGCCTGTTCGCTGCGCTCCCAGTCTGTCCAACTGGCTGTCGCCAGTTGTCGAACCCCGGTCGGGGGTTCTCATCCCCCCCTTTCGGAGAATATAAAAGAAAAAAGCCCGTACTTTCGTACGAGCTCTCATCTTAAATATGGCGGTGAGGGGGGGATTCGAACCCCCGATACGTTGCCGTATACACACTTTCCAGGCGTGCTCCTTCAGCCACTCGGACACCTCACCATATTGTCATCCCGTTGTTGTCGGGACGGGCGCTAATGTAAGGAAAAGCCGAACTCCCGTCAACTCACTTTTTCAGTAATTTAGCGCGTTTAGACAAACTTCAGGCAACATGATTCTTAAATGTGCTGAAAGCGTCTTTTTTATCAGCAACACAGTCGCGCAATAAATTTGATATGCTGACCCTCCAGTGAAAAAGCAAAATAAATCAGCGCAATAAAAGGCAGGAATAACTATGGATATACTTTTCTATCACCCCACGTTCGATACGGCATACTGGATCAAGGCGCTTACGGCAGCATTACCCGGCGCCCGCGTTCGCGAGTGGAAGCGTGGCGATAATGAACATGCTGACTATGCGCTGGTCTGGCATCCTCCGGTAGAAATGCTCCAGGGCCGCAAGCTGAAGGCTGTTTTTGCCCTGGGCGCAGGCGTGGATTCCATTCTGAGCAAACTGAAGGCACACCCTGAAATGCTGCCAGAAGAGATCCCCCTTTTCCGCCTGGAAGATACCGGAATGGGCCAGCAAATGCAGGAATATGCCGTCAGCCAGGTGCTGCACTGGTTCCGCCGCTTTGATGACTATCAGGCCTTTAAACAGCAGGCCCACTGGGAGCCGCTCCCGGATTACCGTCGCGAAGACTTTACTATCGGGATCCTCGGTGCAGGCGTGCTGGGCTCAAAAGTGGCTGAAGCACTCGCTCCGTGGGGCTTTCCGCTGCGCTGCTGGAGCCGCAGCCGTAAGAACTATCCGGGCGTAGAAAGCTTTGCCGGAACGGATGAACTTCCGGCGTTTCTTAAAGGCACGCGCGTGCTGATCAACCTGTTGCCAAACACGGCGGAAACGGTAGGGATCATCAATGAAGCTCTGCTTAACCAGCTCGTCGACCAAAGCTATTTGATGAACCTGGCGCGTGGGGTGCATCTGGTCGAGTCCGACCTGCTGAAGGCGCTGGATAGCGGAAAGCTGAAAGGCGCGATGCTGGATGTCTATAGCCGCGAGCCGCTGCCCGCGGAAAGCCCGCTGTGGACGCATCCGCGCGTGGCGATGACTCCGCACGTGGCTGCCGTGACGCGTCCGGCAGAGGCGGTGGCGTATATCTCCCATACCATCAGCGAAATGGAAAAGGGTAACCCGGTCACCGGCCAGGTCGACAGACGGCGCGGCTACTGAGAGAAACCCGGCGTTCGCCGGGTTTTTGCTAATATTCGCCGCTGATAACTGCTATCCTTTGGAAAAACCGCAGAGGAGAGAGAGATGTATCCCGTTGACCTGCATATGCACACCGTCGCCAGCACCCACGCGTATAGCAACCTCCATGATTATATCGCCCAGGCAAAGCTGAAGGGCATTAAGCTTTTCGCTATCACCGATCATGGCCCGGACATGGCGGATGCGCCGCACTACTGGCATTTTGTGAATATGCGTATCTGGCCACGTCTGGTGGACGGCATTGGGATACTGCGCGGCATTGAGGCAAACATCAAAAATACCGACGGTGAGATCGACTGCACCGGCCCGATGCTGACGTCGCTCGACCTTATCCTCGCCGGTTTCCATGAGCCGGTTTTCCCCCCGCAGGATAAAGAGACCAACACCGCGGCGATGATTGCCACCATTGCCAGCGGCAATGTGCACATTATCAGCCATCCAGGTAACCCGAAGTACCCCATTGATATTCAGGCCGTCGCGCAGGCGGCAGCGAAGCACCGCGTGGCGCTGGAGATCAACAACTCCTCCTTCGTTCACTCGCGCAAGGGCAGTGAAGCTAACTGTCGTGAGGTGGCCGCTGCCGTTCGTGATGCCGGTGGCATGGTGGCGCTGGGCTCCGATTCGCATACCGCGTTTACGCTGGGTGATTTCAGCGAGTGCCTTAAGGTGCTGAATGATGTCAACTTCCCGGAAGGGCAAATCCTCAACGTCACCCCACGCCGCATGCTCGATTTCCTCGAGTCGCGCGGCATGGAGCCGATTGACGAATTTGCCAGTCTTTAATTGTGTAATGGAATAATAAAAATGAACGAGTTCTCCATCCTTTGTCGCGTGCTGGGTACGCTCTATTATCGCCAGCCGCAGGACCCGCTGCTGGTTCCGCTTTTTACGTTAATTCGTGAAGGCAAACTGGCGCAGAACTGGCCGCTGGAACAGGATGATTTACTGGAACGTCTGCAAAAAAGCTGCGATATGCAGCAGATCGCGACGGACTACAATGCGCTGTTCGTCGGCGATGAGTGCCGCGTTTCGCCATACCGTTCCGCCTGGCAGGAAGGGGCGACGGAAGCGGAAGTGCGTGCATTCCTTTCCTCGCGCGGTATGCCGCTGAGCGATACGCCAGCCGATCATATCGGTACGCTGCTGCTGGCTGCCTCCTGGATCGAAGACAACGCCGGGGATGATGAGAACGAAGCCATCGAAACCCTGTTCGAAACGTATCTGCTGCCGTGGGTGGGAACATTCCTGGGTAAAGTAGAAGCGCATGCCGCCTCGCCATTCTGGAGGACGCTGGCACCGCTCACCCGCGACGCGATCGCGGCGATGTGGGATGAGCTGGAAGAAGAGAGTGAAGAGTGATTTAAATCACACAAATTCTGCAACTCAACATTTCAATTTGCACATAATGTGCTTCTGATCGCATTTCTATGGTGCGCTTCTGCTAAGATGCGCGCCATGAACATATTACTTTCTATCGCAATAACGACGGGCATTCTCTCCGGACTCTGGGGATGGGTGGCCGTGTCTCTCGGATTGCTCAGCTGGGCCGGATTCCTTGGCTGTACGGCCTATTTCGCCTGCCCGCAGGGGGGCGTCAAAGGGCTCTTCATCTCAGGCTGCACGCTGATGAGCGGGGTTATCTGGGCGCTGGTCATCATGAAAGGCAGCGCGCTGGCGCCGCATCTGGAGATGCTGGGATACATCATGACGGGCGTGGTTGCCTTCCTGATGTGCATCCAGGCTAAGCATCTGCTGCTGTCGTTTGTGCCGGGAACCTTTATGGGGGCGTGCGCGACCTTTGCGGGGCAGGGTGACTGGAAGCTGGTGGTCCCCTCCCTGGCGCTGGGGTTGCTGTTTGGCTATGCCATGAAAAACAGCGGTCTTTGGCTGGCGTCGCGGCGGGAGAAAGCGCAAAACGTCACGGCAGTGAGTGAATAAAAAAAGGCGAGATAATCATCTCGCCTTTTTTACGCGCTTCCCGTCAGGATTCCGGAGGTACTGACATATCGCGGTATTTCACCAGGATTGGATTCTGCACGTCCGCTTTGTTTTGCAGATCCCACAGCCCGCGATCGATACCATCGTTGATTAAGAAGATCACGCCGGTTTCAATGGCTGACATCAAACACATCATGACCGGTTCGTTAGAGGTGTAGCCAATTTCACCCTCCAGCAAACGCTGGTAATCGATGAAGCGGAATACCCCCGCCTGAACTTCATAAGACAGAATGGTTTTACTGGTGTTCACCGAAGAGAGCACTTCGCCGGTGCTGACGTTGACCACGCGCAGGTTAACCGCGATTTGGTCGAGCTGGTACTGGGTATCCGCACCGATACCGAAGTACCGCGCGCCCACACCCCCCGATTTAACGTTACTTTCGTAACCAATTATCGACCCTTCAATCATCACGTTCGCCGCCGCCAGAGATTGCAGAGGCGTACGGTTGTTGTCCGCGACGGTGCCATTTTCCTGTGCGGCACGAATAATTTTGCGCTCATTCAACAGGTTCTGCAGCCCCTGACGCTCAAGGGGAATAAACCAGTGTGAATCCTTAAGCGCGGTAACCAGCATCGCGGTGGCGCTTTGCGGCACGGCCGTGGAGAAGTTACTTGCCGGGTAAGGTTTAAATTGCCCGGTTTCATCCTGAATATTGTACACGGAGACAAATATTTTCCCCGTAGGAGAAGGTAAATGCGTTAAATCACGATAACTTTGGGCCCGAGGCATTAATGTGGGTTTTGCAGCTTCTTTGGGTGGAGCAGTTAAACAACCGCTCAATAAGCACACTGCAACAAATATCAGGAAGCGCTGCATGATTGTTGTCCTTATTTCGTTGTTGTTTAGAAGTTAGTTGAATCGTTTTGTAGACCGGAAACCTGAATGGTTGAGACTTTCCCGGTTTTACGATCGGTCACGTTCAGCTGAAGCTGTCCGTCCCGGTTGGCGATATCAACAATAAAGTCGTTGGTCACCATTCGGCCGGGTTTACCGGTATTAATATTGGTGAGCAAACCGCCTAAAATCTGCGACTGGATAGCCTGGGTGAAGTTGTCCAGTGCGGAGGGGGTATCCACGCTATAATCCTTGTAGCTTGGGTCCTTATAGGAGTTTTGCGCCTGAGCCTCATTCAGCAGAAACGCGCCGTTGTTAGGGTTACCGCCGAAGTTAGGGTTACGGAACTGAAACGTCATATTTCCGGCCCAGCTTATCGGTGTGATCAGCATTATTGAAACAACTGCATATGCAATACGCATGACAGCCTCCAGATATCGGTTCGCTAGAACTCGTCTTTTGCTAAATCGCGGGTGCTTAATAGCGCTTTATCTATTTGCAGGCGATTAATAGCGTCTTCGGATTGTGCCAGTGCCAGGGCTACGTTTTTATCGAAGTCGAGTTTGGTCGGAAATAAAAACGTTTGATATATAACGTCCTGATTAGCCGTTATCGTTATCCAACTTCCCCATCGTGCACTGGGCCGCTCGTTGATTGTTATATTACCCGTATAGGTACTGTCCCATTTGTCGCTGAAGGCACGGTAAAAGCTGTGCCCGATCGACGAGACGGTGTGGTCTGTTAACAATCCGGGAACTTCGACCTCGACGGCCTTCAGATTCCCAGCAGCGAGCAGGAAACCCGCTGCGGCGATCCAACTCAACGTGCGCTTCATGTGATTAACGCCTGAGGTTATCGTTTGCCCACGAAACCGCCTGAGTTCGGTTTTTCACAGCTATCTTCTTGAAAAGATTATAAAGGTGCGTCTTTACCGTATTTTCGCTGATAAATAACGAACGGGCGATTTCAATATTTGAAGCACCAATGCGTAGCTTATTCAGGATCTCTTTCTCACGGTGCGTGAGCAGTGCTGACTCTGAACTGTTATAGCGATAATTTCCGGAGTGCGTGATGAGATAGCTGGCAAGCTTTTGCGAGAAATAACACTCTCCGCGCAATATACCCTGCAGGCCCTCAACAACCCGGTCTTCTTCTTCCGTGACGTAGAATACGCCATTGATATGCGGCCAGCTCTCAATATCTCTAAAAGGATACTCATCAGGAGTGTTCAATAATAGCACGCGGATATTATTGTTTTTCCTGCTTAAAATATCTTGCCAGTAATGGATAAGCTTTTTATCAGCTTCCATCATATCGAACAGAATGATGCTGCCAGGTGCAATATCATCAAAAGAACGTTGAATATTATGCAATTTCCCGTTCAGTGATAAAGATTGCTTTAAATGTTGTAATAACGCTGTCGCTTGCAAAGAAGGTTTTGTGATCAACAGTAATGTATGACCATGTAAACTATGGACTTCATTATACATGATGAAACCCCACTTTTTTTTGGCACCTGGCAGCTGGCCTCCTTTTTAACAGAGGCCCCCAGAAGTACTGACAGATGTTGCACTGCTGTGTGTAGAATCAGACCATAACCTCCACAGGGAGGTAAATATAAAACCAATTTCGTACATCTAATTTCAATCTAGCTTTTACGAAGTTTAAATCAAGTGTTAAACGTGTAACAGAATGTAAAAATCAATATTAATTTGTGAAAATTGATTGTATGGAATGATAGAAATTGATGCGAAAGTTGTACACTCTAATACAACTGCACAGATTTTAAAAATCATACAAATATTTTTATCTGCATGATTTTAATGTTTATTTATTATTTTTTTACAAGGTTGATTCAGTATGAGTTGCCGATTATTTCTAAGTCCAAAATTGAGTGGCTGCCTGCCTTAAGAAAACGGGCTTCGTGTCACGCTTGAGAAAAAACCCTCTTCTGCCGCTACGTTTAAACAACGCGGAAGGAAGCGTGGACAGCCTTCGTCTCGTTGTACAACCTCACGGTTCGCGATCTGCAATAAAAAATATAAGCTGGCCTGATTAAAGTGATTTTTGATGAAAAATACGACTTTGTGGTGAGCCGATAAATAAAAATAAGGCGCGCGGGTGAGATATTTAAAATGTTTCAGCGGACATACTCTTCACCGTAACGACGCGTTAACACAATACGAAACGTTTTTACAAGTAACACGGTTGTACGGTTATGGCGTGATTCAATAACCAGGTCCAGGGTGACAACATGAAATACACATCGTTATTTATGGTGTTTACATTACTGGGTGCGCCTGGATTTGTAACCGCAGCGAATTCAGATTTAGCCAATGCTGAATATAACTTTGCGGTGAACGAATTAAGTCTTTCATCATTAAATCAGGCAGCCATTATTGGTCAACAGGGGGTTTTTAATAACGCTCAGGTTCGCCAGGAAGGTTCAAAACTTCTATCCATTGTTTCCCAGGATGGGGCAGGAAACAGAGCGAGAGTTGATCAATCAGGGAGTTACAATATTGCCTGGATCGCTCAGAGCGGTAACGGGAATGATGCAGGTATTACGCAAGATGGATACGGTAATAGCGCGAAAATTATCCAGCAAGGGTCGGGTAATAGAGCAAATATTACGCAGTACGGTACGCAGAAAACCGCAGTTGTAGTGCAGAAACAGTCGCAAATGGCGATTAACGTTATTCAACATTAATGCTTTCGCGACGACTTTAATCAATCCGACGGGGGTTTACCATGAAATTTTTCAAAGTGGCAGCGCTTGCAGCAATCGTAGTTTCTGGTAGTGCTATGGCTGGTATGATTAATCAAGGCGGCTGGGGTGATGATCATGGTCATGGTGGTTACGGTGGCCCAAATTCAACCCTGAATATTTATCAGAACGGTGGCGGTAACTCTGCGGTAGCCCTGCAGACAGATGCCAGAAATTCCGTCCTGAATATTAGCCAGACCGGTGGCGGCAACGGCGCCGACGTTGGTCAGGGTTCTGATGACAGTAAAATTAACCTGAGCCAGAACGGTTTCGGCAACAGTGCAACTCTTGATCAGTGGAACAGTAAAAATTCCAAAATGAACGTTAGCCAGTCCGGCGGCTTTAACGGTGCCCTCGTAGACCAGACTGCTTCGAACTCGACTGTTAACGTTACCCAGATTGGTTTCGGTAACCACGCGACAGCCCATCAGTACTGATACTGAAATCTGTGCTACAAAAAACAGGGCTGATGCCCTGTTTTTTTTTCGGGAGTTCATCATGAATACCTTAATTCTCCTTGCCGCCCTGTCGAGCCAGATAACCTTCAAAACGTCGCAGCAGGAAAATATGACCACCATCATTCCGCAGGTCACTCTGGCACAATCGTGTGATTGTCAGGTTCAGATCGTTTCTGTGCGTGAAGGGCAGGGGGGACAAAGTTCTTCCAGACAGCAAAACACGCTTTTTATCCCCGCTAATCAGACGATTGATTTAATGCGCCTGAGTTTAAATATAAGCGCGGGTGACACGGTAAGCATCGTTGTCACCGTTACAGACGGTAAAGCGCTACATTTATCACAGCAGTGGTCGCCAGCGGAACGATCGCTCTAAACATTCATGAAATCAATATGTTGCGAATGTGGCGAGGCTGCGCCGTTGGGCTATGCTGATATCAGGGACCTGGTTGTTATGTTCCGTACGTGAAACTTCGTTTGCCATAAATGAAGCGCGTTTACCCCTCATGGACGATTTTCATTGAGGAGTACTTATAATGAACAACGCTTTTGCTCGACTCGCGGCAGGTCTGGGTCTGTTCGTTTCTGCTTTCAGTATACCGGCCTATTCGGCCACCGTTGTTGACGGTGGCGTCATTCATTTCCGCGGAGCCATTGTCGCAGACCCTTGTGAAGTCACTCCGCAGAAGCAACAGTTTGCCATGTCATGTCCAATAAATAACCGTATGCAAACGCGTATGGTCAGCTATGAAGAGGCGCTTAACGGGAAAGTGAGCGACTCAAGCCTGGCGACGCTTAATATGAAATACCTTAATCCTGAAAAAACGCTCGCGGTTGTCGAAATCCAGTATCGCTAATGCGTACTCTCCCGCCCTGCGGTAGAAGAGGATTTTTTCTGATAGTTTTTTCTCCCGGTCTCCTCTGCGATACACTTAAGAAAAAGGCGGGTTGCAGAGGGGCTTTATGAAACCGCAAATTGAAATTATTCATGGCGATATTACGACACTGCACGTCGACGTTATCGTCAATGCGGCCAATCCATCCCTGATGGGGGGCGGCGGCGTGGACGGGGCTATCCACCGGGCTGCCGGACCGCAGCTGCTGGAAGCCTGTAAAATTGTCCGGCAACAGCAGGGCGAGTGTCCTCCCGGTCACGCGGTCATTACGCTGGCGGGCAACCTGCCTGCCAGAGCGGTTATTCATGCCGTAGGGCCCGTCTGGCATGGCGGGGATCGGCACGAAGCGAGTATTCTGGAAGAGGCTTACCGGAACTGTCTGCGACTGGCCGCCGACAACGGTTATAAAACGATGGCATTCCCGGCCATTAGCACCGGCGTGTATGGTTACCCTAAGGCCGCCGCCGCAACCATCGCCGTCGAAACCGTTTACCGCTATTTATCTTTAAAACCGCTGCCAGAGAAGGTCATTTTTGTCTGTTTCGACGACGATACCCTGCATCTTTATCAGCGGCTTTTGACCCAGCGCAGACAGGAGCTGGAAAGCTGAAGCCAACGCGGCGCATTGAATGCGCCGCGCTGTTTACGCGGCTTTCGCAGGTGGTTTTCCTGAGAAGAGGAAACGCAGGAGCGGGATTCGAAGGTGGATTTCGTAAAGGACGATCGCTACGCCCACCACAAACACCAGCCCGGTAAAGAAGCCCAGCGTGTTGGAGGCGATGTGCGGCGTGATGTAAGCCCCGAAGAAAAGCGTCAGCGGGTGATGCACCAGATAGATAAACAGTGACGCATTCACGAAGTAGGTCACGCGGCTGGACTTGAAGTTAAGCAGACGGTGGCCCAGCGCAAAGACCACGTTCACCATCCACAGGCCCAGCAGCATCGTGATCACGCTTTCCGTTTCATACATCCAGGCGTCGCCGCTGCCGTAGCGCTGGTTCAGCAGATAGGCTGCGAACGCGAGGGTAGCCCCCAGCGCGCACCACGGTGACGGGGTGATAAACAGCGATTTAAGTTTGGGGTAAATAAAGGCCAGCGCGCCGATTAAAAAGAACGGAATGTAGAACAGCGACTGCATCACGACAAAGTTAAATAATCCGTCGCTCAAAATCGGCGGATAAACGATGAGCAGGGTCCGTCGCACGGCGGCATAGGCAATCCCCAACAGCAGGAAGAGCACCGACAGTCTGCCCATCGTCACGTTAGCGAAGAAGGCGTCGGCTCTCGTGCTTAGATGGTGGCGCAGGCGGCTGAAAATCAACAGGCTCACCGTGGTGAGCACCACCAGCACCAGAAGGAACCACAGGTGAGACACCAGTTCCCAGACCAGCGTATTGTACTTTTCATACGGCGTAAGGTTCGGCCAGTTCTCGGCCTTGCCCTTTACGTATTGCAACATAATGAACTGGGGCAGCGTCAGCAGCGGAATGGCGGTCAGCATGGGGATCCCCACGCGCTCTACGCGCACTTTCCACCAGCGTTTGAGCGGATATCGCAGAAACAGCATGTAGGAAAAATAGCCGGAAATGACGAAAAACACCTGCATACGGAAGGCGTGAATAAAGTCATTAAACAGCGTCAGCCACCAGGAGGGCATCGCGCTATTCACGTGCCAGGTGTGGCTGGAGTAAATCAGTGATATGTGAAAAGGGATCCCCAATAGCATCAGCCATGCCCGGATCGAGTCGAGGAAATATTCACGTTCTGTTGGTGTTGTGCTCATATAACGTTGTGCATTCTCAGACTTTTCGTCTTATCCCTAAGACTCATAATGGTTACATTCGAAGCCAACCCTACACCAAGACCGACACCCTGTCTCCAGGATAAGCACGCAAAGTGAAAAGCGGGTTCTTTCATTTGCTTATTCCATGAGCCAGCAGCTGAACAAAGCAGTGATAATGTTGTCGGATTGCCTGAGTTTCCATTAAAATGGATCGGATCGATATAAGCACACAAAGGGGGAAGTGCTTACTTATTATGAAACATAAACCACAGATGATGAAAATGCGTTGGTTGGGTGCTGCAGTGGTGTTATCATTGTATACCTCATCGGCACTGGCCTTTAACATCGACGATGTCGCAAAACAGGCAAAATCGATGGCAGGCAAGAGCTACGAAGCGCCGAAAAGTAACTTGCCCTCCGTTTTCCGCGACATGAAGTATGCGGACTATCAGCAGATCCAGTTCAACCACGACAAAGCGTACTGGAGCAATATTAAAACCCCGTTCAAGCTTGAGTTTTATCATCAGGGTATGTACTTCGACACGCCTGTTGCCATCAATGAAGTGACGGCGACCGCGGTACGTAAGATCAAGTACAGCCCGGATTACTTCAATTTCGGCAATGTCCAACACGACAAAGATACGGTGAAAGACCTGGGCTTCGCAGGCTTTAAGGTGCTTTACCCGATCAACAGCAAAGATAAAAACGACGAAATCGTGAGCATGCTGGGCGCCAGCTATTTCCGCGTCATTGGCGCCGGGCAGGTGTACGGGCTTTCCGCGCGTGGTCTGGCTATTGATACCGCGCTGCCGTCAGGTGAAGAGTTCCCGCGTTTCCGCGAGTTCTGGATTGAACGTCCAAAACCAACGGACAAACGGCTGACCATCTATGCGCTGCTGGATTCCCCGCGTGCAACCGGCGCCTATCGCTTTGTGATTATGCCGGGTCGTGACACGGTGGTTGACGTGCAGTCCAAGGTTTACCTGCGTGATAAGGTGGGCAAACTCGGCGTTGCGCCGCTGACCAGCATGTTCCTGTTTGGGCCGAACCAGCCGTCGCCGGCAACTAACTTCCGCCCGGAACTGCATGACTCCAACGGGCTGTCTATTCATGCCGGTAACGGGGAGTGGATCTGGCGTCCGCTGAACAACCCGAAACATCTGGCGGTGAGCAGCTTCGCGATGGAAAACCCTCAAGGGTTTGGCCTGCTGCAGCGTGGTCGTCAGTTCTCCCGCTTTGAAGATTTGGACGATCGCTATGACCAGCGTCCAAGCGCCTGGGTCACGCCAAACGGTGACTGGGGTAAAGGTAAGGTCGAGCTGGTAGAAATTCCAACCAACGACGAAACCAACGATAACATCGTCGCGTACTGGACGCCGGATCAGCTGCCGGAAGCCGGTAAAGAGATGAACTTCAAGTACACCATTACCTTCAGCCGCGATGAAGACAAGCTGCATGCGCCGGATAACGCGTATGTGATGCAGACTCGCCGCTCAACGGGTGATGTGAAGCAGTCTAATCTTATTCGTCAGCCTGACGGTACCGTGGCGTTTGTCGTGGACTTCACGGGCCAGGATATGAAGAAACTGTCACCGGATACCGCCGTTGCCGCTCAGGCCAGCATCGGTGATAACGGTGAAATCGTTGAGAATACCGTGCGTTATAACCCGGTAACCAAAGGCTGGCGTCTGACCCTGCGCGTGAAAGTGAAAGATCCGAAACAGACCACTGAAATGCGCGCTGCGCTGGTCAGTAACGATCAGCCGCTGAGTGAAACCTGGAGCTATCAGCTACCTGCCAATGAATAATACATCTGAATATATTGATGCCATGCCGCTGACGGATATCGAAAAAGCGGCACTGCCTAAGAGCGACATCCGCGCGGTTCACACCGCGCTGGATGGCGAACATCGTCAGTTCACCCGTGATGATGATACGCCGCTCGGGTCAGTGAAGGCGCGTCTGGAGCAGGCCTGGCCGGACTCGCTGGCAGAAGGGCAGTTGATTAAAGACGACGAAGGACGCGATCAGCTTCAGGCGATGCCGAAGGCGACGCGTTCCTCGATGTTCCCCGATCCCTGGCGCACCAACCCGGTTGGTCGCTTCTGGGATCGCCTGCGCGGGCGTGATGTGACGCCGCGCTATCTGTCGCGCCTGACGAAAGAAGAGCAGGCGTCCGAACAGAAATGGCGTACCGTGGGGACCATCCGTCGCTATATCCTGCTGCTTCTGACGCTGGCGCAGACGGTCGTCGCGACCTGGTACATGAAAACCATCCTGCCTTATCAGGGCTGGGCGTTCATCAACCCGACGGACATGATGGGCCAGGATCTCTGGGTCTCCTTCATGCAGCTGCTGCCGTATATCCTCCAGAGCGGTATTCTTCTGCTGTTCGCGGTGCTCTTCTGCTGGGTTTCGGCCGGTTTCTGGACCGCGCTGATGGGCTTCCTGCAGCTGCTGATGGGACGGGACAAATACAGCATTTCAGCGTCAACGGTCGGGGATGAACCCCTCAACCCCGAGCACCGGACCGCGCTGATCATGCCTATCTGTAACGAAGACGTCGACCGCGTATTTGCGGGCCTGCGTGCGACCTGGGAGTCCGTGAAGGCGACCGGCAACGCGGCGCATTTCGACGTTTACATCCTGAGCGACAGCTACAACCCGGATATCTGCGTGGCGGAACAAAAAGCGTGGATGGAGCTGATTGCAGAAGTGCAGGGTGAAGGCCAGATCTTCTACCGCCGTCGCCGTCGTCGCGTGAAGCGTAAAAGCGGCAACATCGATGACTTCTGCCGTCGCTGGGGTAATCAGTACAGCTACATGGTGGTGCTGGACGCTGACTCCGTCATGAGCGGTGACTGCCTGAGCGGTCTGGTGCGTCTGATGGAAGCCAACCCGAACGCGGGTATCATTCAGTCCTCGCCTAAAGCGTCCGGTATGGACACCCTTTATGCGCGCTGCCAGCAGTTCGCCACCCGCGTTTACGGCCCGCTGTTTACGGCCGGTCTGCACTTCTGGCAGCTGGGCGAGTCGCACTACTGGGGTCACAACGCCATTATCCGCGTGAAGCCGTTCATTGAGCACTGTGCGCTGGCACCGCTGCCGGGCGAGGGTTCGTTTGCCGGTTCTATTCTGTCGCATGACTTCGTGGAGGCGGCGCTGATGCGCCGTGCGGGCTGGGGCGTCTGGATTGCCTACGACCTGCCGGGATCGTACGAAGAGCTGCCGCCAAACCTGCTGGACGAGCTCAAGCGTGACCGCCGCTGGTGTCACGGTAACCTGATGAACTTCCGCCTGTTCCTGGTGAAGGGGATGCACCCTGTTCACCGCGCGGTGTTCCTGACGGGCGTGATGTCTTATCTCTCCGCACCGCTGTGGTTTATGTTCCTCGCGCTCTCTACCGCGCTGCAGGTTGTCCATGCCCTGACAGAGCCGCAGTACTTCCTGCAACCGCGCCAGCTGTTCCCGGTGTGGCCGCAGTGGCGTCCGGAGCTGGCGATTGCGCTGTTTGCCTCCACCATGGTGCTGCTGTTCCTGCCTAAGCTGCTCAGCATCATCCTGATCTGGTGCAAAGGCTCGAAAGAGTACGGCGGTTTCTTCCGCGTGACCCTTTCACTGCTGCTGGAAGTGCTCTTCTCCGTGCTGCTGGCGCCGGTACGTATGCTGTTCCACACCGTGTTTGTGGTCAGTGCGTTCCTGGGCTGGGAAGTGGTCTGGAACTCACCGCAGCGTGATGACGACTCCACGCCATGGGGTGAAGCCTTTATGCGCCACGGTTCTCAGCTGCTGCTGGGGTTGGTGTGGGCGGCCGGGATGGCCTGGCTGGATCTGCGCTTCCTGTTCTGGCTGGCGCCGATTGTCTTCTCCCTGATCCTGTCGCCGTTTGTCTCCG
The DNA here is from genome assembly GCF_021892025.1 of Enterobacter cloacae complex sp. ECC445. Classification (NCBI taxonomy): domain Bacteria; kingdom Pseudomonadati; phylum Pseudomonadota; class Gammaproteobacteria; order Enterobacterales; family Enterobacteriaceae; genus Enterobacter; species Enterobacter cloacae complex sp. ECC445. The sequence continues at coordinate 466,451 of NZ_JAKLRZ010000003.1, read as the reverse complement.
TCATCTCTAGCCGTTCAACGGTGGGGCTGCGAACCAAACGCTGGAAGCTGTTCCTGATCCCGGAAGAGTATTCCCCGCCGCAGGTGCTGGTGGATACCGATCGTTACCTGGAACAGAACCGCAATCGCTCGCTGGACGATGGGTTTATGCACGCCGTGTTTAACCCGTCATTCAACGCACTGGCAACGGCAATGGCGACGGCGCGTCACCGTGCCAGCCAGGTGCTGGAGATTGCCCGCGATCGTCACGTTGAGCAGGCGCTTAACGAGACCCCGGAAAAACTCAATCGCGATCGCCGTCTGGTTCTGTTGAGCGATCCGGTGACAATGGCGCGTCTTCACTACCGCGTGTGGTCCGCTCCGGAGAAATACTCTTCGTGGGTGAACTATTACAAGGACGTTAAGCTGAATCCGCTGGCGCTAAAGACGAAGTCAGTCGTTAACCAGGGCGGGTAAGCGAAGCGCCACCCGCCAGATAAAATACCGGCTTAATCGCCGGTATTTTTTTAGAGGTGACTCATGAAAATACTCATCGTCGTATTGATGGCGTGCCTGCTGAGCGGCTGCGGCAGCATCATCAGCCGCACCATTCCAGGGCAGGGCCATGGGAATCAGTATTACCCGGGCGTGAAATGGGATGTCCGCGATTCAGCATGGCGCTACCTGACCGTGCTCGATCTGCCGTTCTCGCTGATTTTTGACACCCTCTTACTGCCCATTGACGCCAGCCACGGCCCGTACGAGTAGCGTCAGTTAACGCTCGTCCCACTCATCGGCCGCGGTTTGACCTTCTTCCGTATCCAGCGGCGGCTCGAGCTGAAACTCACCCTCATCCCACTCGTGCAGGGTGTTCTCTTCCAGCCACTCCTGCCGCAGCTCAATCTCGTCGTAATCGCCATCAAAAACGGCCTGCGCACCTTCACCGCTTAATATCGGCAAACATTCCCCTTCTTCGCCTTCGTCGGCAAAGAATTCGGCCTGCCACATAATATCCCCGTCCTGTAGAACGTATTTCTGGATATTAAGCTGCTGCACGTCGGCATCTTCTTCCTCAACGCCGGGGTTATCGGCGAGGAACTCTTCACGAGCGGCATCAATCGCTTCTTCCAGCGTGGCGTACATGGTCATGGGTGTCTCCCTGTTTTCCAGAAGGTTTCAGGGAAAGAATAGCTGAATATCAGATTCTGCAAGTATGAATGCGAAAATAAGCTTCAGGCGTTCGTCTTATTCCGCCACCGGCCGTAGCGCGCGGGATAAACTGAGCCACGAATAAATGGCATTGAACAACACCACGCCCGCCGTCACGATAAAAACGGCGCGGAAACCAAAGCTGGCGGAAATCCCGGCACCGAGCAGCGGTCCGGTGACGTTACCGATATCGCGGAATGACTGGTTATAGCTGAAAATACGTCCGGCAATCTGGTTCGTGGAGTTGTAGACCAGCAGGGTCTGTACGGCGGGCAGTAACGCGCCGTCGGCAGCACCCAGCAAAAAGCGCAGGACGCCCAGCTGCCACGGCGATTGCACCATCGACATCGGGATCAGCAGCAGGACGGAAATCACCAGCGCGCAGATCAGGATTTTTTCCGGACCGACGCGATCCCCCAGCTTGCCCAGCCTCGGGGCGCTCAACAGCGCCGCCACGCCGGGCACGGACGCAATGAGCCCGCTGATGAATGCAATATTGCTCACGTTGCCCGCCAGATCGCGCACGTACAGCGTCAGAATTGGGGCGATCGACCCGGTCGCCACCTGAATAATCAGGGTCGTCACGAAGAGGCTGAGCACCAGTCTGGGATTCTTAAGCGAGGTCAGCACCTCCCTGGCGTGGAGCATCTCTTTTTTGGCGACGGGCGTGAATTTTTCACGAATACAGAGCAGGGTGACGATAAAGCACAGGAACAGCACGCTGGCGGTGATAAAGAACACCGGACGCAGGCCGTAGTTATCCGCCAGCAATCCACCGGCAAGCGGCCCCAGCAGAGCGCCGCTCACGCCGCCGGTGGAGAGCGTGCCCAGCGCCCAGCCGCTTTTATGGCGGGGTATCTGCGTGGCAATCAGGGCATTCGCGTTGGGAATAAATCCCCCCAGCAAGCCCAGCAGCGCGCGCAGGATCAGAAACTGCCAGACGTTTTGCGCCACGCCCATCAGCGCCATGATGATGGCCATCCCCAGCGCCGAACGCAGCAGCATGATTTTTCGACCCTTGCGATCGGCCAGGCCACCCCAGAAAGGAGAGGCCATCGCGGAAAAGAGAAACGTGATGCTGAAGACCAGGCCAGACCACATATTGAGCGCACCGTGGCCCGTCACGCCCAGCTGTTCGACGTAGAGCGGCAGGAAGGGCATGATCAGGCTAAACGCCGCGCCGGTCAGAAAACAGCCAAGCCACGCAACCGTGAGGTTACGCTTCCAGTTTATGGGGGCATCTGAGGGTGACATAACAATCCGCATAATGAGGTGCAGAGCACCTGAAGCATAAGGTAATAAGCCTGCTAATTATGCGCCTGGGTTATGATTGCCGCAATGCGGGTGAGCTTTTAAAGCTAAAAGGGGATGCGGCCCGGACGGGGCCGCATGAGGATCAATAGCGGGACGGCGTGCCCTGTGGTCGCGTTTTAAAGCGACGGTGCAGCCACATATACTGCTCTGGCGCCAGCATGATGCACTTCTCCACGACGCTGTTCATCCAGCGCGCGGTGGTTTCTGCATCGTCGAGCGGCGGCGCGAGCTCCGGCTCCAGCATCATCAGCTCGTAGCCCGATCCATCCGGCTTACGGCGGGGAACAAAAGGCACGATGGCCGCTTTTGACATGCGCGCCAGCATCCAGGTTCCGGTCGTGGTGGCGGCCTCTTCAACGGCGAAGAAGGGAACAAATACGCTAGCCTGCGGGCCATAGTCGTGGTCAGGCGCATACCAGACCACTTCACCGGACTTCAGCGCGCGGATCATCCCCTTCAGATCCTTCCGGTCGATCATGCTTTTGTTGGAGCGCATGCGGCCGTTGGTCTGGATGAGATCGATGACCGGGTTATCGTTTGGACGATAAACGCCGATGCCAGGGGCCTGCATGCCGAACATGCGGGCACCAATTTCCAGCGTCAGAAAATGGACGCCGATCAGCAGAACGCCCGTCTGGTTGGCCTGAAGCGTGTGCACCGGATCCATGCCGGTTCCCGTTACCTCGCTCCAGCGAGCCATGCGTTTGTCCGGCCAGAACCACGCCATACCGGTTTCCATGAGCCCCATTCCGACGGATTCGAAATTCTTCGTGACCATATCGTGACGTTCTGATTCGCTCATCTGCGGAAAACACAGCTCAAGATTGCGGTACGCGATTCTGGCGCGGCGCTTCATAAACGCCTGCGCGAAACGGCCCAGAGATTTACCCAGCCGGAAAATAACAGGGTAGGGAAGCTGTACCAGTAGCCATAAAAAGCCTATGCCAAGCCAGGTCAACCAATAGCGGGGATGCAAAAGGGCAGCAGTAAATTTTGGTAACTGGGTCATGTCTTTCCTGTGTGTAAACGTCCTGTTTTGCTAGTGTCTCATTTTTTGAGACGTAGCCAAAATATCTGCTTTCGAAACGTGCACGAATACAGCAATTGTTATCCCTGATTAATCAGGGTGAGTGAAATGTAGCGTAAATTGTGTGGATGTAAATTGGTTTTGTTTGCTATATGATGCCGACCGATTTTTCATTCTCTCTAACGATTCCAGGACTGTACACCATGCCAGTGTTACACAACCGCGTATCGAATGAGATGTTAAGAGCGCGCATGTTGGCTGAAACCGAACCGCGCACGACCATCTCATTCTACAAATACTTCACCATTGACGATCCGCAGGCGACCCGCGATGCGCTCTACCAGGCGTTCACCGCGCTGAACGTCTTCGGCCGCGTCTACCTTGCCCGTGAAGGCATCAACGCGCAGATTAGCGTACCGGAAAGCAACGTCAGCGCCTTCCGTGACGTACTCTATCAGTTTGACCCGGCCCTTAACGGCTTGCGCCTGAACATTGCCCTGGATGATGACGGCAAATCCTTCTGGGTGTTGCGCATGAAGGTGCGTGAACGCATCGTGGCGGACGGTATCGACGATCCTGAGTTTAACGCGGCGGACGTCGGTGAATACCTGAAGGCGGCGGAAGTCAATGCGATGCTGGACGATCCGGATGCCGTGTTCATCGATATGCGTAACCACTACGAGTACGAAGTGGGGCATTTTGAGAACGCGATGGAAATCCCGGCCGATACCTTCCGCGAACAGCTGCCGAAAGCGGTTGAGATGATGCAGGAACATAAAGATAAAAAGATCGTTATGTACTGCACCGGCGGTATCCGCTGCGAAAAAGCCAGCGCGTGGATGAAGCACAACGGCTTTAGTAAGGTCTGGCACATTGAAGGCGGCATTATTGAGTACGCCCGCCGCGCCCGCGAGCAGGGGTTACCGGTACGCTTTATCGGGAAAAACTTTGTCTTTGACGAGCGTATGGGTGAGCGTATTTCGGAAGATGTGATTGCCCAGTGCCACCAGTGCGGCGCGCCGTGCGATACCCACACCAACTGCAAAAATGACGGGTGTCATCTGCTGTTCATTCAGTGCCCGGCCTGTGCCGAGAAGTTTAACGGCTGCTGCAGCGAGCTGTGCAGCGAAGAGAGCATCCTGCCGGAAGAAGAGCAGCGTCGCCGTCGTGCGGGACGTGAAAACGGCAACAAGATTTTCAATAAATCACGCGGCCGTCTGAACACCAAACTGGGTATCCCCGACCCGGAATGATAATAACGCCCGGCAAGGTAAAAACCTGCCGGGCGAAACTATTATGATTTCTGCTGTACACCTTCAACGGAAATAATCAGCTCCACGTCCTGAGACGCCGGGCCTAAATCCGTTGTGATATTAAAATCTTTCAGATGAATTTTCCCTGCCGCTTCAAACCCTGCGCGTTTACCGCCCCAGGGATCGTCACCCTGACCCAGTAATTTAGCATCAAGCGTGACCGGTTTTGTTACGCCATTAAGCGTCAGGTTGCCGGTAATATTCAGCTTATCGCCGTCTTTCTTTACGTTCGTGGAGGTGAAGGTCGCCTGTGGGAATTTCGCGACATTCAGGAATTCCCCACTGCGCAGGTGTTTATCGCGCTCTGCATGGTTTGTGTCGACGCTGTTCGTATTAATGGTCACATTGACCTTATCGGCCGCGGGATTTTTGTCGTCAAAGGTGAACGTGCCGTCAAAATCCTTAAAGGTGCCGTACAGCCAGCTGTATCCCAGGTGCTGAATACGGAAATTGACGAAGGCGTGCTGGCCCTCTTTATCAATTTTATAATCCGCAGCCACGGCGGAACCGGCGGTAAATAACAGAGAACCCAGTGCGATACCCAGCAGGTGTTTTTTCATTTTATGCTCCAGAGTCAGCTGACGAGCGGCCAAGCATGCGCTTAAGCGTATCGTCTTTATCAATAAAATGGTGTTTAAGGGCGGCAAGCCCGTGCAGTACGGACAGAATGACGACGCTCCACGCAAGCCAGAGGTGAATAACCCCTGCCGTATCCGCCTGAGCGCCCGCATCGCTGAGCGTTGCCGGGACGTCAAAAAGTCCAAAGACGCTAATCGGCTTACCGTCAGCCGTCGAAATGAGATAGCCGCTAATCAGGATGGCAAACAGCAGCGCGTAGAGGGCAATATGCGCGGCGACTGCACTGACGCGAGTCAGTTTGCTGTGGGTCTTCGGCGCGGCGGGCGGCGGGGAAATATGCCGCCAGATGACGCGGAAAACCAGCCCCAGCATCAGGAGGACGCCAATGCTTTTATGTAACTCCGGTGCCTGGTGATACCAGCCATCATAATAGCTGAGCGTGACCATCCAGAGTCCAAGTCCAAACATACCGTAGACGGCAAGAGTAAATATCCAGTGCAAACCTATGGATATTATTCCGTAGCGTTGGGAGGCGTTACGCAACTGCATTAGAATGTCCATTTTCAGATTAACAGAAAGTTAAAAATGAACGGGGCGGCGAAATATTGCAACTGAAAAAAGAGTATATGGAACGTTATTTTATTTATATCAGCGATTTTGAAAAGGATCGGTTAATGTAATTCAGTGAGGTCGGGCAAGATGAAATTAAGAGTTTCAGCTAATATAAATTAACGTCAATTATTGTCAGTCCGGCTTTTCAGTAAAATACAATGTAAACAAAATCAATAATGGCCAGCAGCGCCCACAGCAAGATATAGAGCATAAAATGCTCGCGAATATTGTTCATCAGAAAGTTAACGATCCTGCGCATAACGCCCCGTAGTGCCGTGTGAATGAAACGGGCCCCGGCACGTCCGGAGCCCGCGGCGGATTATCCGTTAAAACGCGAGAGGGAGAACGGCGTTAGATCAAACTGCGGCGTAATGCCCTGGGCAAACTGCGCGGCGATTTCACCAAGCACGGAAGCAAACTTAAAGCCGTGGCCGCTCAGCCCGGTGATGATCATTGTGTTGTCATGCCCCGGCAGCGTATCAATGATAAAGTCCTCGTCCGGCGTGTTGTCGTAGGTACAGGCTGCGCCATACAGCAGGCCGCCGACGCCCGGAAGGATCGTGCGCAGGAACGTGAAGGCTTCTGACCCATCCTGTGGAACGGCGCCGAAAGGTTTACGCTCTTCAGGGGAGGAAATCGCCTGGCCCCCGTTGTGTTTACCGATTTTCAGCGCGTCTTTCTCAGAAGGGAAGCCGTAGAACTGATCGCCATTCGGCAATTCGCCGGTGAAGGCCGGGAATTTATTCTGCGCGCTGTAGCGACCATCTGACTGGAACCAGGAGAAGACCTTGCGCACCGGCTGGATTGGCAGCTCCGGCAGCAGGCGAGTGACCCATGTTCCTGCGCTGACCAGCAGGCGGGATGCTGAATAGTCGCCGTCAATCGTTGTGACCGTGACGCCGTTTTCGTCATGGGAGATGGCTTCCACCGGACAGTTAAACAGCTGCGCACAGCCGGCTTTCGCCGCAAGATCGATCCAGGTTTTGATCGCCGTTTCACAATGCAGCACGCCGGAGTGGGCTTCGAAAAGGGCGATATAATCATCCGGGACGGTAATTTCAGGCCAGCGCGCGGTAATACCCGTTGCGTCCAGCTTCTCCACGTCCAGATTAAAGGCCTTCGCGCTGCGCTCGACGCTGGCGAGAAATTCAGAATGGGCAGGACCCAGGTTGACGACGCCGGTACGTTCGAAGATGCGATCCTCGGTCTGCTTCGCCAGCTCATCCCACAGCGTCTGGGCGCGCAGCACCAGCGGCACGTAGCGCTCGCCTTCTCCGTACGCATGGCGCATGAGGCGAGTATCGCCATGATGGCTACCCTCCGAATGAGGAGGAAGATGGGCATCGATCATCAGGACCTTCAGCCCTGCCTGCGTCGCGTAATAACCGGCGGCTGAGCCCACGGAGCCGCTACCAATAATGATTAAGTCGTATCTCATATGCATCTCTTAAACTGACGTTTTGTTAGCAGAGTAATTAACAACGCGGGCTTAGACAAGGGAGAAATAAATAAGGCACCGCGAGGGTGCCTGTAGAGAGAAAAGTGGGCATAAGCTTAGTGCCGTTTATACTCATTTTCCTGATAGTCGCCAGATTCTATTTTTGCAATACCTGCCTCTAAAATAGAAATAAACTGACGGGCGACGTCTGTTGTTAGCCACAGCGTCTGTCCAACTTCCGCTTCGTCACGGTTAAGTTGATTTGGGGTCTGGTAGTGCAAACGCAGCATCAGCGCATCGTAGCTATCTACGGTACTGATATCCCAGCCGACAAGTGGATGGGTCTGGATCACTTCACTATTCTTTTCCATTATAACCCCCTTAATGCGTGTTAGAAGACAACGTCTCTGAGGTTCAATGCATGTTTTTCTGAAGGCATCTTCAGTATATCAGTAATAAGGGTTCCGACGGGAAAAATAAACAGGTAGCAACACATTTTCCTGCTTTTTAGGATTGTTCGAGCAATAAAACACCATCTTGTTCACGATTCTTAAAGAAGATGCCGAATTAATTTGAACTTACCGTGTTTTAGACGAAAAAAAGCCGGGGCGACCCGGCAAAAAAACACAATGAGGGAGCAGTGTTAATCTGTGATAAACCAGTCGTCTGCGCTTTCCCACGTTTCCTGCAGGATTTCGCTGATGCGGTCTTTATCTTCTTTCGCGGCGCCCATTACTGAGAGGTTGTTTGCCGCGGCGTAGCGCACCGTGACGGCACCCGCGTTGTCGGGAAAGGTGTTGTTAATACGACGGGATAATTCGCCGGCCAGCGCGTCAAGCGCGCCGGCAGGCAGAACGGTAGTTTTGGCAATGGTGACTTCAATACGCATAAATGCCCCCTGTGTAATATACTGTTTATTTATACAGGCATATTGTCGGTTTGACAACCAGGGGCATTGATTTTTTAACGTTTTACCGTCCAGCTTACGGTCTCGCCCGCCAGGAACGGGATCAGCGTGTCATCCGTCAGCGCAATAGACTCCTCAACGTGGCTCGCTTTACGCTCCAGTTCGATGAAGGTGTCGTTGGCCGGCAGGCCGTAGAAGCGCGGGCCGTTAAGGGAGCAGAACGCTTCGAAATGTTCCAGCGCGTTCATCTCTTCAAATACGGTCGCGTAGCTGGCAAGTGCCGTTGGGGCGTTGAAGCAGCCTGCGCATCCGCAGCTCGCCTCTTTACGGTGGCGGGCGTGAGGCGCGGAATCGGTGCCGAGGAACGCGCGGGTGAACCCGCTGGCCACCAGCTCGCGCAGCGCCTGCTGGTGAACGTTGCGCTTGAGGATCGGCAGGCAGTACAGATGAGGGCGCACCCCGCCCACCAGCATATGGTTACGGTTAAACATCAGGTGCTGTGGGGTGATGGTGGCGGCAATCAACTCGTTGCCGTCACGCACGTACTCCGCCGCGTCTTTGGTGGTGATATGTTCAAAGACCACTTTAAGCGCAGGCAGGCGCTGGCGCAGCGGTTCCATCACGGTCTCGATAAAGCGGGCTTCACGGTCAAAGATGTCAATCTCGGCATGCGTGACTTCACCATGCACCAGCAGCGGCATGCCCAGTTTCTGCATACGTTCCAGCACCGGCATGATGGCATCAATGCTGGTGACGCCGTGGCTGGAGTTGGTGGTGGCGTTCGCCGGGTAGAGTTTCGCTGCCGTAAATACGCCTTCGTTAAACCCGCGCTCCACCTCGTTCGGATCCAACGAGTCGGTCAGATAGCAGGTCATCAGCGGGGTAAAATCGTGTCCCGCAGGCACGGCATCCAGGATTCGCTGGCGATACGCGATCGCGGCATCGACGGTGGTGACTGGTGGCACCAGGTTAGGCATGACAATCGCGCGGCCATAAATTTCGCTGGTATAAGGCACGACGGTTTTCAGCATATCGCCATCGCGCAGATGGATATGCCAGTCGTCTGGGCGGCGGATTTTTAAAACCTGGGGTTGTGCAGTCATGGAAGCTCCGGCTTGTCAGGAATCAGTCATAAGGATGGCTGTTTTTGCCGGACACAAATCATAAGCGGAAACGTTTTCGTTTGCACACTTTTCCGTAAAAAAAAGGGCGCCGCAGCGCCCCTCAGGTTAATCGGTGAAAGGAATGATAATTTCTCCCGGCTTCACCTCTATCCCTTTTGCGTATTTTTTCGCCAGAGCTTCACCCTTGCTTTTATCTTCACTTAAGACGTACGCGGGCTGCTGGTTAAAGTAATTCCGCAGCGACTGGTTCAGATAGGGCATCAGGGTTTGCAGAACCGGCGCCATCTTGTCCGGCGAAACCTGCGCATCGACGACTTCCATCTCCTGCAGGAAAATGGCCCCTTTTTCTTTGTTGAAAACGGGGAGCGCCTTCAGCTTGAGCTTGATGTTGGCCTTCTGATTGCCAAAGAGGGATGACATATCGAGAGCCGCATCACCTGCCAGGGTGACTTTGTTTGGCTCCTCACGTCCGATCTGGCTGGTGAGATTCGTGAGGACGATATGCGCGTCCGCCAGACCCGGCACGCCAATGTCTTTAGAAAAATTATTATGTTTTTCCAGCGCCTGATTAATTTCCTGTTCACTGACGGTATATTGCGTGAGCTGGTTACAGCCAACCAGCAGGCCGCTGACGACCAATGCCGCGGCTAAAACAATTTTCTTCATAGTGTTCCTCAACGAAAAATCGGCGCTTCTGTCCTGTTACGCCAGTATGTCAGCGTGAATGGGCAGAAACCAGCAGAAAAAACTGAGAAGCGGGGCGGGAAAGACTCCCGCCAGAGAGAAAGGCTACGCGCCGGGCTCGAGCATGCCGCTCGCGCTGCGCTTCTGGCTGAACTGCCACCAGAGGGCCAGGAGCGTCATAAAGCCCACCGCGCCGAGCATCATCCACGGGAGTTCGGGCTGGTTCAGCGCTTTGCCGGCATCAAACAGCCAGCCGCCGCCGGCATACCCCAATGCGCCGCCCAGCGCCAGCCCCAGCCGGCTGAAACCCATATAGCTGCCGCGGGCACGTGCATCCGCAAGCGAGGCGCTCAGCGTTTCACGGGCAGGCTCGGCGATGATCGAGCCAATATAAAAGGTGCAAATCAGCGTAAACAGCTGCTGGAGCGAGTTCACCAGGCCGATCGGCATCATGCTCAGCGTCATCAGGAACAGCCCGGCCATCAGGCGATGCTCCAGGCGAAAACGCCGCTCGCTCCAGCGGGCGATGGGGTAGAGCAGCGTCAGAGACAGGCAGGCCTCAATGGCGTACATCCACTTAACGGCGGCAGGCGTACCCGCAATCTCGTTAACCATAATTGGCAGCATCAGCATGACCTGTACCGCCAGCATGTAATACCCGGTCAGGGTCAACACGTAGGTGACAAAACGCTTGTCTCGCATGACGCGTCCAAGCCCCTCGCGCACCGGCGCTTTCACCGTCGACAGCTTCCAGGCAGGAAGGTAGAGGCCGTTGAACAGCGCGCACAGGATAAAGAGCACCGCGCCAGCGGCGCAGACCAGACGGAAGTCATACTGCAGCAGCCAGCTTCCCAGCAGGGCGCCGACAACCGCTCCGGCGCTGTCCTGCATCATGAGTATCGAGAAGAAACGGCCACGATGCTGAGGGCGAATCAGCTTCACCACCAGCGCGGTGCGTGGCGGATCGAACAGCGTGCCCCCGATACCGGAGAGGAAACAGGAGAACCAGAGCAGCCAGGGCTCGTGGGCGACCGCCATGGTGGCAAACCCTGCCGCGCGCAGCAGCATACCGGTCACGATCATCGGCTTAGCGCCAAAGCGGTCAGCGATGGCCCCGCCAAAGACGCCCAGACCCTGCTGGACAAACTGGCGTAACCCCAGGGCAATACCAACCATGAGTGCCGCCCAGCCCATTTGATCGACAAAGCGGATCGAGATGAGCGGAAAAACGACAAAAAAGCCGAGCACGACCAGCATGTTATCGACGAGCAGGAAATATTTACCCAGGCTCCTGGCCTGTGATACGCGGGACATTTTCCCTCCAGGGAAAATAAGAAGGTGAGCACGCTAACATTCTGCGGTGTCGCCGCACGTTTTCCCACCCCCGGAGGTGACAATATTTTTTTATCAAAAGGGTGCTTTGATAGAGAGTTCTCATCGAAAATGGTGAAAAGAGCGCAAAATGGTATGTCACTGTTTTCACAGACGGCGCAGGCGCAGGTATAGTAAAGCTAATGGGTGAGCAGAAGTGACGGGAAGGAGTGGTATCGATGTTTGGCTATCGCAGTAATGTGCCAAAAGTGCGTCTGACAACGGACAGGCTGGTCGTTCGTCTGGTGCACGAGCGTGATGCCTGGCGTCTGGCGGATTATTACGCCGAGAATCGCCAGTTTTTAAAACCCTGGGAACCCGTTCGGGACGAGAGCCATTGTTACCCTTCCGGCTGGCAGGCGCGGCTCAGCATGATCGCGGAATTTCACAAGCAGGGCAGCGCGTTTTATTTTGCGCTGCTGGATCCAGAAGAGAAAGAGATTATCGGGATCGCCAATTTTTCAAACGTGGTGCGGGGATCGTTTCACGCCTGCTACCTTGGCTACTCCATCGGCCAGAAATGGCAGGGGCAGGGGCTGATGTACGAGGCGCTGACGGTGGCGATCCGCTATATGCAACGCACGCAGCACGTCCATCGCATTATGGCGAACTATATGCCGCATAACCAGCGCAGCGGCAATTTGCTGGCGCGTTTAGGGTTTGAGAAAGAGGGTTACGCCAAAGACTATCTGCTGATAGACGGAGAGTGGCGCGACCACGTTCTGACGGCGTTAACCACCCGGGACTGGACCGCAGGTCGTTAAGGAGAAAAGATGAAGTATCAGCTAAACGCTACAGAAGCGCGCGTGATTGGGTGCTTGCTCGAAAAACAGGTCACCACGCCGGAGCAGTATCCGCTCTCCGTCAACGCCGTGACCATGGCCTGCAACCAGAAGACCAACCGCGAGCCGGTGATGAACCTCAGCGAGCATGACGTTCAGGACGTGCTGGATGCACTGGTAAAACGCCACTATCTGCGCACCGTCAGCGGCTTCGGCAACCGCGTGACCAAATACGAGCAGCGCTTCTGTAACTCCGAGTTTGGCGACCTGAAGCTGAGCAGTGCGGAAGTGGCGGTCATCACCACGCTGCTGCTGCGCGGGGCGCAAACCCCGGGCGAACTGCGCACGCGCGCGTCGCGTATGCACGAGTTCAGCGATATGCAGGAAGTCGAGCAGACCCTGGAAGGGCTGGCGGCGCGTGAAAACGGCCCCTATGTGGTGCGTCTGCCGCGCGAGCCGGGCAAGCGTGAAAGCCGCTATATGCACCTCTTCAGCGGTGACGTCGAGGTCGCTAGTGTTGAGAGCGACGCGGGATCTTTAGCAAGCAACGACACGCTTGCCGCGCGCGTGGAGGCGCTTGAAGAAGAGGTCGCTGGGCTGAAACAGCGTCTGGACGCGTTGCTGGCACATTTGGGAGACTAACATTGAAAAAATTACGCATTGGCGCGGTGGGGCTGGGTGGTATCGCGCAAAAAGCCTGGCTTCCGGTTTTAGGGGCAGCGACGGACTGGACCCTGCAAGGGGCATGGTCGCCCACCCGAGAAAAGGCAGAACGGATCTGCGAAACCTGGCGCATCCCTTATGCGGCATCGCTGCAGGATCTGGCCCGCGAGTGCGATGCGGTCTTTGTGCATACGTCGACGGCCACCCACTATCAGGTGGTGAGCGAGTTGCTCAACGCGGGCGTCCACGTCTGCGTGGATAAACCGCTGGCGGAAAATGTTCAGGATGCCGAGCGGCTGATTGAGCTGGCGGCGCGCAAAAAACTGACGCTGATGGTGGGCTTCAACCGCCGCTTCGCGCCGCTTTATCAGCAGCTAAAGGCGCAGTCGGGCACGCTCGCTTCGCTTAGGATGGATAAGCACCGCACCGACAGCGTAGGGCCAAACGATCTGCGCTTTACGCTTCTGGATGACTATCTGCACGTTGTGGATACGGCGCTGTGGCTGAGCAACGGCGAAGCGCTGCTGAAAAGCGGTACCCTGGTGACGAACGACCAGGGGCAGATGGTCTACGCGGAACACCACTTTGCCGTTGAGCATCTTCAGATTACCACCAGCATGCACCGTCGGGCGGGAAGTCAGCGCGAATCGGTGCAGGCGGTGACCGACGGCGCGCTCTATGACATTACGGACATGCGCGAGTGGCGGGAAGAGAAGGGCAACGGCGTGGTGACGCTCCCGGCGCCGGGCTGGCAGAGCACCCTTGAGCAGCGCGGTTTCGCAGGATGCGCCCGCCACTTTATCACCTGCGTGCAAAATCAGACGGTTCCTGAAACGTCCGGCGAGCAGGCCATTATGGCCCAGCGCATTGTGGAAAGGCTCTGGCGCGAGGCCATGAGCGAATAATTCGCTGTAACATCTGCGGATAGTAATTCGTTGAAATCCGGTTAGACTAAGCGCCGCTTGTTGGCTTTGCCGGGCGGCGCTTACGCTTGTCCGGCCTATACATCCGTATGGTTCTGGAAATTCACGTTAATGAACTTATTAAAATCGCTGGCGGCCGTCAGCTCGATGACCATGTTTTCCCGCGTGCTCGGTTTTGCGCGCGACGCCATTGTGGCAAGGGTATTTGGTGCAGGGATGGCCACGGACGCTTTCTTCGTCGCGTTCAAATTGCCGAACCTGCTGCGTCGTATTTTTGCGGAAGGGGCGTTCTCCCAGGCATTCGTTCCAATCCTGGCGGAATATAAAAGCAAGCAGGGTGAGGACGCCACGCGCGTTTTTGTCTCGTATGTCTCCGGCCTGCTGACCCTGGCGCTGGCGGTGGTGACCGTCGTTGGGATGCTGGCCGCGCCCTGGGTGATTATGGTGACCGCGCCCGGTTTTGCCGATACGGCTGACAAATTTGCCCTGACCTCGCAGCTGCTGCGCATTACCTTCCCCTATATTCTGCTCATCTCGCTGGCCTCGCTGGTGGGGGCGATCCTCAATACCTGGAACCGCTTCTCCGTTCCGGCGTTTGCGCCGACGTTTCTCAACGTCAGCATGATCGGTTTTGCCCTGTTCGCCGCGCCGCACTTCAATCCGCCGGTGCTGGCGCTGGCCTGGGCGGTCACCGTCGGCGGCGTGCTGCAGCTGGCGTATCAGTTGCCGCACCTGAAAAAAATCGGCATGCTGGTGCTGCCGCGCATCAATCTCAAAGATGCCGGAGCGATGCGCGTGATTAAGCAGATGGGACCCGCCATTCTCGGCGTCTCCGTCAGCCAGATCTCGCTGATTATCAACACCATCTTTGCCTCTTTCCTGGTGTCCGGCTCGGTGTCGTGGATGTACTACGCCGACCGTCTGATGGAGTTCCCGTCCGGGGTGCTGGGCGTGGCGCTGGGGACCATTCTGCTGCCGTCGCTGTCGAAAAGCTTTGCCAGCGGCAACCATGATGAATATTGCCGCCTGATGGACTGGGGTTTGCGTCTCTGCTTCCTGCTGGCCCTACCCAGCGCGGTGGCGCTGGGTATTCTGGCCAAACCGCTGACGGTATCGCTCTTCCAGTACGGCAAATTCACCGCTTTCGATGCGGCAATGACCCAGCGCGCGCTGATTGCCTACTCGGTCGGACTGATGGGGCTTATCGTAGTTAAAGTGCTGGCACCGGGGTTCTATTCCCGTCAGGACATCAAAACGCCGGTAAAAATTGCTATCGTGACGCTGATTATGACGCAGCTGATGAACCTGGCGTTTATCGGCCCGCTGAAGCATGCCGGCCTGTCGCTGTCTATTGGTCTGGCGGCCTGTCTGAACGCCGGGCTGCTGTACTGGCAGCTGCGCAAGCAGGATATCTTTACGCCGCAGCCGGGCTGGGCGAGCTTCCTGGTGCGTTTGATTATTGCGGTGCTGGTGATGTCTGCGGCATTGCTCGGCATGATGTACGTCATGCCGGAGTGGTCTCAGGGCACCATGCCCTTCCGTCTGATGCGGCTGATGGCCGTGGTGGGCGTCGGGGTGGTGGCGTACTTTGCCACGCTCGCGGTGCTGGGCTTCAAGGTCAAAGAGTTCGCCCGCCGTACGGCATAAACGCCAAAAGGGGAGTTCACCTTAGGGTGCTCCCCACTGCATGATTTGTCGCTGATGCGTCAAATCGAAATCTTTTTAACTCCCGCAATACGCGCCGTCGCTGTCTGGCCGTCCGCACCGTACAGTCCGGTTTCTTTATGCGGTTTCAGTACCTCAAGCGCCTGCTGATTTCGCTCAATCTGACCTTCCAGCAGCCAGCCGTTGTGCTGGTTAAGATCGCGCAGGAGCTGGGTTTTTTCGGTAATGGTCTGCCAGCGCTCAACAATATCGTCATTGGCGCTGCGCTTGGGATCTTGCTCAGCGCGACGCTGTTGCTCAAGATAATCCAGCGTTGCCAGAAGCGAACTTTTGTCTTCAGTAATACGCTGCAGCGCGCTGCCGTTGATGTGGCCGGAAGAGAGATGCTGTTGCTCAGCGTCCATTACCGTTTTCAGGTCGTTCAGGACAACCGTCATTTGGTCCAGTATTTCTGACAGTCGACTCATACGGTTAGTTACTCTGCAAGAAACTCTGAGCTTCCTGAATCAGGGCATCAGCAATCTTGCTGGTATCCATTTTCAGCTCACCGTTACGAATAGCCGTTTTCAACGCTTCAACACGTTCCATATTGATATCGTTGGTGCCTGGCTGCATCAGTTTTGCCTGGGCGTCGCTCAGGGTCACGCTGGTGCTGTTGGACGTTGACGGTTTTTCCAGACGCGTTTTCTGCGCAGGAGCGTCATTCGTTTCGCGAGGCTGTACAGCGCTTACCGGCTTCAGGGCTGATGTACGATCAATGCTCATAGTGTTGTCCTCATCGAGGGTTCGCGGCGTTTGCGCCTGACATCATCATTAATGGAATATTTATCGGCACGCGCCGCGAAATCTTTAAAAAGATTATAGGTTAATCAGAATATTCCCATCAGAATCGACGGTTCCGCTCACCACCTGGCCTGAAGACATTCTGACGCGGGCGTTTTGCGCCACCGCGGCATTGTTTAACGCTTTCCCTTCACTGTTGATGCTAAAGCCCTCTCCGTTGGCCACCACCATCACCTGTTGACCCGCTTTTACCCGCCAGGCCTGGCGCAGCATCGAGAGCTGTATCGGCTGGCCGGGTGCGACATCGCGCAGGCTTACGGCGTCCTGGGCCTGGTTCATTTCCAGCATGGTGCGGGGCGGGAGCTGATCCAGACGCCCACGCTTCAGCGTCACGCTGTTCGGCTGCAGCACGCTGCCGCGCGCAATGGGCACGGCGGCAACAACATAATTGCCCGTCGCCTGAACGGCAACCTGTAAATAGCGTTTTTCACCGGCGCAGCGTGCCAGCACGTTCACATTCCCCCACAGCCGGGTGGTCCCCGTCACGCTGAATGACGGCTGGTCGCAGGTCGGGTAGAGATTCGGCGGCGTGCGCACGGTAACGTTAACCTCATCGCTAAAGCCCGCCAGCTTTTCCGCAAAGAAAGCCGTTAACCGATCCTGCAAGCCTTCAGCCTGCACCAGCGGGCTAAACAGCAAGAAAGTTGCCATCAGGCCACGTTTTAACGTTTGCATCGCAAGTTCCACCGTTTCCAGAGTTGAATGAATTCTACCTGCAGCGGTTTTGCATCAACGGAATAAATAGCGACGCATTTTGCGCTTATTCCGTCGATAGGGGAGACCGGGTGAGATTTAAGCTGTGAACTGAAATTTTGCCATCAGCGGAGGAGACATGCTCGATAAACTCGACGCCGCGTTACGTTTTCAGCAGGAAGCGCTCAATTTACGCGCCCAGCGGCAGGAGATTTTAGCCGCCAACATCGCTAACGCCGATACCCCGGGGTTTCAGGCGCGCGATATTGATTTTTCCAGTGAACTCAAAAAGGTGATGGAGCGTGGACGTGCCGAAGGAACGGGTGTTGCACTTGCCATGACATCCTCTCGCCATATTCCTGCTCAGGCGATGACCGCGCCAGCGACCGATTTACTTTACCGCATTCCCGATCAGCCCTCACTCGACGGTAACACCGTAGATATGGACCGGGAGCGTACGCAGTTTGCCGATAACAGCCTGAAATACCAGACGGGCCTGACCGTACTCGGCGGACAAATCAAAGGCATGATGAACGTCCTGCAGGGGGGGAACTGATAGATGGCCTTGTTGAATATTTTTGATATTGCCGGTTCGGCGTTAACCGCCCAGTCCAAACGTCTGAACGTGGCGGCCAGTAACCTGGCGAATGCCGACAGCGTAACCGGACCCGACGGTCAGCCCTATCGAGCCAAACAGGTTGTCTTTCAGGTCGACGCTGCGCCAGGCGCGGCGACGGGCGGCGTGAAGGTCTCTGATGTGGTTGAGAGCCAGGCGCCGGACAGGCTGGTGTATGAGCCGGGTAACCCGCTCGCGGATGCCAGCGGTTACGTGAAAATGCCGAACGTAGATGTGGTGGGGGAGATGGTGAACTCCATGTCGGCATCCCGCAGCTACCAGGCCAACGTCGAAGTGCTTAATACCGTGAAGAGCATGATGCTCAAAACACTCACTCTCGGCCAGTAAAGGAGACACGCATGTCCATTGCCGTCAATGTGAACGATCCCACGAACACGGGTGTTAACAACACAAAGAGTTCGACAGGGTCTAACTCCCTGACCGGGAGTAATGCCGCCGATCTGCAGGGCAGCTTTCTGACGCTGCTGGTGGCGCAGCTGAAGAATCAGGATCCCACCAACCCAATGCAGAACAACGAACTGACCACGCAGCTTGCGCAGATCAGTACCGTCAGCGGCATTGAGAAGCTCAACACCACCCTCGGTTCCGTCTCCGGCCAGATCGACAGCGCCCAGTCTCTGCAGGCAGCCAGCCTGATTGGCCACGGGGTGATGATCCCGGGCACCACGATTCTGGCGGGTACCAGCACCACCGAAGGCAACACCACAACGACCACCACGCCGTTTGGCGTTGAACTGCAGCAGGCCGCTGACAAAGTGACCGCGACGATCACCGACTCGACCGGCGCCGTGGTTCGCACCATCGACATCGGCGAGCTGAAGGCGGGTGTTCATACCTTTACCTGGGATGGCAGCCTGACCGACGGCACGAAAGCACCAAACGGTTCCTACAAGGTGGCCATCAGCGCCAGCAATGGGACAACCCAGCTGGTGGCGCAGCCGCTGCAGTTCGCGCTGGTTCAGGGCGTGATCAAAGGAAGCGACGGCAACAAACTGGATTTGGGAACCTCGGGTTCCACCACGCTCGACGAAGTTCGGCAGATTATCTAAGCCTTAACACTTATCAGGAGTAAGTCATGGCCTTTTCTCAAGCGGTCAGCGGCCTGAATGCTGCGGCCACCAACCTGGACGTCATTGGCAACAACATCGCCAACTCCGCGACCTATGGTTTTAAATCCGGTTCTGCTTCCTTTGCAGACATGTTTGCCGGTTCCAAAGTGGGCCTGGGCGTGAAGGTTGCGGGCATCACTCAGGACTTTACCGACGGCACCACCACCAACACCGGGCGCGGCCTGGACGTTGCCATCAGCCAGAACGGTTTCTTCCGTATGGTCGATGCAAACGGCTCGGTGTTTTACAGCCGTAACGGCCAGTTCAAGCTGGACGAAAACCGTAACCTGGTAAACATGCAGGGGATGCAATTAACCGGTTATCCGGTGGCCGGGACGCCGTCAACGGTTCAGACCGGTGCGAACCCGCAGGCGATCAATATCCCGACCACGCTGATGGCGGCGAAGTCCACCACCACGGCATCCCAGCAGATTAACCTCAACTCCACCGATACCGCACCGACCACCGCCTTTGATCCGGCTAACCCGGATACCTACAACAAAAAAGGCACCGTCACCGTCTTTGACAGCCAGGGTAATGCGCACAACATGAACCTGTTTTACGTCAAGGATGCGACCCCGGCCAACTCCTGGAAAGTCTATGCCCAGGACGGCAGCGTGGCAGGCAGCACGGCGGCACTGGCCACCACGCTGACCTTTGATAATAACGGTACGTTGACCGGCGGTGGAAACATCAACATCACTACCGGCACCATCCCGGGTGCGACGCCTGCAACCTTCGCCATGAGTTTTGCTAACTCCATGCAGCAGAACACCGGTGCGAACAATATCGTGGCGACCAGCCAGAACGGCTTCAAGCCGGGCGACCTGGTGAGCTATCAGATTAACGATGACGGCACCGTAGTCGGGAACTATTCCAACGAACAGACTCAGGTGCTGGGTCAGATCGTGCTGGCAAACTTTGCCAACAACGAAGGCCTGAAGTCGGAAGGCGATAACGTATGGTCGGCTACCCAGTCCTCCGGCGTGGCGCTGCTGGGCACGGCGGGAAGCGGCAACTTTGGTACGCTGACCAACGGCGCGCTGGAAGCCTCCAACGTGGATCTGAGTAAAGAACTGGTGAACATGATTGTCGCGCAGCGTAACTATCAGTCGAACGCGCAGACCATCAAAACCCAGGACCAGATCCTCAACACGCTGGTTAACCTGCGTTAAGCGGCTAACGGGAAAGCGCAATGGATCACGCAATATATACCGCGATGGGCGCGGCAAGTCAGACGCTCAATCAACAGGCCGTTACCGCCAGCAACCTGGCAAACGCCTCGACGCCGGGCTTTCGCGCTCAGCTTAATGCGCTGCGCGCGGTGCCGGTGGAAGGGCTTTCCCTGCCGACCCGCACGCTGGTGACGGCATCGACCCCTGGCGCAGATATGACGCCTGGGCAGATGGACTACACCTCACGCCCGCTGGACGTTGCCCTGCAGCAGGACGGCTGGCTGGCGGTGCAAACGGCGGACGGTAGCGAAGGCTATACCCGTAACGGGAATATTCAGGTGAGCGCGACGGGCCAGCTGACGATTCAGGGGCATCCGGTGATGGGGGAAGCGGGTCCGCTGACCGTGCCGGAAGGCTCTGAGCTGACCATCGCCGCGGACGGCACTATCTCGGCGCTGAACCCGGGCGATCCGGCCAATACCGTTGCGCCAGTTGGCCGTCTGAAGCTGGTTAAGGCGGAAGCCAAAGACGTGCAGCGTGGCGACGACGGCATGTTCCGCCTGACCCAGGCGGCTCAGGCGACGCGGGGGGCCACGTTACAGCCCGACCCGAGCATCCGCGTGATGTCCGGCGTTCTCGAAGGCAGTAACGTCAAGCCGGTCGAAGCCATGACCGACATGATCGCCAGCGCCCGCCGTTTTGAAATGCAGATGAAGATCATCAGCAGCGTGGATGAAAACGCGGGCAAGGCTAACCAACTTCTGGCTATGAGTTAACAGGACTCCTTATGATCAGTTCTTTATGGATCGCGAAAACTGGCCTGGACGCCCAGCAAACCAATATGGACGTGATTGCCAACAACCTGGCAAACGTGAGCACCAATGGTTTCAAGCGTCAGCGTGCCGTTTTCGAAGATTTGCTTTATCAAACCATCCGCCAGCCGGGCGCGCAGTCTTCTGAACAGACGACGCTGCCTTCCGGCCTGCAGATCGGTACCGGCGTTCGCCCGGTGGCGACCGAGCGTCTGCACAGCCAGGGCAACCTGTCTCAGACCAACAACAGCAAAGACGTGGCAATCAAAGGCCAGGGTTTCTTCCAGGTGCAGCTGCCTGACGGAACCTCTGCCTATACCCGCGACGGCTCGTTCCAGGTCGATCAGAACGGCCAGCTGGTCACCGCGGGCGGTTTCCAGGTGCAGCCTGCGATCACCATCCCGGCGAACGCCCTGAGCATCACCATCGGACGTGACGGCGTGGTGAGCGTAACCCAGCAGGGGCAGGCCGCGCCGGTTCAGGTTGGACAGCTTAACCTGACGACCTTCATGAACGATACCGGTCTGGAAAGCATTGGTGAGAACCTCTATACCGAAACGCAATCCTCCGGTACGCCAAATGAGAGCACCCCGGGCCTGAACGGCGCGGGCCTGCTGTACCAGGGCTATGTAGAAACCTCCAACGTGAACGTGGCGGAAGAGCTGGTGAATATGATCCAGGTCCAGCGCGCGTATGAAATTAACAGTAAAGCAGTGTCGACGACCGACCAGATGCTGCAGAAGCTGACGCAACTCTAAGGTGCAGTCCGGTGCGGTAAACGCCGCGCCGGCTCCCTGTTTTCGAAGATGAAGGCAATGCAAAAAAACGCGGCGTTTCGTTATCCGATACTGACTGTTCTGGCCGTCACCCTCAGCGGGTGTGCTTTGATTCCGTCTAAACCATTGGTCCAGGGTGCGACGACTGCCCAACCCGTTCCTGGCCCCGCGCCAGTGGTAAACGGCTCCATTTTCCAGACCGCGCAGCCGATTAATTACGGTTATCAGCCGCTGTTTGAAGATCGCCGCCCGCGTAATGTCGGCGATACATTGACCATTGTGCTGCAGGAAAACGTCAGCGCGAGCAAGAGCTCGTCGGCGAACGCCAGCCGCGATGGCAAAACGAATTTTGGCTTCGATACCGTCCCGCGCTACCTGCAGGGACTGTTTGGCAACGCGCGAGCAGATGTCGATGCCTCTGGCGGCAATACCTTTAACGGTAAAGGCGGTGCGAACGCCAGCAACACCTTCAGCGGCACGCTGACGGTGACGGTTGACCAGGTGCTGGTTAATGGCAACCTGCACGTTGTGGGTGAAAAACAGATCGCCATTAACCAGGGCACTGAGTTCATTCGCTTCTCGGGCGTGGTTAACCCTCGCACCATCAGCGGCACCAACACCGTTCCGTCCACCCAGGTGGCGGATGCGCGCATTGAGTACGTCGGGAACGGCTATATCAATGAAGCGCAAAATATGGGTTGGCTGCAGCGCTTCTTCCTTAACTTATCGCCGATGTAAGCGAGGTGACCCATGTTTAAATCGATCTTCGCCGTGGCGCTCGCGCTGGTGGCTACCTTTGCCCAGGCTGACCGTATTCGCGATCTCACCAGCGTCCAGGGCGTGCGTGAAAACTCGCTGATTGGCTATGGTCTGGTGGTGGGGCTGGACGGTACCGGTGACCAGACGACCCAGACTCCCTTTACCACCCAAAGCCTGAACAACATGCTTTCCCAGCTCGGCATTACCGTGCCAGCGGGAACTAATATGCAGCTGAAAAACGTGGCGGCAGTAATGGTCACCGCGTCCTACCCGGCGTTTGCGCGCCAGGGACAGACCATTGACGTGGTGGTCTCCTCAATGGGTAACGCAAAAAGCCTGCGAGGCGGTACGCTGCTGATGACCCCGCTGAAAGGCGTCGACAGCCAGGTTTATGCGCTGGCGCAGGGGAACATTCTGGTCGGCGGTGCGGGGGCATCCGCAGGCGGAAGCAGCGTGCAGGTGAACCAGCTCAACGGTGGACGTATTACCAACGGAGCGATCATTGAGCGCGAACTGCCGACCCAGTTTGGTACGGGCAATACCATCAATCTCCAGCTGAATAATGAAGACTTCACGATGGCGCAGCAGATTGCCGATACCATCAACCGCAGCCGCGGCTACGGTAATGCGACGGCACTTGATGCGCGCACCGTGCAGATCCGCACCTCAACCGGCAGCAGCAACCAGGTGCGCATGCTGGCGGATATCCAGAATATGGAAGTGAACGTTCCGGTTCAGGATGCGAAGGTGATCATCAACTCCCGTACCGGCTCGGTGGTCATGAACCGGGAAGTGTCGCTCGACAGCTGCGCCGTGGCGCAGGGGAACCTCTCCGTGACGGTAAACCGCTCCGCGAACGTGAGCCAGCCGAATACGCCATTTGGTGGCGGTCAGACGGTGGTGACGCCGCAAACGCAGATTGATATGCGCCAGAGCGGCGGGTCACTGCAAAGCGTGCGCTCCAGCGCCAACCTGAATAGCGTGGTGCGTGCTCTGAACGCCCTGGGGGCAACGCCGATGGATCTGATGTCCATCCTGCAATCGATGCAAAGCGCGGGCTGCCTGCGCGCCAAACTGGAAATCATCTAATGCTGACCGATAGCAAACTGCTGACCAGTGCAGCCTGGGACGCCCAGTCGCTGAACGAACTGAAAACCAAAGCGGGAAAAGACCCGGCGGCAAACATCCGCCCGGTCGCCCGCCAGGTGGAAGGGATGTTTGTACAGATGATGCTGAAGAGCATGCGTGAAACCCTGCCGAAAGACGGGATGTTCAGCAGCGATTCAACGCGTCTCTACACCAGCATGTACGATCAGCAGATTGCGCAGCAGATGACCGCCGGTAAAGGCCTCGGTCTGGCTGACATGATTGTCAAACAGACCGAAGCGGCGCAGGGCATTCAGCCTCAGGAGCAGCCGCAGCAGGTGCCGATGAAGTTCGACCTGGAAACGGTGACCAGTTATCAGAACCAGGCTCTGACGCAAATGGTGCGTAAAGCCATGCCGAAAGCCACGGGCAGCGGCGATGAGCCGCTCTCGGGTGACAGCAAAGACTTCCTGGCGCAGCTTTCTCTGCCTGCGCGCCTTGCCAGCGAACAGAGCGGAGTGCCCCATCACCTGATTCTGGCCCAGGCCGCGCTGGAGTCAGGCTGGGGGCAGCGCCAGATCCGCAAGGAAAACGGCGAGCCGAGCTTCAACATCTTCGGCGTGAAGGCTACCTCCAGCTGGAAGGGGCCGACAACGGAGATCACCACCACCGAATACGAGAACGGCGCGGCGGTGAAGGTGAAAGCCAAATTCCGCGTCTACAGCTCGTATCTGGAAGCCTTGTCCGATTATGTTGGCCTGCTGAGCCGAAATCCGCGCTATACCGCCGTGACGCAGGCGGCGACGGCGGAGCAGGGCGCTCAGGCGCTGCAAAACGCGGGCTACGCAACTGACCCGAACTATGCCCGCAAGCTCACCAGCATGATCCAGCAGCTGAAATCGATGGGCGAGAAGGTCAGCAAAGCCTATAGCACAGATATTGAAAATCTGTTCTGAAAGTTCTCAAGTCCCGGTGGAGGTTGCCGATAACCTTCATCAGGACTCGTGTCTGAACGTATAAAAGGAACCCCCATGTCCAGTTTGATTAACAGCGCCATGAGTGGCCTCAGTGCTGCGCAGTCGGCACTCAATACCGTCAGTAATAATATTTCAAGCTATAACGTGGCAGGTTACACCCGCCAGACCACGGTGCTGGGCGCTTCTAACAGCACGCTGACCGGCGGTGGCTGGGTGGGTAACGGGGTGTATGTCTCCGGTGTCCAGCGTGAGTATGACGCCTTCATTACCAACCAGCTGCGCGCCGCGCAGACGCAGAGCAGCGGCCTGACGACGCGCTATCAGCAGATGTCAAAAATTGACGACGTGCTCTCCGATACCACCAACTCGCTCTCTACCACCCTGCAGGACTTCTTCAAAAGCCTGCAAACCCTGGTGAGCAACGCCGAAGATCCGGCTGCACGCCAGACGGTGCTGGGTAAAGCGGACGGCCTGGTCAATCAGTTCAAAACCAACGATCAGTATCTGCGTGACCAGGATTCGCAGGTGAATACCGCGATTTCTTCCAGCGTCGATCAGATCAATAACTATGCGAAGCAGATTGCCAATCTGAACGATCAGATTTCCCGTCTGACCGGCGTCGGTGCGGGCGCATCGCCGAACGATCTGCTCGATCAGCGCGATCAGCTTGTTACCGAGCTGAACAAAATCGTGGGTGTGGAAGTCTCCGTTCAGGATAGCGGTACGTACAACATCTCTTTCGGCAACGGTTACAGCCTGGTGCAGGGCAGCAAAGCTAACCAGCTGGCGGCCGTGAAGTCCAGCGCGGATCCGTCCCGTACCACTATCGCCTATGTTGATGACGTGGCGGGAAGTGTCGAGATCCCTGAGAAGATGGTCACTACCGGCTCGTTAGGTGGGTTAATGACGTTCCGCTCTGAAGATCTGGATAAGGCCCGTAATACCCTGAACCAGATGGCGCTGGCCTTTGCTGATGCGATGAACACGCAGCATGAAGCCGGCTTTGATGCGAACGGCGACGCGGGCGGTAAACTGTTCGACTTTGGTTCGCCGGCGGTGCTTTCCAACAGCAAGAACGGCGGTTCTGCCGTTGTCACGGCTTCCGTGGCGGACAGCAAACAGGTTCAGGCAACGGACTATAAGCTGCAGTTTAACGGTACCGACTGGACCATCACCCGTTCCTCGGACAAGACCAGCTTTACGATGAGCCCGGATGCCAGCGGCAATCTGTCGTTTGATGGCCTCAACGTCAACGTAAGCGGTTCGGCAAACGCCAAAGACAGCTTTATCGTGAAGCCGGTTTCCGATGTCATCATGAACATGGATCTGGCGATCAGCGACGAGTCTAAACTGGCCATGGCCTCGGTGCAGAACGACGGCGAAAGTGATAACCGTAACGGCCAAAAACTGCTTGATCTGCAAAACGCGAAAGTAGTGGGTGGGAATAAAACCTTCAATGATGCGTATGCCTCGCTGGTCAGTACCGTCGGAAGCACAACCGCCTCATTGAAAGTAAGCAGTGAAACGAAAGCCAACGTGGAAACGCAGTTAACCAAGCAACAGCAGTCCATCTCAGGGGTAAACCTTGACGAAGAGTATGGCAATTTGCAGCGTTATCAGCAGTATTACCTTGCGAACGCGCAGGTGTTACAAACTGCTAGCACGCTCTTCGACGCAATTATCAATATTCGCTAAGGTTGAGGTGAACAATGCGTATTAGCACCCAG
The DNA here is from genome assembly GCF_021892025.1 of Enterobacter cloacae complex sp. ECC445. Classification (NCBI taxonomy): domain Bacteria; kingdom Pseudomonadati; phylum Pseudomonadota; class Gammaproteobacteria; order Enterobacterales; family Enterobacteriaceae; genus Enterobacter; species Enterobacter cloacae complex sp. ECC445. The sequence goes on along the minus strand of NZ_JAKLRZ010000003.1, from coordinate 440,268 downwards.
ATGATGTACGACCAGAATATGCGGGGGATCACCGATTCCCAGAGCAAATGGCTGAGTTACGGTGAGCAGATGACTACCGGTAAGCGCGTCAATCGTCCATCGGACGATCCTATCGCCGCGTCGCAGGCCATTGTTCTGTCTCAGGCTCAGGCGCAGAATAGTCAATTCGATCTTGCTCGCACCTTTGCCACGCAGAAAGTATCGCTTGAGGAGAGTGTCCTTTCACAGGTTACGACGGCCATTCAGAGCGCTCAGGAAAAAGTCGTCTATGCGAGGAATGGGACATTAAGTGACAGCGATCGGGCATCTCTGGCGACGGACCTGCAAGGCATCCGGGATCAGCTGATGAACCTCGCCAACAGCACTGACGGTAATGGACGATATATCTTCGCAGGCTATAAGACGGAGAATGCCCCTTTTGACCAAACCAGCGGCAATTATATCGGTGGTTCTACTCCGGTTAATCAACAGGTGGATTCTGCGCGAAATATGCAGATCAGCCACACTGGCACAGAGGTATTCGCCACGTTTACCAGCAATGCAACGCCAGAGCCGGGTGGTGGAACACCGGAAAAGAATTTGTTCAAGATACTGGATAACGCTATCACCTCGTTGAATACGCCCGTCGGAGACGATCAAGCAAAGGTCGATCAGGAGAATGCTGCTATTGATGCTGCGAACCGGGGGTTGCGTAACTCGCTTGATAATGTATTAACCGTACGGGCAGACTTGGGTACTAAGCTGAACGAGCTGGATAAACTGAACACGTTGAGTAGCGACCGGTCACTCTCTCAGACCAAACAAATGAGCGACCTTGTGGACGTTGACTGGAATGCGGCAATTTCCTCTTACACTATGCAGCAGGCGGCCTTGCAGGCGTCTTATAAAGCGTTTAGCGATATGCAGGGCATGTCTCTGTTCCAGCTGAACAAATAACATCTTGACCTCTTAGAGCATGTCTTGAAACTGGGCATTTTTTTTATGCAACGTCTGCTGATGCGGAAGCGACACGGGCGCTTTCAATCAGACGGATTGCCAGCGCAATGGCACCGCAGACGGTCGCCAGCGCGACCACACCCGTCCAGCCAGCCAGCGAGTAGATATGGCTGCCCAACGCGGAACCCAGCGCCATCCCGATAAAGACCACCGTAAAGAGCAGGGCGTTGAGACGACCACGCGCCTGCGGTTCAAGGCTGTAAACCAGGTTCTGGTGGGCGACCAGGCTGGACTGCAGGCCCAGGTCGAACCCGACGGCGGAGAGGGCGATCAGCATCAGCTGTCCATGAACGCTCAGCGCGGGCATCAGGAACATCAGGGCGAAAGAGACGGTTACCAGGACTGCACCAAGCTGCGTGACTTTTCCTGCGCCCAGCCTGTCTGCTAAACCGCCTGCCAGCGGCGCGGCTAGCGCACCGGCGGCACCGGCAATCCCAAAACCTCCCGCGACGGCACTGCCAAGGTGATAGCGTTCCAGCAGCATGACCGCAAGCGTTGACCAGAAGGCGCTAAAGGCAATCGACAGGAAACCCTGGGCCAGCGCCGCGCGGCGCAGCGCCGGATAACGACGCCACAGATGTTCCATGGAGCGCATCAGCGCGGGGTAGCTCAGCGTGGAGTGAATCGCAAAACGGGGAAGTACGAACCACATCACCACGCCGATGAACGCAATGCTCGCCGCCGCCAGCTGGTACATGACGCGCCAGCCAAACGCTTCGCCCACCACGCCGCTCACGGTTCTTGATAATAAGATCCCCATCAGCAGACCGGTCATTACCGTGCCCACGGTTTTGCCCTGTTTACCCTCCGGCGCAAGAATGGCCGCCGCAGGGACGATATCCTGTGCCATGGTGGCGGCCATGCCGATGAGCAGGCTTGCCAGCAGCAGAGAGTGGATCTGTCCGGTCAGGCTACAGCCAAGAAGGAACAGCGCCAGCGCCGCGCTCTTTATCAGGATTAACGTTCTGCGGTCGTGGCGATCGCCAAGCGGCAGCAGGAACAGAATACCCAGGGCATATCCCGCCTGGGTGAGCGTTGGGACCATGCCCATGCCTTCGATACTCAGGTGAAGGTCTGCGCCCATCAGCGGCAGCAGAGGCTGGGCATAATAGATAGATGCCACGCTGAAGCCAGCCCCGATCGCCAGCATGAAGATGACCCAGCGGCTCACGGCATGGGCGGCGGTTGTTGTGTTCATAAGATGTTCCTCATTCGTCGTGTGAGGCTATTTTTTATCAGGACGCCTTGCGACGGTAGCGGGCCCGGTGGTAAAACGCTTATACGTTGGACGTATAAATGAAAATGCGATGAAAAGAGCTGAGCGTATAGACAGGGTGGAGTTAATGCGGACGTTCGTTCGTATTGTTGAGGCCGGTTCCCTCTCAGCGGCGGCACGGCAGCTGGCCACAACCCAGGCAACGGTAAGCAGACGGTTGCAGTCGCTTGAGACCATGCTGGGCGTGCGCCTAATGTTGCGCACCACCCACACGACGCGGCTGACGGATGACGGCGAGCGCTGCTATCAGCACGCTCGTCGGGTGATTGACAGCTGGCTGGCGCTGGAAGATGAGGTGGGGCAGACGGAAGATGAGCCTGTAGGCGTGCTGCGGGTGCGGGCACCCCACGCGTTTGGTCAGGATCAGCTGCTGAAACCCGTAACCGAATTTTTGCAACGCTATCCGCAGCTTTCGATTGAGTGGATGCTCAACGATCGGTCGGCGGATTTCCTGGGGGATAACCTCGACTGCGCCATTCGGGTGGGCATGGAAGTCGATCCGGCAACCGTGTCCGTGCTGCTGGCCGAAGTGCCGCGCTCGGTGGTGGCGTCTCCGGCACTGCTGGCCCGCTTCCCGGCGGTGAATACGCCGGAAGATTTGCAACAGCTTCCCTGGATTGCGATCAGCTCATTCTACCAGCGCCACGTAGAGCTTTTTCACGATGCAACTCCTGACGCCGCGCGAGTGGCGATTACCCCACGCCTCAGCACCGACAGCCTGTATGTTGCACGCAATACGGCGCTCACCGGCCTTGGCGTGGCGGTAGTGTCCAGCTGGACGGTACAGGAGGATATTCGGGAAGGGCGGCTGGTACATTTGCTGCCGGAGTGGCAGCCGGCGGCGCTACCGGTGCACCTGGTTTATCCCTGGTCACGCTATTATCCGGCACGCTTGCGGCGTTTTCTTGAGCTAATGCGGCAGGTCATGCCGGAGGTCACCGGGATGAGAACGCCCGTGCAGCAGCCATAAAAAAAGCCGACCCGAAGGTCGGCTTTTTACTTTCAGCGTCGTTATTCGACGGACTGCGGACGGGTTGCCGGTGCAGTTGCCTGATGCGTTGCACTGTGGCCGCCTGCAGCGCCTTTACCGTCGAAGGTGAAGGCCGGGCGCACCCAGTCGCTGTGACGCGGGGCTTCAGGCACGTAATCCGGCGCCGGAGCGCGCGTCATTGGCGCTGTCGCCACGTGGGCAGCGGCCGGTGCAGAAACAACCGGTTCAGGCTTCACTTCTGGCGCTTTCGGTTCTTCAACAACCGGTTCAACCTCAATCTCAACGTCCTGAGCGACTTCTTCAGGTACCGCTTCGACGACGGTTTCAGCGGCCTCTTCCACTGCGGCAACAGGTTCAGCCTCTGCAGCAATTTCTTCAGCTACCGCGACATCTTCTTCAGCGATAAGCTGCGGAGCGGCTTCAACCGGCGCGGCAATCACTTCCGGATGAGCGGTTTCGACATCCACCGGCTGCGGTGCTTCAGCTTCAACAACCTGAGGTTCAACCACGGTTGCCGCTTCTGCCACCACTTCTTCAACCGCGGCGACAGGGGCAATCACCTCTTCGGCTACAGGCTGCTCTTCTACAGCCTGCTCCGGGCGCGCTACCGGGTAGCGGATCCAGACTTTACCGGAGGCCATCTCTGGCGAAGCACAGGCAATGGTCAGCGGCATTGGAGACTGAGTCGGGTAACGCTCGTCACGATAGCGACGACGGCGCTGGCCGCTGACGCGCAGATGACGTGGCGAACGGCGTGAACGGCGCGGCATGCCGGCGTTATCACGGTTTTCACCGTTGTCATCCTGCTCTGCGCTGTTTTCAACGACCGCAGGCAGGTCAACTTTCGCCACCTGCGTACCGGTTGTGCTCTCGCTGGATTCAACCGCGACAAGGGTTGACTCTTCGGCTGCTTCAGAAGCGAAGCGAACTTTCTGAGCAAGCTGGCGCTGCTTGCGGCGCGGCATAACCTGAGTACGTTCTTCCTGCTCGCCGTCCTGCTGTTCAACAGGCTCTTCGCGGTTCAGGTTTTTGACTTCCTGCTGTGCCTGACGCTTCTCGTCGTTACGGCGACGGTTGCGTTCACGGCGCGGCTGCTGGTCGTCACGCTGTTTGCTCTTCTCAGACTCATCGCCCGCCTGCTGGCGAATTTCACGATCTTCAACATTCTGCTGCTGTTTCTCGCGACGGTTGCGACGGTTGTCTTCGCGCTGCTCGCGGCCTTCGCCATTCTCAGAGCGATTGTCACGGTTGTCACGACGGTCATTGCGCTCATTACGGTCGCTGCGGTCGTTACGATCGCGGCGGTTGTTCTGACGCTTACGACGGTCCTGCTGACGCTCTGGCTTGGCCGCTTTTGGCTCTTCTTTCGGCTGCTCTGGCTGAACCTCTTCTTCGCCAGCAAACATCTTCTTCAGCGCGCCAAAGAAGCGGCTCAGCAGACCCGGCTGTTCTGCCGGCTGGGCTTTCGCCACTGCGGCTTCTGGTTTTTGTGCCGCAGGCTTGGCCGCAGGTTTTTCCAGGGCCGCTTCCGGCGGTGCTTCAGGCATGATGAAGGTCGCTAACGCAGGCTGCTCTGGCAGTTTGCGCTCGGCTGGCTCTTCATCGGAAGGCAGGGCCATCTCTTCTTCATGCAGCTTCGGCAGCAGGTAGCTGAGCGTGGACGTCTCTTCGCCTTTACGGACGCGCAGCACGTGATAGTGCGGGGTTTCCATCTGATCGTTTGGCACGATGATGCAGCGAACGCCGCCCTGACGTGCCTCAATGGCGCTGACCGCTGCACGTTTTTCGTTCAGCAGGTAGGAGGCAATCGGCACAGGAACAATCGCGTGAACCTCTTTGGTATTCTCCTTCAGCGCTTCTTCTTCAATCAGACGCAGGATGGAGAGAGACAGAGATTCGTTATCACGCACGGTACCGGTGCCGGAACAGCGCGGACAAACGTGATGGCTGGATTCACCCAGCGACGGGCTCAGACGCTGACGGGACATTTCCAGCAGGCCAAAGCGGGAGATATGGCTAATCTGGATACGCGCGCGATCCTGACGCACCGCTTCACGCAGGCGGTTTTCAACCGCACGCTGGTGGCGAACAGGGGTCATGTCGATGAAGTCGATAACAATCAGACCACCCAGATCGCGCAGGCGGAGCTGGCGGGCGATTTCATCAGCGGCTTCGAGGTTGGTGTTGAAGGCCGTCTCTTCGATGTCACCGCCGCGTGTGGCGCGAGCGGAGTTGATGTCGATAGCGGTCAGCGCTTCAGTGGAGTCGATAACGATAGAGCCGCCGGAAGGCAGGCGCACTTCACGCTGGAAGGCGGACTCAATCTGGGATTCGATCTGGTAGTGGCTGAACAGCGGGATTTCACCGGTGTACAGTTTAATTTTGCTGGTGAAATCCGGACGACCCAGCGCGGCAATGTGCTGGCGAGCCAGCTCAAGTACTTTCGGGTTGTCGATCAGAATCTCGCCGATGTCCTGACGCAGGTAGTCACGGAAGGCACGCACGATCACGTTGCTTTCCTGGTGGATCAGGAACGGAGCAGGGCGGCTTTCTGCAGCTTTCTGGATAGCTTCCCAGTGCTTCAGACGGAAGCTCAGGTCCCACTGCAGCGCTTCGGCTGATTTGCCAACGCCTGCGGTACGCACGATAAGCCCCATGCCGTCCGGCAGCTCAAGGCTTGCCAGCGCTTCCTTCAGCTCGGTACGGTCATCCCCTTCGATACGGCGAGAGATGCCACCCGCACGCGGGTTGTTAGGCATCAGCACCAGATAGCTCCCTGCCAGGCTGATAAAGGTAGTCAGTGCGGCACCTTTGTTGCCACGCTCTTCTTTATCAATCTGAACGATAACTTCCTGACCTTCGCGCAGCACATCTTTGATGTTTGGGCGGCCATGGGCGTTGTAGTTTGCAGGGAAATATTCGCGGGAGATTTCTTTCAGAGGGAGGAAACCATGACGCTCAGCACCGTAATCGACAAATGCAGCTTCAAGGCTTGGTTCAATGCGGGTGATTTTACCTTTGTAAATGTTCGCTTTTTTCTGTTCGTGTCCAGGACTTTCGATATCCAGATCGTACAGGCGCTGCCCATCCACAAGGGCGACACGCAACTCTTCTTGCTGAGTTGCGTTGATTAACATTCTTTTCATCGTAACTTACTCGTTATTCTTACATTGACGACAAAGCTGCGGGCAAGGTGACGCTTTCCGGGGTATGAACCGATGGCCTCGTGTCTGTTCACGTCGCCAACCTCACGGTTGTCGCTCGCTTAAGAGGCGCAGAGTGTCGGTTGCCTGTATTTCATACGGAAACACAGCGCAATTATCAGGGGAATTGCCTGGGTAGAACTCTCCAGAGAACAATCCTTATACCGGGAAGTACTGCAACCCGCAGCCCGCTAACTGCCTGAAAGATCAATACGTCTTACGCCATTGCTGCGTGGATGATCGGTCAGGCAAAATTGGTCATTCCGTCGACATCCTTACGTAACCAGGATTTAACACGGAAAACGGCTTCATTATTCCACTGCTCGCCGGGTTATAGCAAGATGACTTTTACCAATTATCACCCGGTTACTCACAGTTTCTTCACTTCAAGGTGGTGATTGGTTTAATAACCACCAAATCGATTGCGCAAAACGGAAGAGTGCCCGGATAAAAGTAAATATAAGCATAGAAAAATGAGTGGCGCTAATGGCTGACGATATTTAGAATCGCCAACCATGAAAACAGAGACTCCAGCCGTAAAAATGGTTGCTATCGCCGAAGATGACGCGGGGCAACGTATCGACAACTTTTTGCGTACCCAACTGAAAGGGGTACCGAAGAGCATGATTTACCGCATCCTGCGTAAGGGCGAGGTGCGGGTTAACAAAAAACGCGTGAAGCCCGAGTACAAACTCGAGGCGGGCGATGAAGTGCGTATTCCGCCGGTGCGCGTTGCGGAGCGTGAAGAAGAGACCGTTTCGCCGAAGCTACAGAAAGTCGCCGCCCTGAGCGATGTCATCCTGTATGAGGATGATCACATTCTGGTGCTGAATAAACCGTCAGGAACGGCTGTTCATGGCGGTAGCGGTCTGAGCTTCGGCGTGATTGAAGGGCTGCGTGCCCTGCGCCCGGAAGCGCGTTTCCTCGAACTGGTTCACCGTCTCGATCGCGATACCTCCGGCGTGCTGCTGGTGGCGAAAAAGCGTTCCGCGCTGCGCTCTCTGCATGAACAGCTGCGCGAGAAAGGCATGCAGAAAGACTACCTGGCGCTGGTGCGCGGCCAGTGGCAGTCTCATGTAAAAGTGGTACAGGCGCCGCTGCTGAAGAACATTCTGCAAAGCGGTGAGCGTATTGTCCGGGTGAGCCAGGAAGGGAAACCGTCTGAGACGCGTTTCAAAGTTGAAGAACGCTACGAGTTTGCCACGCTGGTGCGCTGCAGCCCGGTGACCGGCCGTACCCACCAGATCCGCGTGCATACGCAGTTTGCAGGGCACCCCATCGCCTTTGATGACCGCTATGGCGACCGCGAGTTTGATAAGCAGCTGGCGGGAACGGGCCTGTCGCGTCTGTTCCTGCATGCGGCAGCGCTGAAGTTTACCCATCCTAATACGGGCGAAGTCATCCGTATTGAAGCGCCGCTGGATGAGCAGTTGAAACGCTGTCTTAAGGTCCTTCGCGGCTGATTTTGCTTTCCTCCCTCTCCCTGTGGGAGAGGGCCGGGGTGAGGGCATCAGGCCGCAGTGTAGTAGGCCCATGCAAGCGAAGCGCCGCTGGGCAAAAATCACATGGCCAGCGGATTACACTCTTCACGCCGTAACATCTGACACAAGGCAATCAGCGGTAACCCTACCAGCGTATTCGGATCCCGTCCGTCCAGCTTGTCGAACAGCGCAATTCCCAGTCCTTCACTTTTAAAGCTCCCCGCGCAGTTCAGCGGCCGTTCCCGGCGCACGTAATCCATTATCTCTTGCTCGCTGAGACGGCGGAAGTGTACGTCGAACGGCTCGCATTCGGTTTGCAGATGGCCTGAGGCGGAGTTATAGAGGGCAAGGCCGGTATAAAAGGTCACGATAGTGCCTCGCGCACGCATCAGCTGCTGGCAGGCGTTCTCCTCCGTATGGGGCTTGCCGGTGATTTCGCCGTCCAGCACGCAAACCTGATCGGAGCCTATAATCAAATGTGAAGGATAGCGTGTGGCCAGCGACTGCGCTTTCTCCTTTGCAAGGCGCGTCACCAGATGACGCGGTGATTCACCCGGCTGTGGCGTCTCATCCACCTCTGGCGCGGCGCATTCAAACGGGATCCCGAGCTTTTCCAGCAGCATTCGGCGGTAGGGAGACGTGGAAGCAAGGACGAGATTTGGCATATTTTTATCACCAGATATAGCGTATCGATGCCAGCCATTTTAAACTACAGGCCGCAATGTGTGCGAATAATTGGCAAAAGGCAGCTCTGGTTGCCTTTTTCTTTGACTCTATGACGTTACAAAGTTAATATGCGCGCCCTATGCAAAAGGTAAAATTACCCCTGACTCTTGATCCGGTTCGTACGGCTCAAAAACGCCTCGATTACGAAGGTATCTATACTTCCGATCAGGCCGAGCGTATTGCCGAATCCGTAGTCAGTGTGGACAGTGATGTAGAATGCTCCATGTCGTTCGCTATCGACAACCAGCGTCTCGCCGTTTTAACCGGTGATGCAAAGGTGACGGTAACGCTCGAGTGTCAGCGTTGCGGGAAACCGTTTGTACAGCATGTTCACACAACGTATTGTTTTAGTCCGGTTCGTTCTGACGAACAGGCTGAAGCACTCCCGGAAGCGTATGAGCCGATTGAGGTTAACGAATTCGGTGAAATCGATCTTCTGGCTCTGGTTGAAGATGAAATCATCCTCACCTTGCCAGTGGTTCCGGTGCATGATTCTGAACACTGTGAAGTGTCCGAGGCGGACATGGTCTTTGGGGAACTGCCTGATGAAGCGCAAAAACCAAACCCATTTGCCGTATTAGCCAGCTTAAAGCGTAAGTAATTGAGGAGTAAGGTCCATGGCCGTACAACAGAATAAACCAACCCGTTCCAAACGTGGCATGCGTCGTTCCCATGACGCGCTGACTGCAGTTACCAGCCTGTCTGTAGACAAGACTTCTGGTGAGAAACACCTGCGTCACCACATCACCGCTGACGGTTTCTACCGCGGCCGCAAGGTTATCACTAAGTAATCACGCGCAAGCGTGATTAGGCTTAGTGAGGATTTCCCCGTGCAAGCGGGGAATTTACCGAACCAGGCTGCGACGATACCTTGACACGTCTAACCCTGGCGTTAGATGTCATGGGGGGAGATTTTGGCCCTTCCGTGACAGTGCCTGCAGCATTGCAGGCACTGAATTCTAATTCGCAACTCACACTTCTTTTAGTCGGCAATCCCGACACAATCACGCCATTACTCGCAAAAGCTGACTTTGAACAACGTTCACGTCTGCAGATTATTCCTGCGCAGTCAGTTATTGCCAGTGATGCCCGACCCTCGCAGGCGATTCGCAATAGTCGTGGCAGCTCGATGCGGATAGCGCTGGAGCTGGTGAAAGAAGGGCGAGCTCAGGCTTGCGTCAGCGCAGGGAATACCGGCGCGCTGATGGGGCTGTCGAAATTGCTGCTCAAACCGATTGACGGTATTGAGCGCCCGGCGCTGGTGACGGTGTTACCGCATCAGCAGAAGGGCAAGACGGTAGTGCTCGATTTGGGCGCTAACGTCGACTGTGATAGTACTATGCTGGCCCAGTTTGCCGTGATGGGATCGGTGCTGGCAGAAGAAGTGGTCGGGATCAACACTCCCCGTGTTGCGTTACTGAACATTGGTGAAGAAGAGACCAAAGGCCTGGACAGCATTCGCGAAGCGGCTGAATTGCTCAAACAGGTTCCCTCCATCAACTATATTGGTTATCTCGAAGCCAATGAGTTGTTGACGGGGAAAACGGATGTTCTGGTGTGCGATGGCTTCACCGGAAACGTCACGTTGAAGACCATGGAAGGGGTCGTGCGCATGTTTCTTTCTCTGCTGAAATCTCAGGGAGAAGGCAAAAAAAGCGCCTGGTGGCTAATTTTATTGAAGCGTTGGTTACAAAAAAGCCTGACGCGGCGATTCAGTCACCTCAACCCCGACCAGTATAATGGCGCCTGTCTGTTAGGATTGCGCGGCATCGTGATTAAGAGTCATGGCGCCGCCAATCAGCGAGCATTTGCTGTCGCGATTGAACAGGCAGTGCAGGCGGTGCAGCGACAAGTCCCTCAGCGGATTGCCGCTCGCCTGGAATCTGTATTAGCTAAAAGTGACTGAGCGTACATGTATACGAAGATTTTAGGTACCGGCAGCTACCTGCCAAAACAAGTGCGTACCAACGCCGATCTGGAAAAAATGGTAGATACGTCTGACGAGTGGATTGTCACGCGCACAGGTATCCGTGAACGTCGTATTGCCGCGCCAGACGAAACCGTGTCGACCATGGGTTACGAAGCCGCACAGCGTGCTATCGAAATGGCGGGTATTGATAAAGAACAGATTGGCCTGATCGTGGTTGCCACGACGTCTGCCACGCACGCTTTCCCAAGCGCAGCGTGCCAGGTGCAGAACATGCTCGGTATTAAAGGCTGCCCGGCGTTTGACGTCGCTGCCGCGTGTGCAGGCTTCACCTATGCGCTGAGCGTTGCCGATCAGTACGTGAAATCCGGTGCCGTTAAATATGCGCTGGTGATCGGTGCTGACGTGCTGGCGCGCACCTGCGATCCTACCGATCGTGGAACGATCATTATTTTTGGTGATGGTGCGGGCGCGGTGCTGCTGGGGCAGTCCGAAGAGCCGGGTATCATCTCTACGCATCTGCATGCTGATGGCAGCTATGGCGAACTGTTGACTCTGCCCAACGCCGATCGCGTGAATCCGGACAACTCAATCTACCTGACCATGGCAGGGAACGAGGTGTTCAAGGTGGCAGTGACTGAGCTTGCGCACATCGTTGATGAAACGCTGGAAGCGAATAACCTTGAGCGCTCCGTGCTTGACTGGCTGGTTCCGCATCAGGCGAACTTGCGTATCATCAGCGCGACCGCGAAAAAGCTGGGCATGTCGATGGATAACGTTGTGGTGACGCTGGATCGTCACGGCAACACCTCTGCGGCGTCGGTACCGTGCGCATTTGATGAAGCGGTACGCGATGGACGAATCAAACGGGGCCAGCTGGTCTTGCTTGAAGCCTTCGGTGGCGGGTTCACCTGGGGTTCCGCGCTGGTTCGTTTCTAGTATAAGGAATAAAAAATGACGCAATTTGCTTTTGTGTTCCCGGGCCAGGGCTCTCAGACCGTTGGGATGTTGTCTGAAATGGCAGCTCACTATCCGGTCATTGAAGAGACTTTCCGTGAAGCTTCTGATGCACTGGGTTATGATTTATGGGCGCTGACCCAGCAGGGTCCGGCCGAAGAACTGAACAAAACCTGGCAGACGCAGCCCGCGCTGCTGACCGCCTCCGTTGCGCTGTGGCGCGTCTGGCAGCAGCAGGGCGGTAAAGCGCCAGCCCTGCTCGCCGGTCATAGCCTGGGTGAATACTCTGCCCTGGTCTGTGCCGGTGTGATCGCGTTCGCTGACGCGGTACGTCTGGTGGAGCTGCGCGGTAAATTCATGCAGGAAGCGGTGCCGGAAGGCACGGGCGGCATGTCTGCCATTATCGGTCTGGATGATGCGTCCATTGCAAAAGCGTGTGAAGAGTCTGCTGAAGGTCAGGTTGTCTCTCCGGTAAACTTCAACTCGCCGGGCCAGGTGGTTATTGCTGGTCATAAAGAGGCGGTTGAACGTGCGGGTGCGGCCTGTAAAGCAGCCGGTGCTAAACGTGCGCTGCCGCTGCCGGTCAGCGTGCCGTCCCACTGTGCACTGATGAAGCCTGCTGCCGAGAAGCTGGCGGTTGAGCTGGAAAAAATGACGTTTAACGCACCGACGATTTCCGTTGTGAACAACGTCGATGTGAAATGCGAAACCGCGCCGGAAGCGATCCGCGATGCGCTGGTTCGCCAGCTCTACAGCCCGGTACAGTGGACCAAAACCGTTGAGTTTATGGCCGCGGAAGGCGTTGAGCATCTGTATGAAGTCGGTCCAGGTAAAGTCCTCACCGGTCTGACAAAACGTATTGTTGACACCCTGACAGCCTCGGCGATTAACGAGCCGGAAGCCATGTCAGCGGCACTCTCGCAATAAAAGAGGAATACCATGAGTTTTGAAGGAAAAATCGCCCTGGTCACTGGCGCAAGCCGCGGTATCGGGCGTGCAATTGCTGAAACACTGGTAGCGCGCGGCGCGAAGGTGATTGGTACAGCAACCAGCGAGAATGGCGCACAGGCCATCAGCGAGTATCTGGGTGCAAACGGTAAAGGTCTGGTACTGAATGTGACTGAACCTGCATCTATCGAATCTGTTCTGGAAAATATTCGCGCAGAGTTTGGCGAAGTGGACATTCTGGTAAACAATGCCGGGATCACTCGCGATAACCTGTTAATGCGAATGAAAGACGACGAGTGGAACGATATCATCGAAACCAACCTGTCATCTGTATTCCGTCTGTCAAAAGCGGTAATGCGCGCTATGATGAAAAAGCGTCATGGTCGTATTATCACTGTCGGTTCTGTGGTTGGTACCATGGGAAATGCTGGTCAGGCTAACTACGCTGCGGCGAAAGCGGGTCTGATCGGTTTCAGTAAGTCGCTGGCGCGTGAAGTTGCGTCCCGCGGTATTACGGTAAACGTTGTTGCTCCGGGCTTTATTGAAACGGACATGACGCGTGCGCTGACGGATGATCAGCGTGCGGGTACGCTGGCGGCAGTTCCGGCGGGTCGTCTTGGCGACCCTAAAGAAATCGCCAGTGCGGTTGCATTTTTAGCCTCTGACGAAGCGGGTTACATCACTGGTGAGACCCTCCACGTCAACGGCGGGATGTACATGGTTTAATCACGATGAAAAATATTTGCGTTATTAGGGCGAATGGCCTCAAAATAACGTAAAATCGTGGTAAGAACTGCCGGGATTTAGTTGCAAATTTTTCAACATTTTATACACTACGAAAACCATCGCGAAAGCGAGTTTTGATAGGAAATTTAAGAGTATGAGCACTATCGAAGAACGCGTTAAGAAAATTATCGGCGAACAGCTGGGCGTTAAGCAGGAAGAAGTTGTGAACTCCGCTTCCTTCGTTGAAGACCTGGGCGCAGATTCTCTTGACACCGTTGAGCTGGTAATGGCTCTGGAAGAAGAGTTTGATACTGAGATTCCGGACGAAGAAGCTGAGAAGATCACCACCGTTCAGGCTGCCATTGATTACATCAACGGTCACCAGGCGTAAGTGAACATCTCCAGGCGGTCATTCGACCGCCTGAGTTTTATCTTTTTTAGTCCCACGAATCTCTTTTTTTATCCCTCCCTGGAGGACAAACGTGTCTAAGCGTCGTGTAGTTGTGACCGGACTTGGCATGTTGTCTCCTGTCGGCAATACCGTAGAGTCCACCTGGAAAGCTCTCCTTGCCGGTCAGAGCGGCATCAGCCTAATCGACCATTTCGATACTAGCGCCTATGCAACGAAATTTGCTGGCTTAGTAAAGGATTTTAACTGTGAAGAGATCATCTCGCGCAAAGAACAGCGCAAGATGGATGCCTTCATTCAATATGGAATTGTCGCTGGCGTTCAGGCCATGCAGGATTCTGGCCTTGAGATTACGGAAGAGAACGCAACCCGTATCGGCGCCGCTATCGGCTCCGGGATTGGCGGTCTTGGCCTGATCGAGGAAAACCATACATCTCTGATGAATGGCGGCCCGCGTAAGATCAGCCCGTTCTTCGTTCCGTCCACGATTGTTAACATGGTGGCGGGTCACCTGACCATTATGTTCGGCCTGCGTGGGCCAAGCATTTCTATCGCGACCGCCTGTACGTCTGGCGTACATAACATCGGCCAGGCCGCGCGCATAATCGCGTACGGCGATGCAGATGCTATGGTTGCGGGCGGTGCTGAAAAAGCCAGTACCCCACTGGGCGTCGGCGGTTTTGGTGCGGCGCGTGCGCTGTCTACCCGCAATGATAACCCGCAGGCGGCGAGCCGTCCGTGGGATAAAGACCGTGACGGCTTCGTGCTGGGCGACGGGGCGGGCATGATCGTACTGGAAGAGTACGAACACGCGAAAAAACGCGGTGCGAAAATTTATGCTGAAGTCGTTGGCTTTGGTATGAGCAGCGATGCGTATCACATGACGTCTCCTCCGGAGAACGGTGCGGGTGCCGCGCTGGCAATGGAAAACGCGATTCGTGATGCGGGTATTACCCCAGCACAAATTGGCTACGTGAACGCGCACGGCACCTCTACGCCTGCAGGCGATAAGGCTGAAGCTCAGGCGGTTAAGTCTATCTTCGGCGAATCTGCCAGCCGCGTTCTGGTGAGCTCGACGAAGTCCATGACCGGTCACCTGTTGGGTGCGGCGGGTGCGGTAGAGTCTATCTACTCTATCCTTGCGCTGCGCGATCAGGCTGTTCCGCCAACCATCAACCTGGATAACCCGGATGAAGGTTGCGATCTGGACTTCGTGCCTCACGAGGCGCGTCAGGTTAGCGGTATGGAGTACACCCTGTGTAACTCCTTCGGCTTCGGCGGCACCAACGGTTCTCTGATCTTCAAAAAGATCTGATCCTGACGTCCCGATAGCATTTAAAAAGGTCCGCTTGCCGGGCCTTTTTTATTAAGCCTAATCTTCTTGTCGGCTGCATGACATCCTGCCAGACTAAACGCCCACGCATAAGGAGCCACCATGTTTTTAATCAATGGCCTTGAGCAGGACACGCTGCCTGCCAGCGACAGGGCGATACAGTTCGGTGATGGTTGCTTTACGACGGCGCGCATTCTGGACGGCGAGGTCTGCCTGCTTGAGGCGCACATTCGACGCCTGCAGCATGGCTGTGAAAAGCTAATGATCCCCTTTACGCTTTGGGACGCACTGCGCCAGGAAATGTGCCAGCTCGCATCCGGGAAGCCCAGCGGCGTACTCAAGGTTATCATCAGCCGCGGCAGCGGTGGTCGGGGTTACAGCGCCGCATCGTGTCTTAGCCCCACGCGTATCCTCTCCGTATCTGCTTATCCTTCACATTACTCGCGCTGGCGAGAAGACGGCGTCACGCTGACGCTGAGCCCGATACGGCTGGGACGAAATCCGATGCTGGCCGGGCTTAAGCATCTCAATCGCCTTGAGCAGGTGCTTATTCGTACTCATCTTGAACAGACGGACGCCGATGAGGCGCTGGTTCTTGACAGCGAAGGGCTCATTACGGAATGCTGTGCGGCTAATTTATTCTGGCGACAGGGGGGAGAGGTGTTTACGCCGTCGCTGGAACAGGCTGGCGTAAATGGGTTGATGCGTCAGTTTTGTCTGGCTCAGCTGGCACGCTCTGGCTTTCGCGTTGTCGAAGTTAGCGCAGGAGAAGCCGCCCTACAGACCGCAGATGAAGTCATCATCTGCAATGCGCTGATGCCTGTTGTACCGGTCCGTGAGTATGGCCAACAACGCTGGTCTTCGCGCGAGCTGTTTCAGTTTTTAGCCCCGATATGTGAGCAAACCAGATAGTCATGAAAAAAATGTTGCGCTTTGTCCTTATCCTCATCGTTGTGCTGGGCGTCGCTGGCGGAGCAGGCGTATGGAAAGTTCGCCAGCTGGCGGACAGCAAGATCCTGATTAAAGACGAAACGATCTTCACCCTGAAAGCGGGAACCGGCCGTCAGGCGCTTGGGGAACAGCTTTATGGCGACAGGATTATTAATCGTCCACGGGTATTCCAGTGGCTATTGCGCGTTGAACCGGAGCTGTCACATTTCAAGGCCGGGACCTATCGCTTTACGCCGGGAATGACCGTCAGAGAGATGCTGCAGCTGCTGGAAAGCGGCAAAGAGGCCCAGTTTCCCCTGCGGTTTGTGGAAGGGATGCGCCTGAGCGATTACCTTAAACAGCTGCGCGATGCGCCGTATATCAAGCATACGCTAAAAGACGATAGCTATCAGACGGTGGCTGAAGCCCTGAAGCTTGAGCATCCTGAATGGGTAGAAGGCTGGTTCTGGCCCGACACCTGGATGTACACGGCAGGCACGTCCGATGTGGCGATCCTGAAGCGGGCGCACAAAAAAATGGTCGCCGCTGTCGATGCCGCCTGGGAAGGCCGAATGGAAGGATTGCCTTACAGCGATCGGAATCAGTTCGTAACCATGGCCTCGATCATCGAGAAAGAGACGGCCGTGGCTGCCGAGCGCGATCGCGTGGCGTCAGTATTTATCAACCGTCTGCGCATCGGCATGCGCCTGCAAACCGATCCTACCGTTATTTACGGCATGGGCGAGAGTTACAGCGGAAAGATTTCGAGGAAAGATCTCGAGACGCCAACGGCGTATAATACCTACGTCATTAACGGCCTGCCGCCAGGCCCGATTGCCACGCCGAGCGAAGCGTCACTCAAAGCCGCCGCGCATCCGGCGAAAACACCGTATCTCTATTTTGTGGCTGATGGAAAAGGGGGGCATACCTTTAACACCAACCTTGCCAGCCACAATCGCTCTGTTCAGGATTATCTGAAGGCACTTAAGGAAAAAAATGCGCAGTAAATATATCGTCATTGAGGGACTCGAAGGGGCGGGTAAAACCACCGCCCGCAACGTGGTGGTGGATACGCTCAACGCGCTTGGCGTGGCGGACATGGTATTTACCCGCGAGCCGGGCGGCACGCAGCTGGCTGAAAAGCTGCGCAGCCTGGTGCTGGATATTAAATCCGTCGGCGACGAGATTATCACTGACAAAGCCGAAGTGCTGATGTTTTACGCGGCACGCGTTCAGCTGGTTGAGACGGTTATCAAGCCTGCCCTGGCCGACGGCAAGTGGGTGATCGGCGATCGTCACGATCTGTCCACTCAGGCGTATCAGGGCGGAGGTCGCGGTATTGACCAGACCATGCTGGCAACGCTGCGTAATGCCGTATTAGGTGATTTTCGCCCCGACCTGACGCTCTATCTGGATGTGACTCCGGAAGTGGGTCTCAAACGCGCCCGCGCGCGCGGCGAGCTCGACCGCATTGAGCAAGAGTCGTTTGATTTCTTTAACCGCACCCGCGCGCGCTATCTTGAGCTGGCCGCGCAGGACAGCTCCATTCGTACCATCGATGCAACGCAATCCCTGGCCGACGTCACGCGTGACATTCAGAAAACCGTGACGCAGTGGGTGCAGGAGCAGCTGGCATGAAATGGTATCCATGGTTGCGCCCGCACTTTGAACAGCTGATCGGCAGCTATCAGGCGGGACGGGGGCATCATGCGTTACTGATTCAGGCCCTGCCGGGAATGGGCGACGATGCGCTGATTTACGCCATCACCCGTTTTCTGATGTGTCAGCAGCCGGAAGGGCACAAGAGCTGTGGCAAATGCCGCGGCTGCCAGCTGATGCAGGCGGGCACGCATCCTGACTACTACACGCTCGAGCCTGAGAAGGGTAAAAGCGCGCTCGGTATTGATGCCGTGCGTGAAGTCAGTGAAAAACTGTATGAACACGCGCGGCTGGGCGGCGCGAAGGTGGTCTGGCTTAAAGACGCTACGCTGCTTACCGAGGCGGCGGCTAACGCCCTGCTTAAAACGCTGGAAGAGCCGCCGGTAAAAACGTGGTTCTTCCTCTCATGCCGCGACCCGGGACGATTACTGGCGACGTTGCGCAGTCGTTGTCGTCTTCATCACCTGGCGGTGCCTCAGGAATCGTGGGCGCTGAGCTGGCTTGCGCGAGAGGTGACAACGTCACCAGAAAGCGCGCTATCCGCGTTACGCCTGAGCAGCGGTGCGCCCGCGGCGGCGCTGGCACTGCTGCAAGCTGACGTCTGGTCAGAGCGTGAAGCGCTTTGCCGGGCCGTTGAAGCAGCGCTGGATAACCATGACTGGCTCAGTTTACTGCCTGCGCTTAACAGCGATCGGGTAGTGGAGCGTCTGCACTGGCTGGCCTCCCTGCTGTTGGATGCGCTTAAAACCCAGCAGGGGGCTACGCTTCTGACCAACCCGGACGCGTGGCCGCTGGTGAATACGCTGGCGAACCGCCTCTCAGGGGCGATTCTGCGCGCGATGCTTCATGAAGTTTGCCAGAGCCGTGAACAGCTTTTAACCGTGACGGGTCTTAATCGAGAGCTTTTACTGACCGACCAGTTACTGCGTATTGAACACTACCTGCAACCCGGCGTTACGCCGCCGGTTTCCCATCTCTGAGAGAGACATTATGTTTTTAGTCGACTCACACTGCCATCTTGATGGCCTGGATTATCAATCTCTGCATAAAAACGTGGATGACGTGCTGGAAAAAGCCGCCGCCCGCGATGTGAAATTCTGCCTTGCGGTGGCGACGACGCTGCCGGGTTATCGCACGATGCGCGAGCTGGTGGGCGTGCGCGATAACGTGGTGTTCTCCTGCGGCGTGCACCCGTTAAATCAGGACGAGGCGTACGACGTTGAGGATCTGCGCCGACTGGCAGCGGAAGAGGGCGTGGTGGCAATGGGCGAGACCGGGCTGGACTATTTTTACACGCCGGAAACCAAACCGCGCCAGCAGGAGTCTTTCCGCAACCATATTCGCATTGGCCGCGAGCTGAACAAGCCGGTTATCGTCCACACTCGCGATGCGCGTGCGGATACCCTGGCGATCCTCCGGGAAGAAAACGTGACGGATTGCGGTGGCGTACTACACTGTTTCACAGAAGACAGAGAAACGGCGGGTAAGCTGCTTGATTTGGGCTTTTATATCTCGTTTTCCGGGATCGTGACGTTCCGTAACGCTGAGCAGCTGCGTGATGCTGCACGTTATGTTCCACTCGATCGCATCCTGGTGGAGACCGATTCTCCGTATCTGGCGCCGGTTCCGCATCGTGGTAAAGAGAATCAGCCCGCGATGACGCGAGACGTGGCGGAGTACATGGCCGTACTGAAGGGCGTCAGCATCGAAGAGCTGGCCCGCGTCACGACGGAAAACTTCTCCACGCTGTTCCATATTGACCCCGCCCGCCTGCAATCTGTCTGATACACCTGTTTTTTTTAGGCTCGTAATTAATAAACAAAGCGAGTAAAGTTCACCGCCTCATTTGGGGCGGTGAGGGTGTATTTAGAAACATCCAGACATGCTTTTTGTAAATAACTGCAAGTTTTTCGACCGCCTTAAGCTGAAACGTGATAGCCGTCAAACAAACTCAGAGGGAATTATTTTACTCTGTGTAATAAATAAAGGGCGCTTAGATGTCCTGTCCACGGCACGGTACTCCCCCCGGGCCAATGCGTGAAAGCGTAAAAAAAGCACAAATACTCAGGAGCACTCTCAATTATGTTTAAGAATGCATTTGCTAACCTGCAAAAGGTCGGTAAATCGCTGATGCTGCCAGTATCCGTACTGCCTATCGCAGGTATCCTGCTGGGTGTCGGTTCTGCAAACTTCAGCTGGCTGCCAGCCGTAGTGTCCCACGTGATGGCCGAAGCAGGCGGTTCTGTCTTTGCTAACATGCCACTGATCTTCGCGATCGGTGTGGCTCTGGGCTTCACCAATAACGACGGCGTATCTGCGCTGGCTGCAGTGGTAGCTTACGGCATCATGGTGAAAACCATGGCTGTGGTTGCGCCGCTGGTTCTGCATTTACCGGCAGAAGAGATTGCCGCGAAACACCTGGCAGACACCGGTGTTCTGGGCGGTATCATCTCCGGTGCGATTGCAGCGTACATGTTCAACCGCTTCTATCGCATCAAGCTGCCTGAGTATCTGGGCTTCTTCGCGGGCAAGCGTTTCGTTCCGATCATCTCTGGTCTGGCAGCGATTTTCACTGGCGTGATCCTGTCCTTCATCTGGCCACCAATCGGTTCCGCTATCCAGACCTTCTCTCAGTGGGCTGCTTACCAGAACCCGGTTGTGGCGTTTGGTATCTACGGCTTCATCGAGCGTTGCCTGGTGCCATTCGGTCTGCACCATATCTGGAACGTTCCATTCCAGATGCAGATTGGTGAATTCACCAACGCGGCAGGCCAGGTATTCCACGGCGATATCCCACGTTACATGGCGGGCGACCCAACTGCAGGTAAACTGTCCGGTGGCTTCCTGTTCAAAATGTACGGTCTGCCGGCTGCTGCGATTGCAATCTGGCACTCTGCTAAACCAGAGAACCGTGCAAAAGTGGGCGGTATCATGATCTCCGCAGCGTTGACCTCGTTCCTGACCGGTATCACCGAGCCGATCGAGTTCTCCTTCATGTTCGTTGCGCCGATCCTGTACGTTATCCACGCGATTCTGGCGGGTCTGGCGTTCCCAATCTGTATCCTGCTGGGTATGCGTGACGGTACGTCCTTCTCTCACGGCCTGATCGACTTTATCGTTCTGTCTGGTAACAGCAGCAAACTGTGGCTGTTCCCAATCGTCGGTGCGTGCTATGCCGTTGTTTACTACACCATCTTCCGCGTGCTGATCAAAGCACTGGACCTGAAAACCCCAGGCCGTGAAGATGCAACAGAAGACAGCAAAGCAGGTGCGACCAGCGAAATGGCGCCAGCACTGGTTGCCGCGTTCGGTGGTAAAGAGAACATCACTAACCTGGACGCGTGTATCACTCGTCTGCGCGTGAGCGTTGCCGACGTAGCCAAAGTAGACCAGCCGGGTCTGAAAAAACTGGGCGCAGCGGGCGTGGTTGTTGCAGGTTCTGGTGTTCAGGCAATCTTCGGTACCAAATCCGATAACCTGAAAACCGAAATGGATGAGTACATCCGCAACAGCTAAGCTGTGACCTGGGGAGACTAAGGCAGCCGAATGGCTGCCTTTTTTATTAGTGCGGTTTGTTGTGCCGGGTGGCGGCTACGCCTTACCCGGCCTACGTGATGAGTAGGCCCGGTAAGCGTAGCGCCACCTGGCTTCTGTCACTCAAAAATCGTAACTCGCGCTCACCGATACGTTCAGCGGCGCGCCATAGACCACATAAGAGCCGACGTAATCGTAGTACTCTTTGTCGAACAGGTTGTTGACGTTCGCCTGAACGGCAAAATCTTTGGTAACCTGATAGCGGCTGAACAGGTTAACCAGCCCGTAGCTGCCTTGCTCTGCGCGGGATTGTCCCGCCGGGCCGCCATCCACATCCGTCCACACTTTGTTCTGCCAGTTTACGCCACCACCCACGGTCAGCGCGGGCAGCATCGGCAGTTGATAACGGGTGAACAGCTTCATGGTGGTGCGCGGCTGATCGGAACTTACCGCGTTGCCGTTCTTATCTTCAGCAATGTAGCGGGTTGCGCCGAAGGTCAGCTGCCAGTTATCGGTTAACGCGCCGTTCAGCTCGAACTCAATCCCTTTACTCACCACGCCGTCCAGCGATTCATAAATTGATTCGCCGCTCGGCATGTAGGTATAGGTATTGCTCGCCACGTTATCCTGTTCAATGCGGAATATGGCCAGCGAGGTGGTCAGGCGGGTATTGAACCAGTCTGCCTTCACACCGGCTTCGTAGCTTTTTCCCGTGGTGGGGTCGAGATAGCGTCCGCTGGCGTCACGCTTGTCCTGCGGCTGGAAGATGGAGGTATAGCTGACGTAGGTCGACCAGTCTTCATTAATGTCGTAGACCAGGCCCGCGTAAGGCGTCACGTCATCTTTGGTACTTTCCAGGCGGGTGTCCGGGGAGCCTGCCGGATTATAGCGAATGTTATAATTGGTATAGCGCGCGCCGAGGATCAGATGCAGCGGATCGGCCAGCGAGAAGCGGGCGGAGGTATACGCTGAGGACTGGCGGATGTCGTCCTGGCTGTAGAGCTTCCACGGCGTCCACTGCGGGTCGGCAATGTTACCATTCCAGTTCTTAAAGTTACCTACGTCAACCATGCCGTACAGCGCATCCGGCATCGTATTGTCATAATGGTTGCGCTGGCGGCTAAAGCTGCCGCCGAACATCATTTCGTGCTGGCGGCCAAAGAGATCGAAATCGCCGCGCAGGAAAGCGTCAACGGCATCCTGTTTACGTTCGCCACGGTTCCAGCCGCCGTATCCCACCATGCCCGCGCCGGTCTCTTTATCCGGATAGCCGGACATATACATCAGCTTGCTGTCGAAGTTGGTCTCCGCGTGCATGCCGTTTACGTGCGCTTCCCAGCCGTTGTCGAAACGCTGGGTCAGGTTAGCGAAGATGCGGGTGCTGTCCTTGTCCGAATAGGCCCAGTCAGGTGCGACGGTCTGGCTACGATCGTAATGGGTTTTGCTCCCGTCGCTGTACCAGGTCGGCAGCCCACCCCAGGTCGGACTGTCGGTGTTGCTTTCCTGATATTCATATCCCACAGAAAGGGTCGTGCTGTCGGTGACGTCCGCATCCATCACGCCGTAGAGGAATTTCTTCCGGTAATGATAGTTATCCACGAAGCTGTCGTTATCCTGATAACCCGTAATCAGGCGGCCCCGCACCTTACCGGACTCCACCAGCGGCGCCTGGAGATCCAGCACGTAGCGCTGCTTGTCCCAGCTGCCGTAGCTGGCCGAGACATTCCCTTTGAATTCATTGCTGTCCGCATGCTTACGCACCATGTTGACGTACGCCGCCGGGTTGCCCGTGCCGGACATCAGGCCGGTTGCGCCGCGCACCACTTCGATACGGTCGTAAATCGCGGTATCGGCAGCGGTATCACCAAAGTTCCACACTTCGCTGATGGAGGTGGGCAGGTCGTCATAGGCGTAGTTACTGACGAAAAATCCGCGCGAGTAAAATACGGTTCGGCCGCTGTCCTGTACCTGCGCCGTTACGCCCGTGGTATTGGTTAACACCTGACCGATGGACTGCAGGTTCTGATCGGCCATGCGCTGCTGGCTAATCACGCTGACGGACTGCGGAATATCGCGGGGAACCAGCAGCAGTTTGGTGCCGGTGGTGGTGGTTTTTACGCTGTAATCTTGCTCCTGGCTTGCGGAAGGATCCTGTGTGTTGTCAAAACCGCCGTCTACGACAACAGTATCTTCGGTTGTTGAATCAGCGAAAGCGGCGGCTGGCGTCAATGCCATAGCAATGCAGGCTGCCAGCAACGAAGGCGTTGCGACAGGCTGATGTTGCCCATCCCTGGTGTGATTAATAAAAGACATGATCAAACCCTTATGAACGGTGAAGGGGGTATGCGTCAGTCCCGCGGTGACGGGCTGGCGTCGTTTTCTATGTTAAAAATGCGCATGAAAATGCAAATGCGAAATATACGCATTGCTATTAATGCTGTAAACAGATGTGTCGACCCGATCTGAAATAATGTTTCAGCCCGTTTAGCTCCGCGAGCGGTCACTCTTCAGTCAGCTGATGGCTATTCAGGAAAGAAATCGAGGGAGGAGGTTGAAAGGACAGGAGAAACTCGCTCATACTCTTGAATTGTGTCACACGCTCATTCAGAGAGTGTGTTTACAGCGGACGCATTGCGCCAGATTAAACAAAAAAGGAAAAGGTCATGGCTGAAGAAACGATTTTCAGTAAAATTATCCGCCGCGAAATTCCGTCGGATATCGTCTATCAGGATGAACTGGTAACGGCTTTCCGGGACATTTCACCTCAGGCCCCGACGCACATCCTTATCATTCCCAATATTCTGATTCCGACTGTAAACGACGTAAAAACCGAGCACGAAGTGGCGTTAGGACGTATGCTGACGGTGGCCGCGAAAATTGCTGAGCAGGAAGGGATTGCAGAAGACGGTTATCGTCTGATCATGAACTGCAACCGTCATGGCGGCCAGGAAGTTTATCATATTCACATGCATCTGCTGGGTGGACGTCCTCTGGGGCCGATGCTGGCACATAAAGGTCTTTGATATGCGTAAAGGGCGTATTGCAGCGCTGCTAATGGCGATGATGATTGTGGGATGCAGCTCGCGTCCGGCGATCCCCGTGAATGATGAACAGACGCTGGTCATGGAATCTTCCGTGCTTGCCGCGGGCATCACGGCGCAACAGCCCGCGTTGACCATCAGTGAAATTAACTCGTCTGCCTCCTCTACGCTCTTTAATGAAAGACACGAACCCGTGACGGTCCACTACCGTTTTTTCTGGTATGACGTAAGAGGTCTCGAAATGCATCCGCTGGAGGCGCCGCGCAGCGTCACCATTCCGGCCCGATCGTCGGTAACGCTTTATGGCAGCGCCAACTATCTGGGTGCGCATAAGGTGAGACTTTATCTTTATCTCTGAGGGGTGAACCTTGATTAAAAACTTGAGCCGCTATGCGCTCGTGACAGCTTTTGCTCTGTTTCTGGCAGGGTGTGTGACCCGAACTGAACAGCCTGCGCCTGTGGAAGAGGCGAAGCCGGGTACGGAACAGCCGACGCAACCCGCGCAGCCGCAGCCAACCGTGCCGTCCGTACCGTCCATTCCGGCACAGCCTGGCCCGATTGAGCACCCGGACCAGACGTCACAGCCTACGCCGCGCGTGCGCCATTATGACTGGAACGGCGCAATGCAGCCGATGGTCGGTAAAATGCTGCAGGCACAGGGCGTGACGGCGGGCAGCGTGCTGCTGGTCGATAGCGTGAACAACCGTACCAACGGTTCGCTGAACGCGGGTGAAGCGACGGAAACGCTGCGCAACGCGCTGGCTAACAACGGCAAGTTTACGCTGGTCTCGGCTCAGCAGCTCGCGGTAGCCAAACAGCAGCTGGGCCTGTCGCCGCAGGATAGCCTGGGTACGCGCAGCAAGGCGATCGGCATCGCCCGTAACGTTGGCGCCCAGTATGTGCTTTACTCTAACGCCACCGGCAACGTGAATACACCAGCCCTGCAGATGCAGCTGATGCTGGTTCAGACAGGCGAAATTATCTGGTCAGGTAAAGGTGCGGTTACGCAACAATGACGGCACGCGTGACGAGATTCTGACGCGCTATTTTCCTCAGTACCGTCTTATCGCGCCGCAGGCCCACTCCGGGCTTGGCGGCGCGAGCTGCATTATCGCGCAGGGCGAGCGTCGCCTGGTCTTGCGGCAACATCACGATCCCGACGCGCCAGCTTCCCACTTCCTCCGTCATTTTCGCGCCCTCAAACGTCTTCCATCAGATCTCGTGCCTGCCCCGCGTTTTTTCAGTCAGGGCTGGATGGCCGTCGACTATCTGGACGGCGACGTTAAAAGCGCGCTGCCGGACACGTCAGAGCTTGCGGCGATGCTGTATCATCTGCACCGGCAGCCGCGTCTGGGATGGCGAATCACGTTATCTCCGCTGCTTGAACGCTACTGGCAGCAGGCTTCGCCTGACAGACGCACGCCAGCGTGGCTGGCTCATCTCAGGCGGTTGCGTAAAACCGGCGAGCCGCAGCCGATTCGGCTCGCGCCGCTGCATATGGATGTTCATGCCGGAAATATTGTCCATACGTCCGCGGGCATCAGACTTATCGACTGGGAATATGCCGGAGATGGCGATGTGGCGCTGGAGCTGGCGGCCGTCTGGTCGGAGAGTGACGCCGCGCGGCAGACGCTTATCAGGAATTACGCCGAGGTGGCACACATTAACGTCGACGCGCTGAGGCGTCAGGTCAAACGCTGGCGACCCTGGGTCGTCATGTTAATGGCGGGCTGGTTTGAAATGCGCTATCGGCAGTCCAGAGACAAACAATTTATTGCGCTGGCAGACGATGCCTGGCGTCAGTTACAAACGAAAGGATAAGAGAGGTGGATGTGGGTCCAGTCATGTTGGATGTAGAAGGGTTTGAGCTGGATGCGGAGGAGCGTGAAATTCTGGCGCATCCGCTGGTGGGTGGCCTGATCCTGTTTACCCGCAACTATCACGATCCGGCGCAGCTGCGCGAGCTGGTGCGTCAGATCCGCGCCGCGTCGCGCAATCATCTGGTGGTCGCCGTCGATCAGGAAGGCGGGCGCGTGCAGCGTTTTCGCGACGGTTTTACCCGCCTGCCCGCAGCCCAGTCTTTTGCCGCGCTGCTCGGAACGGAGGAGGGGGGCACGCTGGCACAGGAGGCCGGTTGGCTGATGGCCAGTGAAATGATTGCCATGGATATCGACATCAGCTTCGCCCCGGTGCTGGATGTAGGGCATATCAGCGCTGCCATCGGCGAGCGCTCATACCATGACGATCCGCGTATTGCGCTCGCCATGGCGACCCGGTTCATTGACGGCATGCACGATGCCGGGATGAAAACCACCGGGAAACACTTCCCGGGGCACGGAGCGGTAACGGCGGATTCCCATAAAGAGACCCCGCGCGATCCGCGCCCGGAAGCGGAAATTCGCGCCAAGGATATGTCTGTATTCAGGTCGCTTATCACCGACAACAGGCTGGATGCCATTATGCCCGCGCACGTGATTTACAGCGACGTTGACCCGCGCCCAGCCAGCGGTTCACCGCACTGGCTGAAAACCGTGCTGCGCCAGGAGCTGGGCTTCAATGGGGTGATCTTCTCTGACGATTTATCGATGGAAGGCGCCGCGATTATGGGCAGCTACGCTGAACGCGGTCAGGCGTCGCTGGATGCGGGTTGCGATATGATCCTGGTCTGCAATAATCGTAAAGGTGCCGTTAGCGTGCTGGATAACCTGTCACCGATCAATGCAGAGCGTGTTACGCAATTGTATCATAAAGGTTCATTTAGCCGTCAGGAGCTGATGGATTCGGCGCGCTGGAAGAAGGTCAACGCCCGGCTTGAAGACCTGAATGAGCGCTGGCAGGCCCATAAAGCCAGCCTGTAAACCCTCCCGGAAGGCGTAGCGTGGTGAGAAGACGATGATCATCTATTTACACGGTTTTGACTCAAACAGTCCTGGTAATCATGAGAAGGTGCTGCAGCTGCAGTTTATCGATCCGGATGTACGGTTGATCAGCTACAGCACGCGCCATCCGAAGCATGATATGCAGCATCTGCTCAAAGAGGTGGACAAGATGCTGCAGCTCAACGTCGACGATCGCCCGCTGATTTGCGGCGTGGGGCTGGGCGGCTACTGGGCGGAGCGGATTGGCTTCCTGTGCGACATTCGCCAGGTGGTATTCAATCCCAACCTTTTCCCGAACGAAAACATGGAAGGCAAAATCGACCGCCCGGAAGAGTATGTCGATATTGCGACCAAGTGCGTCAGCAATTTTCGTGAGAAAAACCGTGACCGCTGCCTGGCGATCCTGTCGCGTAATGATGAGGCGCTCAACAGCCACCGGTCAGCAGAACTGCTGCATCATTACTATGAGATCGTCTGGGACGAAGAACAGACCCACAAGTTCAAAAACATCTCCCCGCACCTGCAGCGTATCAAAGCGTTTAAAACGCTGGGATAACCCCATGCCCACAGGCGTATAAGCCCGGCCGCGAAAGCGTGCCGGGCTTTCTTTTTGTCCAGAATTGTCTACTTTTAAGCCATCAAAACTTGATGCATATCAATTTTGGTATGACCAATGCGCCTGACGTGGTATTCTCAATGCACCTGAATGGTTTCAGTGCTGTAACCTGTTGTTAATTAAGGGTTATTTTCATAACTTTTAATTAACAATTGGTTAATAATTTGAGGGGGTCACGTTGACTACGCCATTGAAAAAGATAGTGATTGTAGGCGGTGGTGCTGGCGGGCTGGAGCTGGCTACGCAGCTGGGTAAGAAGCTGGGTCGCGGTAAAAAAGCCAAAATCACGCTGGTGGATCGTAACCACAGCCACCTGTGGAAACCGCTGCTGCACGAAGTGGCGACCGGCTCTCTGGATGAGGGCGTGGACGCGCTCAGCTATCTGGCGCACGCGCGTAACCATCATTTCCAGTTCCAGCTGGGCTCGGTGGTGGACATCAACCGTGAAAGCAAAACCATTACCCTGGCAGAGCTGCGCGATGAAAAAGGGGAGCTGCTGGTTCCAGAGCGTAAGCTGGCGTATGACACGCTGGTCATGGCGCTGGGCAGTACCTCCAACGATTTCAACACGCCGGGCGTAAAAGAGCACTGTATCTTCCTCGATAACCCGCACCAGGCGCGTCGTTTCCATCAGGAAATGCTGAACCTGTTCCTGAAGTACACCAGCAATATGGGTGCAAACGGTAAGGTGAATATCGCTATTGTCGGCGGCGGGGCAACGGGCGTTGAGCTGTCTGCGGAGCTGCACAATGCGGTGAAGCAGCTGCACAGCTACGGTTACAAAGGGTTAACGAATGACGCGCTGAACGTCACGCTGGTTGAAGCAGGTGAACGCATTCTGCCCGCGCTGCCTCCGCGTATTTCCGGCGCGGCGCACAACGAACTCACCAAGCTGGGCGTGCGGGTGCTGACGCAGACCATGGTGACCAGCGCCGACGAAGGCGGCCTGCACACTAAAGACGGCGAGTACATCAAAGCGGATCTGATGGTCTGGGCGGCGGGCATCAAAGCTCCTGACTTTATGAAAGATATCGGCGGCCTGGAAACCAACCGCATTAATCAGCTAATGACGGAGCCTACGCTGCAAACCACGCGCGATCCTGAGATCTTTGCCATCGGCGACTGTGCCTCCTGCGCCCGTCCTGAGGGGGGATTCGTGCCGCCGCGCGCGCAGGCCGCTCACCAGATGGCAAGCCTGGTGCTGCACAACATTCTGGCGCAGTACAAAGGCAAGCCGATGAAAGCCTATGTCTATAAAGACCACGGTTCACTGGTGTCACTGTCCAACTTCTCCACCGTCGGCAGCCTGATGGGCAACCTGATGCGCGGCTCGATGATGGTAGAAGGGCGCATTGCCCGCTTCGTGTATATCTCCCTGTACCGTATGCACCAGATTGCGCTGCACGGCTACTTCAAAACCGGTCTGATGATGCTGGTGGGCAGAATCAACCGCGTGATCCGCCCGCGTCTGAAGCTGCACTAATCTTTCACTCCCTCCGGGCCCTCCGGAGGGAGTTATTAGCATTTCATGCTGTAGATCACAGATTGAGTGCTTAAGAGTTCTCCTAAATAGAATATATCTCCTCTCAACGCCCGTATTTTGATCCTTTATCTGATTGGCGCAGCGTTGCTTCCATAGCAAAATTGTTACCAATAGCAACAAAGGAGGAAGTCCCGTGAATAAATCAATGTTGGCGGGTATAGGGATTGGCGTCGCGGCTGCGTTAGGTGTGGCTGCCGTTGCCAGTCTCAACGTATTAGATCGCGGCCCGCAGTATGCTCAGGTGGTTTCTGCAACACCGATTAAAGAAACCGTAAAAACCCCTCGCCAGGAGTGCCGTAACGTCTCCGTGACGCATCGTCGTCCG
The DNA here is from genome assembly GCF_021892025.1 of Enterobacter cloacae complex sp. ECC445. Taxonomy (NCBI): domain Bacteria; kingdom Pseudomonadati; phylum Pseudomonadota; class Gammaproteobacteria; order Enterobacterales; family Enterobacteriaceae; genus Enterobacter; species Enterobacter cloacae complex sp. ECC445. Next base: position 410,768 of record NZ_JAKLRZ010000003.1, on the reverse strand, counting down.
GTGCAGGACGAAAACCGCATCGCCGGTTCTGTTCTGGGGGCGGTAGCGGGTGGCGTAATTGGTCACCAGTTTGGCGGCGGCCGGGGTAAGGATGTCGCGACCGTGGTCGGCGCGCTGGGCGGTGGCTATGCCGGTAACCAGGTGCAGGGCGCGATGCAGGATAACGATACCTACACCACGACTCAGCAACGCTGTAAAACCGTCTATGACAAGTCGGAAAAAATGCTGGGCTATGACGTAACGTACAAAATTGGCGATCAGCAGGGCAAAATCCGCATGGATAAAGACCCGGGCACGCAAATTCCACTGGATGGAAACGGCCAGCTGGTTCTGAATAACAAAGTGTAAAAAAGATGTTCTCTGAATTTAGCTCCTCATGCGCTCAGGCTGAGGAGCTTTTTTTGCTTCAGATTTTCAGTAGCTCAGGCCACAGCCGAAGCGTGGTTTCACTGATATTCTGCAGTTTTTCCAGCGTGGCCCCTTCGCGGGCGCTGATGGACATACCCTGCAAAATGCAGCTCAGGTATTGCGCCAGACGCTGAGGATTGCACTGGGCTGGAATTTCACCACGCTGCTGGCGCTGAGCCAGAAATGCGCAGAGCGTCTCCTCCTGCATGGCATGACGCGATTTCACCGTTTTGGCAATCTCTTTTGACGATGCCGCCAGGGTGGCAGAGGTGTTAATCATAAAGCAGCCCGCAGGCGTATCATTACTGGTGAAGCAGGTGGCGACGGCGGTAAAGTAGTCCCGCAGCGCCTGTTCCACGCTTTTCTCTTCACAAAAAAGCTGGGCTTCGTGTTTCGCCGCAAAGCGGGAAATATACCTGTCCAGCACCGCCCTGAACAGTCCCTCTTTATTGGTGAATTCCGCATACAGCGTTGGCGCTTTGGCTCCGGTCGCTTCGACCAGATCGGAAAGCGAGGTCGCTTCATACCCGTATTGCCAGAAGAGCGTCATGGCCTTATCAAGCGCGGCATCCCTGTCAAACACTTTTGGTCGGCCACGGCTTTTCTTCGCACAACTCGTGACGTCGGTTGTCATTTGCCATTGGTCCTCTGTTGGTTTGGTGAATGATCATTATAAAAATAAACGCAACCCACGACCAGTGCAGATTGCTTAAAAATAAATTAATCATATCTGTATGAAAAACAACATATTTAAAATTTAATTAATGCTCGTTATAAAATTATATTGACGTGTGACATAGATCACACTTATGATTTACCTATCGATCGTTAACTAAATGATTAACGACCTCCAAATTCATCTGCTATAGGTAAACATCATGAAAAACGTAAAAACTCTTATCGCTGCCGCTGTTCTGAGCTCACTCTCTTTCGCAAGCTTTGCTGCTGTACAGGTTCAATCCACCCCTGCCGATCAGCATAAAGTAGGTACAATTTCCGCGTCTGCCGGGACTAACCTGGGTTCCCTGGAAGATCAGCTGGCACAAAAAGCGCAGGAGATGGGTGCAAAATCTTACCGCATCACCTCTGTGACCGGGCCTAACACCCTGCATGGCACCGCCGTCATCTACAAATAAGCGGACATAAAAACCCTCATTTATGCCACTGCAATAAAAAACGCCTTGTACATGTGCAGTAATGCCAATCGTTTAAGTACACTTGAGCGATCCTGCCAGTAAGAGACAATCCGGGTTCAGCCCCTCTGAGCCCGGTTTTTCTATTTCTGAACACGATATGGACTTCGTGGCGGATGCTTTCCCGTCCGCACTGGATACCTTTTCCCCCTCTTTGTATGCGTCCAGCCTGAGCCGTCTGGTCTTAATCTGATGCTTAGGAAAAGTGGTGCCCACCAAATAAGTGGCGTGTATCAAAGTGTTAGATATACGGAAAAATGTGCTCCCGGTAGGCGAAAAGGCTGCCCTGATTATTCTCTTGAGTTTAAGCAGCAGTTCTTTGCTGCCTCCTGCGAATACGGGATACCGGGACGGATTTTATCCCCATATACTGGCGGCAGATAAAATCCCCCTTACGAAAACTGCCGTATATTCTTATCAGACGGCGAACCAGTTTAATATTTATTGCTGTTCGCGAGGGAAGAGCGCGTCGTCCATATTGTTGTTAATGATTGAATTATTATATATGAGCCGGGTATTATCCCTGGTCTTTTTTTTATTTATGGTATGAATATTTACTGTTTTATTTATTTTTAAATCGAATGATATGTATTTTGTAACATTCTGTGATGTGTTACGTAATGGCATGTTATTCAATGGCCTGGGGGTGTATTGTTATTTTAATAAATAGTCATTCTATATCAGGGATATTTGACGATGGCAGGACCGTCAGGCATTATTCAGCAACAGAATACGTTAAACCGTTATTTACTGTATTTTCCACGAAACAAATCTTTTTTACCGGATGTTCACTCTTTTACCGGGGAAGAAGAACTCAGTAAGCCCTATCGTTACACCATCCGCTTTACCAGCCCGGCATCACACATTGCAGTCAACGATGTCCTCAATCAGAGGGCGGAGTTTATTCTGCGTGCCCCAAATCCGAAGGCTGGCTGGCATAAACAGGAGCCCTGGCTGCCGGTGCGCCAGATTAATGGGGTGATCACGTCGTTTGCCCGTTTGAAGTCATCTGCCGATGAAGCCCTTTACGAGTGTGTGCTGGAGCATGATCTGGCGCTGCTGGACCGGAATTACCGTTCGGCCGTATACATGAATGCGACAGTGCCAGAGCTTGTCACGAAGCTGATGAAGGAGAGCGGGCATTTTCAAGGTTACAACATTGATTTTGACCAGTTGAGCCACAGCTACCCCAGCCGTGAAATGATTATTCACTGGAAGGAAACCGATCTCCAGTTTATCCGCCGTCTGCTGGCCGAGGTAGGGATCTGGTTCCGCTTTGAAAACCATGACAAGGTACAAGGCGAAACGGTGGTTGTCTTTGGAGATGGTGGCCGCCGCTATGTCTTCAGCGATAAGAAGCTTCCGTACGTTCGCCATTCCGGCATGACCAGCCATGGAGAATACATTACCGAGCTCGAAGAACAATACGAACTCATTCCCGAAAGCGTGCTGGTGCGTACGTATAACTACCGCAATCCCTTTTCGCCACAGGCGGATAAAACCATTTTCGATAATGATATTCCCGACGGGATAACCCGCGGCAAACAGTATCACTATGCCGATCATTATCTGGAAGACGGCGATTTTTACGGTGAAGAGGCGGAAACAGCCACGTTCTGCGCACGCCTGCGCTATGAGCGCCTGCTGAACAAACAGAGTGTGCTGGGAGGGACAACCAGTGACCCGGCACTGTTGCCGGGTGTGATGTTCCACCTGATAGGGGATATTCCTGACGGGTTTAAACACGGTTTTCTTGTCACCACAATGACGCTATCCGGCAGTCGCGCACAGCACTACCGCGCCATCCTGAAGGGGATCCCTTATCTGAACGGCTACAGCTATCGTCCGGAATATCTGCCGCGACCGGTGATTCCCGGTACGGTACCTGGGCGCGTGGCGGCCATCAATCAAGATCACACTTATGCCGGAGTCGATGCCCAGGGCCGATACCGCGTGAAGTTTGATTTTGACCTCGACGAGAAACGTGACGGATTTGAAAGTGCGCTGATGCGTCTGGGCAGACCGTACGGTGGGGATGTGTTTGGTTTTCATTTCCCGCTGCTGGACGGCACAGAAGTGGCTGTAGCCTTTGAAGGCGGCGATCCGGACCGGCCCTTTATTGCGCACGTCATGCATGACGGCAAGCACCCTGATCTGGTTACAAACCGCAACGACACCCGCAATGTGATCCGCACTGCTGCTTCAAACAAAATCCGCCTGGAGGACCGCCGCGGTCAGGAACACATCAAGATTTCCACGGAGTACGGCAAGAGTCAGGTTAGCGCTGGCCACCTCGTTGACGCGGAGGGAAAACAGCGCGGTGAAGGTGTGGAAGCGCGTACTGACAATCACATGGCGCTCCGTGCCGCGAAAGGAGTGATGATCACTACGGAGGCGCAGCCGCGTGCTGCGGGTAAGCAACTGGATATGACGGCCGCCATTGCGCAGCTGGAGAAAGCGTTGTCGCTGGCAATGACGCTGCAACAAAGCGCACTGACAGCCGGGGCCAGTAATGTGGAAACCGACCGGCAAAGTCAACTGAGCCAGACACTGGCTAACCTTACCGGCGCGGGCCTGCTGACCTATGCCGACAAAGGTCAGGCGCACGTCACGCCGGACAGTCTGCAACTGTCTGCCGGGAAAGATGTGATTATTACGGCAGGCCAGGATACCAGCGTAAACGTGGTGAAAAAGTTCTCGCTGGCCGTCGGGGAAAAATTCTCGCTGTTTGCCCGCAAGCTTGGCATTCAGATGATTGCCGGGGCCGGTGATATCACGACGCAGGCTCAGCGCGGTGCCATGCACATGCTCTCGCAGAATGATTTCACGATGGCGAGTACCGACGGGCAACTGAACGGCAGCGCCAGACAGGGCATACAGCTGGTCTGTGGTGGAGGCGGGATACGCATCAGTCCGAACGGACTGGTCACTATCTTCTCGCCAACGGGAATTGAACTGAAAGGACCCAGTCTGAAGTATGACGGCCCGGAAAGCGCACAGGTCACGGTCCCGCCGTTCAATAAGGGGGCATATAAGCTCCGCTACCAGCTGCATGCCGGAGACGATCCGGAGCAAATTCTCGCAAACAAAAAATTCCGGCTGACCAGCTCGGCCGGAAAAGTGGTGGAAGGCATAACGGACAGCAACGGTCATTCATCGTTACTCGATGCTGATGACCTGGACACCTACAAAATGGAGTTAATGGAATGACGGAAGCCAGACAAAGCCCGTATGCTCCAAGGGTCATATCAGAAGGGGACATTCCTGTACACAAAGATTTGGGTGAGGTGGCCCAGACCCGTCGCGTTGGCGTGCCGCGTCCGATGCCGGGAATTGTGATTCTGGTCCATGGCGTAAACGACGTGGGTGAGGCGTACCAGAATCAGGAGAAGGGCATTCTTGCGGGCCTGAGTAAGCGTCTTAATCGTCAGGATTTTTACGCGCATGAGTGGGGAGAGTACCGCATTACCCGTCCTGGGCGCTCGCCCGTGATCCCGTTTTACTGGGGGTATAAGCCGGTCACCCATGCTGATTATGTTGCAGACCAGAAGCGATACCGGGAAGAGGTTTACAAGCAGGGAGACAATGCACACCTGCCGTTTGATGCTTATCAGGAGGATAACGAGAAGAACAAAGCGGCGCTGGGTAACGACGGCAAAGGTGCGTTTAAGTACCAGAACGATAATTTCAAAAACGCCCTCGATACGAATTTTGCCAAAGGTGGAGGGACGTTTGCCAATGCGACAACCAACATTCCCGATATGCTGGGTCCGGGGGCTGGTGGCGCTGCGCTGGCCGCCGCTGGTTTTGCCTCGCTGCACATGAACGGTGGCGATTACACACACCCCATTTTTCCGAATCCGCACCGCATCTATCAATTCTTTGCCGCGCAGCGGCTGGCGGATCTGATTCTGACGATCCGTCGTAATCCGGTGACGGCAAAGGATGTGATTAACGTGGTGGCACACAGTCAGGGCACGATTATCACCATGCTGGCTAATATGCTGGTTAAAAAAGAAATAATGGATCCAGTGAACTGCGTCATCCTGAATCATTCGCCGTATTCAATGGAGGGGCGTCTCAGTGAAGACGCTCAGCCCGGCCATCACCAGACGGCATTTGCCCGCCAGGAAACGTTTAAACACTTCTGCGCACTGATGGCGACCCAGTACAAAGGCGGAGAACTGTCAGAGGCAGATATGCTGGCGATGGAAGCCAGTTGTGCTTCGCGCAAGTCTTCTGATAACCCGTTACGCGAGGACGCCAGATATCGTCGTGATAATAACGGGAAGGTTTATAACTACTGGTGTCCGCAGGATGGCACGGTATCCCTGCAAAATATCCAGGGATTCGGCTGGCGGGGCATTCCCGATAAGTTAGCTGCTGGCATTCCTAACCTGCGTCAGCGTGTATTCTGCCAGCACCGCTGGGTCGGCCGTCTGGAGACGGAGCCGTTTAAGATGACACCGGAGCGAAAGGGGGATTTCAGTACCACGCCGGTGATGAACGCAGGCTACTCGTACAGCGATGTGGTGATTAACGGCGAAGAGCTGCCGGAGCCGTTTATATTCAAACTCATGGGTCAGGATAACCATCCGGATAATGATCCAAAGACCAGTGATAAACCATACACGGCTTACATCGATCCGGACAGCCCGGATGCTTACATTTCCTATTCGGCTAAAGCCAGTGCCATTTCGCGCACGGCATCGGCTACCTATGCGCTTAGTAACTATCAGCGTATCAGCTGGCAACCGGGTCATGTATTAACGCCGAATGAACTGCAGGTGGAAAGTTTTGACCGGGGGCATGAAGTTATTCGCGGTGAAGTGACGGGAACGAGAGATTTTTCTCAACTGACGCTGACCTGGCTTAAATCCCGTGATGAACTTGAAAAGGAGTGGCAGAAAACCGATCCGGTAGGCTACAGCCAGCATTCTTCTATTGTCGCCAGTGAATTTGCACCGTCGCACGCGATGGCATTCGACCTGGCAATTGGTCAGTGCAAGTCGTTTGACTATCAGGCAGGGAAATTCTGGGAGGGATTGTTACACCGTGCGGACTGGCGTGATCCCCAAAATGGTTATCCTTTCGCTAAAGAATATTACCTAACCGGTAAGCTGGATAACGTGACGACAAAATTTTTCATGAACAAACCAGATGACATTCTGCCAAAAGGTGAGTTCGGTGTGGAAAATCAGTTTAACAACGCGACAACTGTCAAGCCGTCCCGTGACTTAGCTGCCGGGAATCAGGAGGTGACAAATCTACAATGGGATATGCCGAAGCCAAAATCTGACAGTGACCTGGGAATAGCGAAACAAAAATCGTGGTGGGAATCATGACAGGGAGACAGATATGAGTCTGAAATATACAACGGGTATTGCCTTAGCTGCGGTACTGATAGGTTCCGGCTGTCAGGCGAAAGAACCGCCGACTCAGGTAGTTTACCGTTTTGATGACCATCGTTACCTGGAGTTAAAGGGCTGGGACTGTGAAGGTGAACTCTGGTACACCGATACACAACGGGGTATTCACTCTGAGCCTGTCAGTCAGTTTTACCGGATTTACACCAAAAAATTTATTCATCCCTCTGAACGTTATATTGCTATTCCTGCCTGGGATTCTCCTGGGGCTATGGTTTCGAAAGATTATGGACAAACCTGGTATCCTTCTTCGTTTGCTCCCAGAGAAAATGAATCTAATGGTGATTCATCACCTCCTTACGACGATATTATTTCTTTCACCGTCGTCAACGATCAGGGTTTTTTGCAGACCAAACATCGACTGTATATGTCGTCCAAACCGTTTGATGACCCGCGCATTCAGCCCGGTGGTCCTGGGATTGAATACACCGTGGATGATGGTATGGGAGGTAAGGTAAACGGCAAGCTGGAGCCAAGCAATGCTGGCCCAGCCTGGGGGCTGGACTACATAACTAAACAAGGTCTGAAAGAGGATACAGCCCAGTTTAAGGCTAACTATCAGGGCTTACCCGATAAAGTACCGGAAGTGAAAGATTATACCGGCTGGGACCATATGCAATGCAATATGGATGCAGGGAGATAGCCATGAAAGGACTATGTGCAGGTCTGGCTGTCAACGTTTTTTTACAGGCTGCAAGCTGCCAGGCTTCAGAGCCGCCGACGCAGGTGGTTTATCGGTTTGACGATCATCGCTACCTGGAGCTAAAGGACTGGGACTGCGAAGGTGAACTTTGGTATACGGATACGACGCGGGGTATTCACTCACAGCCTTATTTTCAGTTTTACCGAATATTTACCCATGAATTTATTCACCCTTCAGAGCGCTATATTTCAATCCCCAACTGGGAGGTCGATGGATTCCTTGTTTCGAAAGATTATGGCGAAACATGGAGGTCAGTAGGATTTTCCCCATCACCTAATGAATTGAATGGTGATAACAGAGCACCCGCAGAAGATGCTGTGTCTTTCACTGTCGTCAACGATCAGGGTTTTTTGCAAACCAAACACCGGCTGTATATGTCGTCAAAGCCGTTTGATGATCCGCGTCTTGCCGCTGGCGGTCCTGGGATTGAATATACAGTGGATGACGGTATGGGGAACGAAGTTCACAGTAATCTGGAACCTCGTTTCCCCGGCCCCGCCTGGGGGCTGGATTACATCACCAAACAAGGTCTGAAAGAAAATACTGCGCAGTTTAAGACCAACTATCAGGGCTTACCCGACAAAGTACCGGAGGTGAAGGGGTATACGGGCTGGGATCACATGCGCTGTGATATGGACGCAGGAAGGAAGGGAAACTGATGAATGGTGTAATCCGACTGAATGACCCGCTGGTGAGTGGCGGAAAAGTAATTAAAGCGTCCGGCGCAGACTTTATGGGAAAACCTGTGGCCCTGAAAGACGATATGGTGACGTGCCCTGAGCATAAAGGAACGTTCCCTATCAACGAATGTCATCCGACATGGACGATGAACGGCCGGGGCGTGGTCATTGATGGCTGTAAAGCGGTGTGCGGCTGCGCTATTTGCACCACACTCCCCACTGCGGGGGCTGTATGATGAACTGGTGGCTTTATCCTAAGCAGAACGAATTTAAACATGACTTTCCCACCATTGGTGTCTGTGTTGTCTATGTGCTCGTGGTGATTGTTTGTATTGGTATCCGGGCTGTCACCTGGCCGGGTAATAAACATGTTGATTCAGGTTTTCTTATTGATGCCGTGGTAATACCTGTCGCTGCAGTAACCTTTTTAGTACAGGCGTTCTGTATGGCGTATAACGCGAACAGACACTACATAGAAACGCGGTTATTAATCGCGGCACGGCAGGAATACAAGGTTGTCAGCTATGCCAGGAGTAACATCATCCTGGCTGGTTGGTCGATACTGACCCCGCCAAAGGCAACAAAGGAGTTGGCACTGAACATGTTGAAACTGGAGGGGGAGTTTCCGCTGGCCGCCAAAATGCCGTTGAAAATTGACCTGGATAAATCATTCGATTTCACGCGGGTCGGGCAGGCTATTATCTACGTCCTGGAGCCGATGATGGATACACTCTCCCGGTACAGGCAGATTGAAGCGCTTGTATGGGTGCGAGGTGGGAATGAATCCTGTAGCGACGAACTCCGGCGTGTGCTTGAACGTCTCGGGATCTCGACCAAAAAAATCACATTTTTGCCTGAATGCCCGGACTATACGTTAGTCACAGAGTGGATAAAACAAACGAACGGCAATGTCGTTGAACGCCTACTTATCTGTGTAGATTTGCATTCTGAAGAAGGGGAATGCAAGTGGATGGAGAATGCTACCGCACTTCTCCTGACGAATTACTACGTTAAAACGGAAGGAGAAAAACCTGTTTATCTTTATCAACCTATGACGGGAGTTATTGACGTAGAAGGAGCAATACCTGTTTATCTGCGTGCGGAGGCTGTCAGTAAACCCAAACAGCTCTGGTATACCGGTTTATCGCGCACAGAGAAGTATCCGTTGCTGGAAGTGCTGGACGAAAAAAAAGTCGTACCGGATCGACTGGAGCTTGAAACGTCGCTCGGTGAGCATTCTGCAGGGTATCCGTGGCTGGCGCTGGCATCAGATGCAGTAACGTATGCACAGGGCGACCAGTTTGTGGCGGCCTCCGAACATAAAAAGTTATCTATTACGGCGGTATCATCCAGATTAACCCCTCAGCCCGATTATCCGGCAGAAAAAATATACACTCCACCGTGGTCTTCCGCCGGAATATCCGGAGTGATGTTATTTTTCGCTGTTATATTAACTCTGTGTAGTTTAAGCGGTAACGAGGGTAAAGATATTTCTGGCTGGTTCTTGGTTATTCTTTTTTTAATATGTACTGGATTGTTTACGGCTGCAGGGATATTTATTACCTGGCTGCAGGGTGATAAGGCTTACCAGCACATGGGGATGTAATGATGAATGAACTAATTGCTCTCATTTTACCTCATAAATCTGTATTTTATTATGATGGTCTTGCCCTAGGTGCACTGCTTGCGTTAATGGCAGCGTATACTGATTTGTCTTTTTATTTCAGGAATAAAAAGCATTGGTGTGCACATAATAAATTAGAATCATTGAAGGACTCTCCAGAAATCTACCACTTATATATGTCGATACGTATCCCTTCCAGACGGAAATACTATAGTAGTGTGCCACTGAAAGTTTTCACAGATTATAAGGTTTTTTTAATGATATTGATTATGTATCTGGGAGTGACTGTGTTAACTATGTCTTACGTTATATATCATTGATAGATGTAGCTGGCTTTGTGCCTGCTCTCATTGCATGTCTGAAAATGTTAAAGCCTTTATCCTGCCGGAAAAAAGAAAGCACTGACGATACGATCGTTCAGTGCTTTATGTGCCGCCTGAATATCCGTTCAGCTTTAAGACACGTGAGCCTTAAGTGAACGGCATTACTGCACACGTGCAGGGCGTTTTTCTTTCTGATTTACATCGACTGCTGGACAACATCGTGATGCCGAGTGACGTCGGTCGGCATGCCTGACCGGGCCTCCATGGCCCGCTCCATCACCACGCTGTTGGTATTCACATTGGTTTTGAAACTTACCATCGCAGCATTCAGGTTAATGGGCAGCGTCTGCGGATCGTCGCCGATATTTTTCGATAGCGGCTGGTGAATCTCAACCAGCCGCACGCCGCCCGGCTCCTCAGAAACCTTGATCGGCGTATTGATAATATTGACTTTGGTTCCCGGCGTAACGACGTTAAACAGCGTTTTGATATCGTCATCGCGCAGGCGAATACAGCCGGAGCTGACGCGCATGCCGATGCCAAAGTCGGCATTCGTTCCGTGCAGCAGGTAAACGCCGCCGTAGGCCGCCAGGCGGATCGCGTGGTGCCCCATCGGGTTATCCGGGCCAGCCGGAACAACCGCGGGAAGATCGATGCCCTGAGCCTTATAGCGTGCACGAATGTTGGCCGTCGGGGTCCAGGTTGGATTCGCGCGTTTATCCGAGACGGTGGTGACCATCGTCGGCGTCAGCGTATCGCCGCCAAGCTGACCAATACCGATAGGGTAGACGGTCACTTCGTTTTTGCCCGGTGGATAATAGTACAGACGCAGTTCGGCCAGGTTTATCACAATCCCCTCGCGCGGCGCGTCCGGCAGGATAGTCTGTAACGGGATGGTCAGTACGCTGCCCGCGCGCGGGACATACGGGTCGACGCCGGGGTTCGCCTGCAGCAGGGCCAGAAAACCTACGTTGTATTTTTTGGCTATCGCTTCCAGTGAGCCACCATTGTTTTCAACCACATGAAAGCGGTTTTCGCCCACGACCTTGCTGCCGGGCGGGGGAAGGGGCCAGGTATTTGCGCGAGCGGGTAGCGCCACCGCGACGGTGGCTACCAGCGCAACCAGTGTTAACCAGCGAGTAAAACGGGAAGAGGTCATCATCACCATAATCCATGTAAATGTTAAGGTTATTGTTTTATAAGGCGTTAACGGTAATTATGGCGAAGGGGTGTGTCGGGAAGATCGGGTGAAGTGCAAAGAGTTTGTAAATTGTCCCCCGTTAGCGTTGGCTAGCGGGGGAAGGGAATTTATGCGATCGCGTTCTCTTCCAGCTGCCGCATAAAGTTACGCACCCAGTCCATACGGGTTTTGCGCTCCGTCAGCTCCTGGGTAAATTTGAGACGGGTTGGGCCATCCAGACGGAAATGCTGCGGCTGTTTTTGCAGCAGGCCGATCAGCCACATCGGGTTGACGTGATTCTTCTCGGCGAATTCAATCACCCCGCCTTTTTCATTGCCTTCGAGCCTGCGGATCCCAAGCTTTTGCGCCTGCTGGCGCAGCCTCGCGATATCCAGCAGGTTTCGCGCCGCATCGGGCAGCAGGCCAAAGCGGTCAATCAGCTCAACCTTGATCTCTTCCAGCTCGTTTTCCGTCTTCGCGCTGGCGATGCGCTTGTAGAACGACAGTCTTGTATTCACGTCCGGAATGAAATCGTCCGGCAGCAGGGAAGGCATGCGCAATTCGACCTCGGTCTGCTGGCTGGTGAGATCCTCCAGCGACGGCTCGCGCCCTGCCTTCAGGGCATCAACCGCGTTTTCCAGCAGCTCCATATAGAGCGAGAAGCCGATGGTCTCCATCGAGCCGCTCTGGTCCTCACCCAGCAGCTCGCCAGCCCCGCGGATCTCGAGATCGTGCGTCGCCAGCGCAAAGCCTGCGCCGAGGTCTTCCAGCGAGGCGATGGCTTCCAGACGCTTCTGCGCGTCGGTGGTCATTGCTTTCGGATGCGGCGTCAGCAGCCAGGCGTAGGCCTGATGGTGCGAACGCCCGACGCGGCCGCGCAGCTGGTGAAGCTGCGCCAGGCCAAAGTGATCCGCGCGTTCAATGATGATGGTGTTCGCCGTCGGAATGTCGATCCCGGTTTCGATGATGGTGGTGCACACCAGCACGTTAAAGCGCTGGTGGTGGAAGTCGTTCATTACCCGTTCCAGCTCGCGCTCGCGCATCTGCCCGTGGCCGATCGCAATGCGCGCTTCCGGCACCAGCTCCGCCAGCCTGTCGGCGGCTTTCTGGATGTTTTCCACGTCGTTGTAGAGGTAATAGACCTGACCCCCGCGCAGTACTTCACGCAGGATCGCCTCGCGCACTACCAGGTTATCGTACTCGCGGACAAAGGTTTTCACCGCCAGGCGGCGCGCCGGCGGCGTGGCAATAATCGACAGATCGCGCATGCCGCTCATCGCCATGTTCAGGGTTCGCGGGATTGGCGTGGCGGTCAGGGTCAGGATATCGACGTCGGCGCGCATCGCTTTGATGCGTTCTTTATGGCGTACCCCGAAGCGGTGCTCTTCATCGACGATCAGCAGCCCCAGATCTTTCCACTTCACGTCGCTTTGCAGCAGCTTATGGGTGCCGATCAGAATATCGATTTTGCCTTCGCTGGCCTGTTCGAGGATCTGCGTCTGCTCTTTGGCGCTGCGAAAACGCGACAGCATCTCGATGCGCACCGGCCAGTTGGCGAAGCGGTCGCGGAAGTTGTCGAAGTGCTGCTGGGCGAGCAGGGTAGTCGGCACCAGTACCGCCACCTGCTTGTTGTTTTCCACCGCCAGGAAGGCGGCGCGCATTGCCACCTCGGTTTTGCCGAAGCCGACGTCGCCGCAGACTAAGCGGTCCATTGCCAGCGGCTGGCACATGTCGCTCAGCACGGCGTTAATAGCCTGAGCCTGGTCCGGCGTGGTTTCAAACGGGAAGCTGTCGCAGAACAGCTGGTACTGCTCTTTATCATGCTTAAAGGCGAAGCCCTCTTTGGCCGCGCGCTGGGCGTAGATATCCAGCAGCTCGGCCGCCACGTCGCGCACTTTTTCCGCGGCCTTCTGGCGCGCGCGCGCCCAGGCGTCGCCGCCCAGCTTGTGCAGCGGCGCATTCTCTTCGGCACCGCCCGCGTAGCGGCTGATCAGATGCAGGGACGACACCGGGACATACAGTTTGGCGTCGTTGGCGTAGGTCAGCATCAGGTATTCACCCTTAATGCCGCCCGCTTCCAGCGTGGTCATTCCCTGATAGCGCCCAACGCCATGCTCCAGGTGAACAATCGGCTGGCCCGGATGCAGCTCGGCCAGGTTACGGATCAGCGTGTCCGGGTTGATGGTGCGACGGCTGTCCTGACGACGACGCGCGACGCGCTCGCCCAGCAGGTCGCTTTCGCAAATCAGCGCCAGGTTGTTGAGCGTATCAATAAACCCGTGTTCGGCGGCGCCAATCATCAGGTAACGACCGTTTCCGGTCGCTTCGCTCAGGCGCAGGATGCGCTTCGGCGCCACCTTAATGCGTCCCAGCAGCTCACCTAACGCTTCGCGGCGGCCTTCACTCTCAACGGAGAACACTACTGGCCCAGTAAATGGCTCCAGGAACTTGCGCAGATTATCCAGCGGGGATTTCTGCTGCGCCTGAACGGCCAGGTCCGGCAGCGTCCGGAAGGCGAGGTTGGTATTGGCGGCCTTATCGGCGAGCGAGTCGGTTTTCAGCTGCATGCGCGGCCAGCGCTTTAGCTCGGCGTTGAGCTCGTCGGTGCGCAGCCACAGCGCTTCCGGCGGCAGCAGTGGGCGCATCGGATCAACGCCCCGGTTTTCGAAGCGCGCGCGGGTTTCGCTTTCAAAGCGGCTGGCGCTGGCGTCGATGTCGCCGGTGTTCACAATCAGCGTGTTCGCCGGGAAGTAGCTGAACAGGGCGGGCAGCGGCTCGTTAAAGAACAGCGGCTGCCAGTATTCGATCCCGGCAGGAAGCGTCCCTTTGCTGACCTGCTGGTAAATATGTTCCGCGTCGCGCTTGACCTCGAACTTATCGCGCCACTGGCTGCGGAACAGTTCAATAGCGGTTTTGTCCGTGGGGAACTCATGCGCGGGCAGTAAGTTAATGGACTCCACTTCCTCCAGCGTGCGCTGCGTGTCGGCGTCGAATACGCGCAGGCTGTCGATTTCGTCATCGAAGAAGTCCAGACGATACGGCTGGTCGCTGCCCATCGGGTAAAGGTCTAGCAGCGCGCCGCGGGTCGCGTATTCCCCGTGCTCCATCACCTGATCGACATGGCGATAGCCCGCACCGTCAAGCTGCGCGCGCAGGGCATCGCGGGACAGGCGCTGGCCTTTTTTCATCACCAGCGCGTGACCGTGCAGATAGCTGTGCGGACAGACGCGCTGCATCAGGGTATTTACCGGCACAATCAACACGCCGCGCTGCATGGTCGGCAGCTGGTAAAGCGTCGACAGGCGCGAGGAGATGATCTCCTGGTGCGGCGAGAAGCTGTCATACGGCAGCGTTTCCCAGTCGGCCAGGCTGAACACCAGGCTATCGGTGAACTGGCGGATTTCGTCGTGCAGGCGCAGGGCGTTTTGCATATCCGGGGCAACCAGGATCACCGGGCCTGGATGACGCTCGGCGATTTCCGCCACCAGCGTGGCGCACGCCGCGCCGGTGAGTTCGCCCAGCTGGCGCTGGTCGCCCGCTTTGACAGGCAAGGAATAACGATAGTGTTCAGGCATGGCTATGTCAGAGTCTCTTATGGATATACCAACAGTATTGGGGCATATCACTGATACGCAATGTCTTTATTATCCTCGATCGTTTTACATAAGCAAATCGTAACCGCACGGCTGGGCTAAACGCCCCCGAAACGGGGGCGGAGAGGGCATTAACGCGTCGACGGTGACAGGGTCAGCGTAGCGGGAGGTGAGAAGAAAACGTCGCCAAACAGCGCGGTGGAGAGTTTACGCACTCCGAGCCCGGCAAGGGTGCAGATAAGCAGGCTGGCAAACGGGTAGACCAGAATTAAGCCCAGCTCTGCCCAGACCGGCCAGTACGCGGCATTCATCTCGCCAATCAGGAACAGGCTAAAGGCCTCAATCAGGATGCGGTGGGTGGTATAAATCGCAATGGTGTTTGAGCCAATCACGTTCAGCAGATTGTTCGGGTGAACGGCATAGCGCTGCTCAAGGCTATAGAACAGCTTCATGATCAACACAATCGACAGCAATGAGAGCAGCAGCGGAACGTTAGCAAACCACAGCACCACGGAGACGGCGGCGAATGCGCACGTCGCTAGCCAGATGCGGCGCAGGTTGACGCTTTTCATCCACGCCATCAGCGCTGCGCCATACCACGCCCCGAGGCTGTAGTAGATCATGTTGCGGACCACGCTGTTCATTCCCCACCACGGCAGCGGCAGGAAGTTGATCGCGATGCTTGCCAGCGCCAGCAGTCCCAGTACCGGCAGCTTCCAGCGGCTCAGCAGCTTGCACAGCGTGAAGTAGACCACCAGCGCATACAGATACCACAGGCTGGTGCTGGCGGTGAGCATGCCTCGTACAAATCCCGAGAGCGAGTCGGCATAGGCCGCGTTCGACGCGGTGGCAAGCTCACGCTCGGGGGCCAGCCAGGCATTCAGGTGTGTCAGCGCCTGCCATTGCAGAATCCCCCACAGCGCCAGGACCCAGACAATGCTCAGGACCCGTTTGTCGAGGCTGGATCGCCAGTCCACCTCGTCAATATAGCGACGGATCAGATAGCCGGAGATAAAGAAGAAGACCGGCATACGAAACGGTGCGAGATAGAGGTTAAAATAGACCCAGCATTTGGCGAGAAGGCCGGAGAGCGGGTGTTGCAGCCCGATCAGATGCGGGTAAAACGTGATAACCGAGTGATAGATAACCACCAGGCAGATACACAGCCCTTTTATCTGGTTAATCCATAATGCTTTTTGCTTCATTGTTCGCCAGTACCTTATTGCCATAAACGAACGGGCAATTGTTGTAAAACGACGTCAGGATGTAACGGGTAACAGTCTGTATCAGGAGGTTTTTCGGAAAAGGTGGAGGTGGCGAGGCGAACATTCAGACAATAGCACCCTGATTTATCTGAATTTTTCGGAAAAATGATTACCAAAGCTTACGGTTTCAGTCATTTACGCTTAGCGGATTCGCTTATATACTCGTGGGTCTGCTATCAGCAAACAGACGGACTTCATGTATCAACCTGTCGCACTCTTTATAGGCTTACGTTACATGCGTGGGCGCGCCGCGGACCGCTTCGGTCGCTTTGTCTCCTGGCTTTCGACTATTGGCATTACGCTTGGCGTGATGGCTCTGGTGACGGTGCTTTCCGTCATGAATGGCTTCGAGCGCGAGCTGCAAAACAACATCCTGGGGCTGATGCCGCAGGCCGTTCTCTCATCCTCCAACGGGTCGGTTAACCCGCAACAGCTGCCGGAAAGCGCGGCGAAGTTACAGGGCGTCACGCGCGTAGCGCCGTTGACCACCGGCGATGTAGTGCTGCAAAGCGCCCGCAGCGTGGCAGTCGGCGTGATGCTGGGTATCGACCCGGCGCAAAAAGACCCGCTCACGCCCTACCTGGTGAACGTGAAGCAGACCGATCTGGAAGCCGGAAAATACAACGTGATTCTGGGCGAACAGCTTGCCGGACAGCTTGGCGTTAACCGCGGCGACCAGCTGCGCGTGATGGTGCCTTCAGCCAGCCAGTTTACCCCGATGGGGCGTTTGCCAAGCCAGCGCCTGTTTAACGTGATTGGTACCTTTGCTGCCAACAGCGAGGTTGACGGCTACCAGATGCTGGTTAACATCCAGGACGCTTCCCGCCTGATGCGCTACCCGGCAGGGAATATCACCGGCTGGCGCCTGTGGCTCGACGCGCCGCTGAAGGTGGATACCCTCAGCCAGCAAAAACTGCCGGACGGCACCAAATGGCAGGACTGGCGCGAGCGTAAAGGCGAGCTGTTCCAGGCCGTGCGGATGGAAAAAAACATGATGGGGCTGCTGCTGAGCCTGATCGTCGCCGTGGCCGCATTTAACATCATCACCTCGCTGGGCCTGATGGTGATGGAGAAGCAGGGCGAGGTCGCCATCCTGCAAACCCAGGGGCTGACGCCGCGCCAGATCATGGCCGTCTTTATGGTGCAGGGTGCCAGCGCCGGTATCATCGGCGCGCTGCTCGGTGCCGTGCTGGGGGCACTGCTTGCCAGCCAGCTCAACAACCTAATGCCGATTATCGGCGCGCTGCTTGACGGCGCGGCGCTGCCGGTGGCTATCGAGCCGCTGCAGGTGGTCGGTATTGCGCTGGCCGCGATGGCCATTGCGCTGCTTTCTACGCTTTATCCTTCCTGGCGCGCTGCCGCCACTCAACCCGCTGAGGCTTTACGTTATGAATAAGATCCTGTTGCAATGCGACAACCTGTCCAAACGCTATCAGGAAGGCACTGTGCAAACCGACGTGCTGCACAATGTGAGCTTTAGCGTAGGCGAAGGCGAGATGATGGCGATTGTCGGCAGCTCCGGTTCGGGCAAAAGTACGCTGCTGCATCTGCTGGGCGGGCTGGATACCCCAACCAACGGCGACGTGATTTTCTCCGGCCAGCCGATGAGCAAAATGTCCTCAGCGGCGAAGGCCGAGCTGCGCAACCGCGAGCTGGGCTTTATCTACCAGTTCCACCACCTGCTGCCGGATTTCACGGCGCTGGAAAACGTGGCGATGCCGCTGCTGATTGGCAAAAAGAAGCCGGCAGAAATAAACGCCCGCGCCAGCGACATGCTGAAAGCGGTAGGGCTGGGCCATCGCGGTAACCACCGTCCGTCGGAGCTGTCCGGCGGCGAACGCCAGCGCGTGGCGATTGCCCGCGCGCTGGTCAACAACCCGCGTCTGGTGCTGGCGGATGAGCCTACCGGTAACCTGGATGCCCGCAACGCGGACAGTATTTTCCAGCTTCTCGGCGAGCTGAACGCCTCGCAGGGGACCGCGTTCCTGGTGGTGACCCACGATCTGCAGCTGGCAAAACGCATGGGGCGCCAGCTTGAGATGCGCGACGGCCATCTGAACGCGGAACTGACCCTGATGGGAGCAGAGTAATGGCGTCACCGTTATCGTTACTCATCGGTTTACGTTTTAGCCGCGGACGCCGTCGCGGCGGCATGGTGTCGCTGATCTCCGTCATCTCGACCATCGGTATTGCGCTGGGCGTGGCGGTGCTGATTGTCGGCCTGAGCGCCATGAACGGTTTCGAGCGCGAGCTGAATAACCGCATTCTGGCGGTGGTGCCGCACGGAGAGATCGAACCGGTTAACCAGCCGTGGACGAACTGGAGCGATGCGCTCACCAAAGTTGAAAAAGTGCCGGGCATCGCCGCGGCCGCACCCTACATTAACTTTACCGGGCTGGTGGAGAGCGGGGTAAACCTGCGCGCCATTCAGGTGAAAGGGGTGAACCCGGCGCAGGAAGCGCGTCTCAGCGCGCTGCCGAACTATGTGCAAAACGGTGCGTGGGCCAACTTCAGGGCGGGCGAGCAGCAGATCATCATGGGCAAAGGCGTCGCCGATGCCCTGAAGGTGAAGCAGGGCGACTGGGTGTCAATCATGATCCCGAACGCCAGCGCCGACCACAAGCTGCAGCAGCCAAAACGCGTGCGCCTGCACGTTACCGGTATTCTTCAGCTGAGCGGCCAGCTTGACCACAGCTTTGCGATGGTGCCGATGGAGGATGCGCGCCAGTATCTCGACATGGGCGACAGCGTGACGGGCATTGCAATTAAGGTGAACGACGTCTTTAACGCCAACAAACTGGTGCGGGACGCGGGCAGCGTGACCAATAACTATGTCTACATCAAAAGCTGGATCGGCACTTACGGGTATATGTACCGTGATATCCAGATGATCCGCGCCATTATGTATCTGGCGATGGTGCTGGTCATTGGCGTCGCGTGCTTTAATATCGTCTCGACGCTGGTGATGGCGGTCAAGGACAAGAGCGGCGACATCGCCGTGCTGCGTACCCTCGGAGCAAAAGACGGTCTTATTCGCGCCATCTTCGTCTGGTACGGTTTGCTGGCGGGCCTTTTCGGCAGCCTGTGCGGCGTGGCGATCGGCGTGGTGGTTTCCCTGCAGCTGACCCCCATCATCAACGGGATTGAAAAGCTTATTGGTCACCAGTTCCTGTCGGGTGATATCTATTTTATTGACTTCCTGCCGTCTGAGCTGCACTGGCTGGATGTTTTTTATGTGCTGGTTACAGCACTTTTACTGAGTCTGCTGGCAAGCTGGTATCCGGCGCGTCGCGCAAGCCGAATCGATCCGGCGAGGGTATTAAGTGGCCAGTAATTACGTCATGATCTAGCGGCTTTCGGGCCGCCAGGTCAAAAGAGGAATGCACTATGTATTATGGATTTGATATTGGCGGCACCAAGATTGCGCTCGGCGTGTTTGATAAAGACCTCAAGCTGCAGTGGGAAACTCGCGTTCCTACGCCGCGCGAAAGCTACGACGAATTTTTAACCGCCATTGCCGCGATGGTGGCGCAGGCGGATGAACGCTTTGGCGTGAAAGGCAGCGTCGGCATCGGTATTCCGGGGATGCCCGAAACCGACGACGGCACGCTGTACGCCGCCAACGTACCTGCCGCCAGCGGCAAGCCGCTGCGCGCCGATCTCTCCGCCCTCCTTGAACGCGACGTGCGTTTAGATAACGATGCCAACTGCTTTGCGCTCTCCGAGGCCTGGGATGATGAATTCCGTCAGTATCCATTGGTGATGGGACTGATCCTCGGCACCGGCGTCGGCGGGGGAATTGTGATCAACGGTAAGCCTATTACCGGGCTCAGCTACATCACCGGCGAGTTTGGCCATATCCGCCTGCCGGTGGACGCCCTCGAGGTGGTAGGACGTGATTTCCCGCTGACCCGCTGCGGCTGCGGCCAGCACGGCTGTATTGAGAACTACCTCTCCGGCCGCGGGTTTGCATGGCTTTACGAACACTTCTATCATCAGAAACTTGAGGCCCCTCAAATCATTACCCTGTGGGAGCAGGGGGATGCGCAGGCGCGCGAGCACGTCGAGCGCTATCTGGATCTGCTGGCGGTGTGTCTGGGCAATATTCTCACCATCGTCGACCCGGATCTGCTGGCGATCGGGGGAGGGCTCTCAAACTTTACCGCGATTACGGAACGATTGTCCGGGCGTTTGCCCCGACACTTATTGCCGGTTGCCCGCGTGCCGCGTATTGAACGCGCGCGACACGGGGACGCAGGAGGCATGCGCGGAGCCGCATTCCTTCATCTCACCGATTAGTTTACGAGGTTTCTATGCTGTCGCGTCGCCAGGGTCGACTCAGCCGTTTTCGCAAAAACAAACGCCGCTTGCGCGAGCGTCTGCGCCAGCGGATCTTTTTCAGAGACAGAATCATGCCAGAAGCGATGGATAAACCCAGAGTGGTGGTGCTGACCGGGGCGGGGATTTCCGCCGAGTCAGGAATTCGAACCTTCCGCGCGGCGGACGGGCTATGGGAAGAGCACCGCGTGGAGGATGTGGCCACGCCGGAAGGCTTTGCCCGCGACCCGGATCTCGTGCAGGCGTTTTACAACGCCCGCCGCCGTCAGCTGCTCCAGCCTGAGATTGCGCCCAATGCGGCGCATCTGGCTCTGGCGAAGCTGGAAGAGGCGCTCGGCGATCGCTTCCTGCTGGTGACGCAGAATATTGACAACCTGCACGAGCGGGCCGGTAACAAGAACATCATCCACATGCACGGCGAGCTGCTCAAGGTTCGCTGCGCCTGGAGCGGTCAGGTGCTGGACTGGAAAGAGGACGTGCTGCCAGAGGATAAGTGCCACTGCTGCCAGTTCCCGTCGCGCCTGCGTCCGCACGTGGTCTGGTTCGGCGAAATGCCGCTGGGCATGGATGAGATCTACAGCGCGCTGGCGATGGCGGACGTGTTTATCGCCATCGGCACATCCGGCCACGTTTACCCGGCGGCCGGGTTTGTCCATGAAGCGCGACTGCACGGCGCGCATACGGTAGAACTCAATCTTGAGCCAAGCCAGGTGGGCAGCGAGTTTGAAGAGAAACACTACGGGCTGGCAAGTACGGTCGTCCCGGCGTTTGTCGACAAGCTGCTGAAAGGGCTGTAGCGCCAATCGCGTGAAAAGGCACCCGTCCAGCGGGTGCCTGCTTATTTATGAATGGAAGAACGCCAGCGTCTTCTCCAGCGATTTAGCCTGCTCGTCCAGCGAGAGCGCTGCGGCAGAGATCTGCTGAACCAGAGAGGCGTTCTGCTGGGTGGTGCTGTCCATCTGATTAACGGCGGTGCTGACCTGGCTAATCCCCCGATTCTGCTCGTCCAGCGCCTGAACGATGTCGTTAATGACCAGATGCACGTGCGACACGGCTTCAATGACCTGTTTCATCATCACGCCGGTTTCATTGACCAGCGCAACGCCTTTGCTTACTCGGCCTGAGGACTCGGCAATCAGCTGAGAGATCTCTTTTGCCGCGTTAGCGCTTCGCTGGGCAAGGTTACGAACTTCACCTGCAACGACCGCGAAGCCGCGCCCCTGTTCGCCAGCTCGCGCGGCTTCAACGGCCGCATTCAGCGCCAGAATATTGGTCTGGAAGGCGATGCCGTCGACGATGCTGTTAATCTCACCGATCTTGCGCGCGCTCTCGTCAATCTCCCCAATCACCACGACCACGTCGTTCACCAGCGTTTCGCCATGCCCGGCAAGGCTCGCGGCGCGATCGGTCAGCGTGGTCGCCTTGTGGGCGTTGTCGGCATTGTTCTTCACCGTAACCGAAATCTCTTCCATGCTGGCTGCCGTTTCAACAATCGCCGCCGCCTGTTCTTCGGTACGCGAGGCGAGGTCAAGGTTACCCGCCGAAATTTCGCTGGTGCCGCCGTGCACGGAATGGCTGGCTTCGCTGATGTTGCCGACGATGCGCTTGAGCTGCGTCTGCATGGTGTGCAGGGCATAAAAAATGCTGCGGGTATCCCCGGAACGCACCGGGATGATGTTGTTCAACTCTCCCCGCGCAACGGCCAGGGCGATACCGGCGGCTTCAGAAGGTTCACCCCCGACAGGGCGGTCAACTTTGCGGGTAAAGATCTGCGCCATCACCATGCTAACAGCGACGATGCTTAACGCCATCAGGACGACGGCTTTCAGTAAAAATGCGCGCGCTTCAGCCATCACTTCGCTCACCGGAGTGATAATGGCGAGTTTCCACGGCGTCTGGCTATTCCCGACGGCAATGTCCTGCCAGGTGATAAACGCCTCTTCCTTCAGGAGCGGATCGTCGACCCGAGTGACCTCATGACCGGTAATCTGACCGGCGTAAGGCTTGCCTGCGGCGCGCTTGTCCGGACTGGACACCACGCTATTGCCCGCCGAGAGGAGCAGAGCGTAGCCCGTGCCGTTCCACGGTTTAATCGCGCCGATCGTCGATTGCAGCGTGGCGAGCGAGAAGTCAGAGGTGACCGAGCCCAGAAACTGACCGTCCCGCATGATGGGGGCGGCAATAGAGGTAAGCATCACGTCCACGCCGTTGTAGGGATAAATATAGGGCTCGATGATCACCTCTTTTTGCCGCTGTTTCGGCAGCAGATAGTAATCGCCGCTGCCGGGCGTTTCGAGGTCCGTCAGCAGGTGCAGGGCGGGTTTACCAGAGGCATCGCGGTCGACATAGCGGGCATAGCGTCCGGCAGGATCTTCACCGCTCTGACCGGCAAAGGCGGCATCTTTATCGTCAAACGCGTTGGGCTCAAAGGCCATCGACATAGAGAGAAACTGAGGATGCGCCAACAGATAGTGGATGAGCAGCTGGTTCAGGCTCTGGCGATCGGCCACGCCCGCCTCGCGCAGCGCCAGGGCGCTATTACCCATATCCCGGGCGGCCGTCAGGGCGGAATCCAGCTGTTTGCTGACCTGTAGCGATTGCACCTCGGCTATCTGGCGGATATGTTTTTTGGCCAGCACCTCCTGCTGCGCCATCCACTGCCACATCATAAACCCGATCGTTGCCGTAAAACCCACCGTCACGGTGAGGAAAATGGACAATAGCATCAACGTCTTGACTCTTATTTTCGGTCCTCGGACCATGGCGTCTCTCATTCTCTTCTCCCGTAATATTGTGCCTGTCGGGCAGGCACCTATTCCTTATCGGATATTTTTTCCGCTTTCTGTAGATCGCCAGGTCTATTTAATTTAAATTCTGAACATATAAATCCCGTTAATTAGTGTGGATGCTTTTATTTTGTGCATCCAATCAAAATAGTGCTCGATAATACTCGTTATCGTCGTGTAGAAAGAGGATGCTAATAAATATAAAGTGGTAGAGGAGGATGGGATATGTACGGATTTATTGCGCGACAACCCATTTTTAACCCTGAGATGAAGACGGTGGCCTATGAGCTGCTCTTCCGGGATGGGATGACAAACCGATTTCCGGATGTGTCGGCGGAATATGCCACGTCCAGAATGATATCCGATCAGTTTTTATGCGTGCCGTCCCAGCGCATTGCCGGGTCGCATACGTCGTTTATTAATTTCCCGTCCCGGATGGTCATAGACCGCAGCGGAGAAGCGCTGGATAAAGAGAGCGTGGTCATTGAGATCCTTGAAGACGCGGTGCCTGGGGCGGAACTGCTGCAGGCCGTCAGGGAGATGAATGCGCTCGGTTATCAATTTGCGCTTGATGATTTCACCCTTGCTCCAGAATGGGATGCTTTTTTACCCTATATTTCGATACTGAAATTCGACGTCAGAAATTATACCTTAGCGCAAATTAAAGCGTATCTGAAAGAGCATAAACATCTGACCGGGCATATTAAATATCTCGCTGAAAAAATTGAGACTAAAGAGGAATTCAACCAGTACAGGGAAGAGGGATTCTCGCTGTTTCAGGGCTATTTTTTCTGCCGTCCAGAGGTCATTAAATATAAACGGCTATCGCAAAATCAGCTGGCGATTTTTCGGCTGCAAATGGAGGTCGGACGCAATAAGCCTGATTTCCGGATCGTCGAGTCGTTGATTAAAAGCGATCTTACGCTGTCATATAAAATCATGCGCTACATGAAACACACCGCTTTTAAACATATCGGTGCCTGCAACTTCAGCAAGTTGACCCTGAGTGAAGTGCTCCGATACCTCGGGGAAAATCAGCTGAGACGCTTCGTTGCCGTCGTGGTTCTCGCCAGCGCGGGCAACGACACCGTGAGCGAGCTCTACCCGTTGAGTATGATGCGCGGCAAGTTCTGCGAGCTGATCGCACAGACCATGAAAGAACCGGCGCTGGCTGAAAATGCCTTCATGTGCGGCCTGTTTTCACTGCTCGATACCCTCCTTGAGCTGCCGATGGCCGAGTTGATGAAGCAAATTGCGGTGCCGCAGAGCGTGAGCAACGCGCTGTGCCATCAGGAGGGGCGGCTAGCCGATATGGTGAGCCTGTGCCGATACTATGAACAGCAGCAGTGGGACGAGGCGGACAGGGTTCGTCAGGCGCTGGGCCTGTCGGATGAAGAGGTGGTTGAGGCGATGAGAAAGGCGACCATCTGGGCAGGGGAGAATGCGGTCAGCTGATCCTTCCCCACGCCGCGCGGGCGGCGTGGGGAAGAACGCGATACCGTTTATCGGCCCGCTTTTAATTTCTGGTAATACTCTTCGTAGAGGCGGCTGGCGTCACCGACATCGTTCTGCCATTCCCCTTTGCTGATGGTTTCGGCATCCGGGTAGAGCGTTTTATCGTTGGCCACTTCAGGCTTCAGCAGCTTGCGTGCGGCGAGGTTTGGCGTCGGGTAGCCAATCGTCTCGGCAACCTGTTTCGCCACGTCAGGGCGCAGCAGGAAGTTGATCAGCTTCAGGGCGCCATCCACGTTTTTCGCGTTGGCCGGAATCGACAGGCTATCCATCCAGAAGATCCCGCCTTCCTTCGGCCAGACCACCTTAAGCGGCGTACCGGCCTGGCGGGCAACGTACGCCGAGCCATTCCACACCATCCCCAGATTCACTTCGCCTTCCATGTACGGGTTTGCCGGGTTGTCCGAGTTGAAGGCCGCCACGTTAGGCATCAGCTTCTTCAGCTCGTTATACGCCGCTTCGATCTCTTTAGGATCCGTCGTGTTGCCCGAGTAGCCCAGCTTGCGCAGCGCCACCTGGAACACTTCACGCGCGTCGTCGGTCAACAGCAGGCTACTTTTATATTCGGGTTTCCACAGGTCGGCCCAGCCTGTCACCGATTTCGGATCGACGGCATCGCTATTGACGCCAATCGCGGTCGCACCCCAGATATACGGGATGGAGTAGTCGTTATTCGGGTCGAACGGCTTGTTGAGCATCTCCGGATCGAGGTTTGAAAAATTGCTCAGCTTCGTTTTATCGATCTTCTGGATCATGCCCTCTTTGCGCATTTTGTCGACAAAGTAGGTAGAGGGAACGACCAGATCGTACGCGCCGTCCTTGTAGGTTTTCAGCTTGGCGTACATGGTTTCATTCGACTCGTAGGTCGAGTAGATCACCTTGATGCCCGTCTCCCTGGTGAACTGTTCAAGCAGACCTGGCGGCACGTATTCGGTCCAGTTGTAGAAGTAGAGCGTTTTACCGTCATCAGCGTGCGCGGCACCCATGCCGAGCACCAGCGCCGCAGCGGCGAGTATTTTTTTCATTTCATTGTCCCCTGAGATTTTGTTTTATCACGAGCAATAACCTGGCTGGCGATCACCAGAATCAGCGACAGCATCAGCAGAATGGTCGCCAGCGCGTTCACCTCGGGTGAAACGCCGACTTTCACCATCGAATAGATCTTCAACGGCAGAATTTCATAACTCGGTCCGGTGACGAAGGAGGACACGACCACGTCGTCCATCGACAGGGTGAAGCTCAGCAGCCATCCGGCCGCCACGGCGGGCATCGCCAGCGGCAGGATGATTTTGCGCAGGATCGTCATCTCGCTGGCGCCCAGATCTTTTGCCGCCTCCAGCATGCGCACGTCGAATCCTTTCAGGCGCGCGAAGACGGTGACCACCACAAACGGCAGGCAGAAGGTGATATGGGAAAACAGCAGCGACCAGAAGCCCAACTGAACGCCCAGCAGCATAAACAGCACCAGCAGCGAAATTGCCATCACGATGTCCGGCGACATCATCACCACAAACAGCATGCCGCTAACGAACGGCTTGCCGCGAAAGCGGTAACGATACAGCGCCACGGCGGTGAGCGAGCCAATCAGCGTGGCGAAGGTGGCGGAGAAGATCGCCATCGTCAGCGAGTGCTGCGCCGCCTGCAGCAGGCTGTCGTTGTTCATCAGCAGGCTGTACCAGTCGGTGGTAAAGCCCTGCCAGCTGATCCCGAACCGCGAGCTGTTAAACGAGTTCACGATCAAAATGATAATCGGAATATACAGATAGGCGTAAATGGCGGTCATAAAACCGCCGCGAAGCAGTCGACCGATCATTCGAGTTCCACCTTTTTATTCAGCAAGCGTGAGGCGCGCCAGTAGACCAGCAGCATCAGCCCCATGACCACCGTCAGCGTAATGCTGGTCGCGGACCCGAACGGCCAGTCCCGGATGTTAAGGAACTGACTCTTGATCACGTTACCGATCAGCAGGTTTTTCGCCCCGCCCATCAGGTCAGAAACGTAGAACAGTCCCATCGCCGGGAGCATCACCAGCAGACAGCCCGCGATAATGCCCGGCATCGTCAGCGGAATAATGATGCGGATAAACGTCTGCAGCCTGCTGGCGCCCAGATCTTTTGCCGCTTCCAGCAGCGGTTTATCCAGCTTCTCAATGCTGGAGTAGAGCGGCATCACCATAAACGGCAGCAGGATATAGACCAGACCCACAATCACCGCGCTCGGGGTGAACATGATGCGGATCGGCGTATCAATTACCCCTAGCCACAGCAGAAACGCGTTGAGATAGCCCTTGGTGCTGAGGAAGATCTTCAGGCCATAAATACGGATGAGCGAGTTGGTCCAGAAGGGAACAATCAGTAAAAACAGCAGCAGGGGACGCACCTTTTGCTGCAGGCCAGCGAGGAACCAGGCGAAAGGATAACCGAGCACCAGGCAGGCGACGGTAGCAATCAGCGCCATATTGAGCGAGTGCAGCAGCACGTCGAAATAGAGCGGATCGAGCAGGCGCGCGTAGTTGTCCAGCGTAAAGACCAGCGAAACGAAGTTTGCATCGTCGCGGGTCAGGAAGCTGGTGGCGATAATTATCAGGTTGGGTAAAAAGACGAACAGCACAAGCCAACCGACGATCGTGGCAATCACCACATTCTGGAACTTACTTGTGTTCTTCATCAGCCAGCACAACCTCCCAGCTTTCTACCCAGTTGATAACCATTTTCTGGTCGAGAGAGTGGTCGAAGTCAGGGTCGTCTTCGTTAAAGAATTCGCTGACCATCACCGTTTTGCCGTTCTCCAGCTCGACGACAGACTCCAGCGTCATCCCTTTATAGTTGCGCTCGCGGATATAGCCGATTAACCCTTCGGCCTCGGTACTGCCGTGGATTTCATCAACCCGCAGGTCTTCCGGACGCAGCAGAACGTTGAGCTTTTGCCCCTTTTCGACGGGGAAATTGACGGTGATATTGCACTCGCGTCCTTCGACGCTGGCGCGCACGCGCTGGTCGTCCAGACGTTCGATCACCGTGGCGTCGAAGATATTGATCTCGCCAATGAAGCTGGCGACAAACAGGTTTTTCGGCTCTTCGTAGATTTCACGCGGCGTGCCGTCCTGCTCGATTTTGCCGTCGCGCATCACCACGATGCGGTCGGACATGGTCAGGGCTTCTTCCTGATCGTGGGTGACGAAGACAAAGGTAATGCCAAGCTTGCGCTGCAGGGCTTTGAGCTCGTTCTGCATCTGTTTGCGCAGCTTATAGTCGAGCGCGGAGAGGGATTCATCCAGCAGGAGCAGACGCGGCTTGTTGACCACGGCGCGGGCGATAGCCACGCGCTGCTGCTGGCCGCCGGAAAGCTGGTGGGGTTTTCGCTGGGCAAACGTCTCAAGCTGCACCATGCGCAGGGCTTCGGTAACGCGCGGCTCGATCTCGCTTGCCGGGGTTTTTTGCATCCGCAGGCCAAACGCCACGTTTTCAAACACGGTCATGTGCGGGAAGAGGGCATAGCTCTGAAAGACGGTATTGACGTGGCGATCTTCGGCAGGAACCTGGGTAATGTCCTGATTCTCAAGATGGATGTGGCCATTATCGACGCTTTCCAGCCCGGCGATAAGGCGCAGTACGGTTGTTTTGCCGCAGCCGGAGGGGCCAAGCAGCGTCAGAAACTCACCGTCATTGATGGTGAGAGTGAGGTCAGAAATAACGTCTTTACCATCAAAACGTTTACGAATTCGTTCCAGTTGCACCAGCGGCGAACGTGAACGGGATTGTGTATTCAATTTTTGCGCTGTCCCATATAGACGCCTCAGGCAGCAGACTGAAGCGGGGTTTGTGTGTAACCACCTTGGTGACTCGTAATGAGGGCGGACATTCTACGGCAATCCCCCGGAATCGCCAATCCTTGTCACTGATTCATAAGCTACATTTATTAACGCATAACGATATAAACGGAAAATATTCTCGTTTGCGGGATAAAAGTGACCTGACGCAATATTTGCGTTTTGATGCTTATTGATAATGTTGTCACGAAAAGTGAGGGTGACTGCATGGATAAATTACTTGAGCGTTTTTTACAGTACGTTTCGCTGGATACCCAATCTAAGCCGGGTGTTCGCCAGGTGCCGAGCACCGAAGGCCAGTGGAAGCTATTAAACCTGCTTAAAGAGCAGCTTGACGCCATGGGGCTGGTCAACGTCACGCTAAGCGAAAAAGGCACTGTGATGGCAACGCTGCCGGCGAATGTCCAGGGCGACATTCCGGCGATTGGCTTTATCTCCCATGTCGACACCTCTCCGGATTTTAGCGGTAAAAACGTGAACCCGCAGATTGTGGAAAACTACCGCGGCGGCGACATTGCGCTGGGCATTGGCGACGAAGTGCTTTCGCCGGTGATGTTCCCGGTGCTGCACCAGCTGCTCGGCCAGACGCTGATCACCACAGACGGGAAAACGCTGCTGGGGGCGGATGACAAGGCGGGCATCGCGGAGATCGTGACGGCGCTGGCGGTGCTGAAAGAGAAAAATATCCCGCACGGGGATATCCGCGTGGCCTTTACGCCGGACGAAGAGGTGGGCAAGGGGGCGAAGCATTTCGACGTGGAAGCCTTTAACGCGCAGTGGGCCTACACCGTTGACGGTGGCGGCGTCGGTGAGCTGGAGTATGAAAACTTTAACGCGGCGTCGGTGACCATCAAAATTGTCGGCAACAACGTTCACCCCGGCTCGGCGAAAGGCGTGATGGTGAACGCGCTGTCGCTGGCATCCCGCATTCACGCGGAAGTCCCGGCGGAAGAGAGCCCCGAACAGACCGAGGGATATGAAGGTTTTTATCACCTGACCAGCATCAAGGGCACCGTGGACAGCGCGCAGATGCACTACATCATCCGCGATTTCGACCGTAAGGCCTTCGAGGCGCGCAAGCGTAAGATGATGGAGATCGCGAAGAAGGTGGGTAAAGGATTACACCCTGATTGCTATATTGAGCTGATCATTGAAGACAGCTATTACAATATGCGCGAGAAGGTGATGGCGCATCCGCATATTCTCGATATCGCCCAGCAGGCGATGCGCGACTGTGATATTGAACCGCAGCTGAAGCCGATTCGCGGCGGTACCGACGGTTCTCAGCTGTCGTTTATGGGATTGCCGTGCCCGAACCTGTTTACCGGTGGCTATAACTACCACGGCAAGCATGAGTTTGTGACGCTGGAAGGGATGGAAAAAGCGGTGAAGGTGATTGTGCGGATCGCGGAGTTGACCGCGAAGCGGTAAAAAAACGCCCGGTAAGCGTAGCGCCACCGGGCAGAAAGGCAAGGAGTGCCCATGTCAAACTACCGTCGCCATTACGTCCCCGGTGGAACCTGGTTCTTCACCGTCAACCTGCAAAATCGTCAGAGCGATTTGCTTACCCGTCATATCGATAGCCTGCGTTCCGCCGTCTCAACGGTTAAGCGTGCGAAGCCCTTCACCATCAACGCGTGGGTTATTCTGCCTGAACACATGCACTGTATCTGGACCCTACCGGAAGGAGACAGTGATTTTTCTGCTCGCTGGCGGGATATCAAAAAGACGTTCAGCCGCAACATCGACATGCGCCATATCTGGCAACCACGATTCTGGGAACACACTATCCGTAACGAAGAGGACTACCGGCGGCATGTGGATTACATTTACATCAATCCGCTGAAGCACGGCTATGTGGGTAAAGTCATCGACTGGCCGTTTTCAACGTTTCATCGGGACGTGCAGGAGGGATTGTATCCGGTGGATTGGGCCGGCGAGATCGAGGATTTTGCGGCGGGTGAGCGGAAGTGAAAAGCCGGGTGGCGGCTACGCCTTACCCGGCCTACATTCGGATCGTAGGCCCGGTAAGCGGAGCGCCACCGGGCATTACAGAGACTCAGTCCTCAAAGAACCAGTACCCGCTGTTGACCAGCGCGGCCAGCATTGCGAGGAAGGACGGATCTTCCAGCGCATCGCCAAAGGTGTCGGCAGTCAACACCAGATGGCTGGCAATGGCCTCCAGCGCCGGACGGTGCGGAGAGTCAAGCTTCTCGCCGTTAACGAACACCTCCTCGCCGATGCGCAGTACGCGCAACCCGCCCAGACGCGTCAGCTTGTCGCCCTGCTGAAGGGCATCATAAATCTCGTCAGCCTGATAAGGCGGTTCCGGCGGCGCAACGTCCAGCTCATGACGAGACTGGCTGATAAACTCGCCAAACCACTGTTTGAAGTGCTCCGGTTCGTTGATTAGATCCAGCATCATGCCGCGCAGCTTGTCCAGCTCCGCTGGCAGAATATCGGCCGGATGCTCGCGGGCAGGCACGTCAGGATCGCTGTAACGATAGCTGCCCAGCTCGCGTTGCAGAACATAGTCGGCAAATCCGCTGATCATCTCGCGGCCGCTTGGCGCACGGAACCCGACGGAGTAGTTAAGTGAGTTTTCCAGGGAGTAACCCTCGTGCGGGAACCCCGGCGGAATGTAGAGAATATCACCCGGCTCCAGCTCTTCGTCGATAATGCCTTCGAACGGATCGACCTGAAGCAGATCCGGATGCGGGCAGTGCTGCTTCATGGGCACTTTTTCGCCCACGCGCCAGCGGCGGCGACCCGTTCCCTGAATAATAAACACGTCGTACTGGTCCAGGTGCGGACCCACGCCACCGCCCGGCACGGAGAAGGAGATCATCAGATCGTCCATGCGCCAGTCGGGCAGGGCGCGGAACGGGCGCATTAAGGCGGCCGTTGGCTCGTGCCAGTGGTTGACCGCCTGCACCAGCAGAGACCAGTTGTTTTCACCAAGGTGATCGTAGCTTTCGAAAGGACCGTGGCTAACCTGCCATTTCCCGTCCTGGTGGCTGACCAGGCGGCTGTCGACTTCGTTTTCCATGGCCAGACCGGCCAGTTCGTCAGGGGAGATGGGGTCGACAAAATTGCTGAACCCGCGTTTCAGAACCACCGGGCGTTTTTGCCAGTAACGTTCAATAAACTCGGGCCAGTTAAGCGTTAAGTGATAATCCATATTTATTTATTCCGCAGGTTCTTACTGACTCGGATTATAACGGAAGCTCAGGCCCCCGGCTGCGAGATCCTCGCATTTTTCACATAACGGGTTAACTATCGTTCGATGTGGGCTGCTGGCGACCGAAAATGACCTCCATCCGGGCGCCGCCCAGCAAGCTTTCGCTGGTTTCGATTTTTCCGTCGTACTGGTCAACAATCTCGCGGGCAACGGCTAAACCTACGCCCTGGCCTGGGCGTAGCGTATCGGCGCGCTGACCGCGATCGAACACCACGTCACGCTTGTTGCGCGGGATCCCCGGACCATCATCCTCAACGATGATGTGCAGTTCATTTTCCGTCTGACGCGCGGACACTTCCACGAACTCCAGACAGTATTTGCAGGCGTTGTCCAGCATGTTGCCCATCACTTCCATGAAGTCATTTTTTTCCCCGACAAAGCTTATCTCGGGCGAGATATCGAGGCTAATGTTCACCCCTTTACGCTGATACACCTTGTTGAGGGCGGATGTGAGGTTATCCAGAAGCGGGGCGACCGGGTGCAGCTCGCGGCTCAGCAGGGCGCTGCCGGAACGCATGCTGGCGCGGTGCAGGTAATAGCCAATTTGCTGCGAAATGCGGCTGATCTGTTCCAGCATCACCGGCTCGGCATCATCGACGCTCAGCTTTGAACTGCGCATTGAACGCAGGGTGCTTTGCATGACGGCCAGCGGGGTTTTCAGGCTGTGGGTCAGGTCGGTAAGGGTGGTACGGTACTTATCATAGCGTTCGCGTTCGCTTTTCAGCAGGCGATTGAGGTTACGCACCAGGCTGGTGAGCTCGCGGGTCGTTTCCGGATTCAGCTTCTCGCGATGATGTTCTTCCAGCTCACGCACCTCTTTCGCCAGTGATTCAATGGGGCGCAAGCTCCACCATGCCGCCACCCACAGCAGTGGGATCACCAGCAGGAGATTCGCAGCCAGAACGTAGATGAACCAGCTCCAGACCATATAAGAACGCTTGAGCTCGACCGGAATGGTGTCGATCACCACGATGGTTAGCTGAGGCATGTTCAGCGTCGCCGGGTAGAGGTTAATTGCAACGGAGTGCGTCATCTCCGTTTCGGCATCATCCGCGCGGATCTCGTTCAGCTTTTGCTGCAGGGAGCGATCTTCACGTATCAGCGAGCTGGTGGTGTTGAGGTCGGCTTCAATTTCATGAAAACCGTTGGTTTTAAGCCATTCAGGACGAATACTTTTAACCAGCCACGGGATGTCACGCTGCGCCCACAGTAACTTACCCTTCTCGTCATAGATCAGGGCCAGCGTGGGGCTTTGCTGGTTGAGGTTTTCCGGCATTTCGACGGTGATGCGGTTGTTTTCCCACTTCGCCAGGGTATAAAACAGATTGCTTTCGCCACGCAGCAGCCGGAAGGTGGTTTTATCAAAGCTGACGCTGTAGCCCACCAGGGCGACCATGCCGTAGGAAAGCGACAGCACCAGCACCACGGCGGCCGTTGCCAGCAGAAAACGTACCCGCAGCGAAAGGGGCAGAATATGGCGCAGGATCCGTCTCATTTAGCGTAATTCGAACAGGTAGCCCTGGCCACGGACGGTGGTAATCACATCCTGCGGATACTGCGCCTGAATTTTCTTGCGCAAGCGGCCCATCAGCACGTCAATGGTATGGCTCTCGCGCAGCTCCGCATCGGGATAAAGCTGGAGCATTAAGGAATCTTTACTCACCACTTTGCCATTGTTACGGATCAGCGTCTCCATGATGGTGTATTCGAAGGCGGTGAGCTTGATCACTTCATCATTGATGGATAATTCCCGGCGGGAGAGGTCGACCTGGAAAGGCGGGATGGAAATAACCTGTGACGCCAGCCCGCTGTTGCGGCGTAATAGCGCCTGCATGCGTGCCGCCACCTCTTCAATATGAAACGGCTTGGTGACGTAATCATCTGCACCCGCGCTGAGCACCTCAACCTTATCCTGCCAGCCTTCACGGGCGGTCAGCACCAGTACCGGCAGGGAGACATCGTGGCTGCGCCAGCGGCGAATTAACGACAGACCGTCTTCGTCAGGCAACCCTAAATCGACAATGGCGATATCCGGCAGGTGTTCATTGAGATAATAATCGGCTTCTTTTGCATCTTCAGCATCGTCCACCTGATGTCCCATCTCCTGAAGCTGAACCTTCAGGTGATGGCGTAGCAATGCGTTATCCTCAACAACCAGTACGCGCATCATCTCTTCTCCCTAAATAATTGGTATGAATAGTTTAACGCTGATTATGTTGTTGTGGGGATAAACATTGAGTAAACCGGGAAAAAGCATCCCCCTTTTCGGGCGAAAAGGGGGAGAGGGGCGTTATTTCAGCTCGTCGACCATAGTGATGGCGCGGCCAATGTAGTTCGCCGGGGTCATCGCCTTCAGGCGGGTTTTCTCTTCTTCCGGCAGCGCCAGACCGTCGATAAACTGCTTCATGCCTTCGGCGTCAACGCGCTTGCCGCGGGTCAGTTCTTTCAGCTTTTCGTACGGTTTTTCGATGCCGTAACGGCGCATCACGGTCTGGATCGGCTCCGCCAGCACTTCCCAGTTGTGATCCAGCTCGTCCAGCAGACGGTCGCGGTTCACTTCCAGCTTGCTCACGCCTTTCAGGGTGGACTGGTACGCAATCAGCGCGTAGCCAATGCCCACGCCCAGGTTGCGCAGCACGGTGGAGTCGGTCAGGTCGCGCTGCCAGCGGGATACCGGCAGTTTGCTCGCCATATGCTGCAGCACGGCGTTGGCCAGGCCCAGGTTGCCTTCGGAGTTTTCGAAGTCGATGGGGTTCACCTTGTGCGGCATGGTGGAAGAGCCGATTTCACCGGCGATGGTTTTCTGCTTGAAGTGGTTCAGGGCGATGTAGCCCCACACGTCACGATCGAAGTCGATCAGGATGGTGTTGAAGCGCGCGATGCAGTCAAACAGCTCGGCGATATAGTCGTGCGGTTCGATCTGGGTGGTGTACGGGTTCCACTGAATGCCCAGCGAGGTCACGAACTCTTCGCTGAACTGGTGCCAGTCCACTTCCGGATAGGCGGCGATGTGGGCGTTATAGTTACCGACCGCGCCGTTGATTTTGCCGAGAATTTCAACCTGCTCCAGCTGACGGTACTGGCGCTCCATGCGGTACGCGACGTTCGCCATCTCTTTCCCCATGGTGGAAGGGGTGGCTGGCTGGCCATGAGTACGGGAAAGCAGCGGAATGTCGCGGTATTCCACGGACAGCGCTTTCACCGCGTCGATGATTTTACGCCAGTAAGGCAGCACCACCTCTTTGCGCGCGGTAGAGAGCATCAGCGCATGAGACAGGTTGTTGATATCTTCAGAGGTACAGGCGAAGTGAATGAACTCAGACACGGCGTGCAGGGCAGGGACGCTTTCCACTTTTTCTTTCAGGAAATACTCAACCGCCTTCACGTCGTGGTTGGTGGTGCGTTCAATGGTCTTAATGCGCGCGGCGTCTTGTTCGCTAAATTCGGCAACGATTTTATCAAGGTAATCGTTTGCCTTTTCGTCAAAAGCAGGAACTTCCTTGATTGCTGCCTGGGCGGCCAGCTTTTGCAGCCAGCGTACTTCAACCTGAACACGGAACTTCAGCAAACCATATTCGCTGAAGATCCCGCGCAGCGCGCTGACTTTATCGCCGTAGCGTCCATCGACAGGGGATACGGCGGTCAGTGAGGATAATTCCATAATTCGCAACTCCGGGAGGTTAACAATGAGCAAGAATTTGTTTTGCCTGAGTGGTCAGGCGATTACGAGAAAACATTAACTGCAGGCGGCCACCGCCAACCTGGTGCCACAGCACGGCGGCGCGGATCCCTGCCAGCAGGGACGCACGCACTTTTGCCTGCACCTGTGGACTTTGCAGCACGGCAGGGGAGCCGGTGACCTGAATGCGCGGGCCGAGCGGGCTGATGACGTCAACGTAAATACCGGCCATGGCGCTGAGCAGCGTGTCGGACTGCAGGTCAAAATGGTCAAGCTGGCGCTGTAGCCCGGCAATGCGATCGCCCAGGGTATTGAGCGCGCCTTTTGCGGCGCTCAGCTTGCGCTCCAGCACCATCAGGCTCAACGTGTAGCGGGTCAGCTCTGCGTTTAATCCCTGACGGCTGCTGGCGTTAAGCACGCCAAGCAGGGTTTCAAGACCGAGACGAAGATTGGTTTCACTGCCGCCGAACACGCCCAGGGTCGAACCAGGGTTGAGATCGATAACGCTGTTCAGTGAAACGTGCAGGGCGTCAGCGTCGCAATGACCCTGATGCGCAAGCTGTTGCACCAGACGGGCAGACTGGCAAATTCCCGCCAGCGCCAGGGTGATGTCATAGTAGTTCTTCGCCACACGGTCTCCTTTATGTGAGCAATCGTATTAAACAGCAGGCAGCGGCAGGCGCTGTTCAATGATCCCGCCGCCCAGGCAGATTTCGCCGCTGTAGAAGACAGCAGACTGGCCCGGCGTGACGGCGGCAACCGGCTCGTCGAAGCGCACGTCAATGCGATCGTCATCGAGCGCGGTAATGGTGCAAGGAATATCGGTCTGACGGTAGCGTGTTTTCACCGTGCAGCGCAGCGTGCCCTTCAGCGGCTCGCGATCGACCCAGTGCAGCTGCTGCGCGATAAGGCCAACGGACATCAGACGCGGATGATCGTGACCCTGAGCAACAACCAGAATATTGTTTTCGACGTCTTTGTCGACCACGTACCACGGATCTTCGCTACCTTCTTTGGTGCCGCCGATGCCCAGGCCTTTACGCTGGCCTAAGGTGTGGTACATCAGCCCCTGATGCTGGCCAATCTCGTCACCGTCGACGGTGACGATTTTACCCGGCTGTGCGGGCAGGTAGCGGCCGAGGAAATCGCGGAATTTGCGCTCGCCGATGAAGCAGATGCCGGTAGAGTCTTTTTTCTTCGCGGTGATCAGGCCCAGCTCTTCGGCGATTTTACGCACCTGCGGCTTTTCCAGTTCGCCGACCGGGAACAGGCTCTGGGCGATTTGCTCGTGGCTCAGCGTGTAGAGGAAGTAGCTCTGATCTTTGTTGCCGTCCAGACCGCGCAGCAGCTGGCTTTTGCCGTTCACGTCTGCGCGACGCACGTAGTGGCCGGTCGCGATGTAGTCAGCGCCCAGGTCTTCCGCGGCGAATTCCAGGAAGGCCTTAAATTTGATCTCTTTGTTGCACAGGATATCCGGGTTCGGGGTGCGGCCCGCTTTGTACTCTTCAAGGAAGAGTTCAAACACGTTGTCCCAGTATTCTGCGGCAAAGTTAACGGTGTGCAGTTCAATGCCGAGCTTGTCGCAGACGGCCTGCGCGTCAGCGAGATCCGCTGCGGCAGTGCAGTATTCCTCACCATCGTCTTCCTCCCAGTTCTTCATGAACAGGCCCTCCACCTTATAGCCCTGTTGCTGCAACAGGTAGGCGGAAACGGAGGAATCGACACCGCCGGACATGCCGACGATCACTTTTTTTGGGCTATCTGACATTGGAATACTCACGACATTGAACTTCAAGGCGGCGTATTCTATCACGCCCCCCCACCATTGGCACCCTCTGTAAACGGCCAGTTAAATGCGCCGATGACATCCAGCGGCAAGCGGTCGGCGGACTGCCAGCAGCGAATGCTTTCCGCAACCAGCGGCGAGCGCAGGTTTGGCGCGTTCAGGATCTCGTCGGCAGTGACCCACAGGCAGCGGTCGATATCGTCATCCTGCGGCTCTGTGGCGCACGTTTCGCTAAGCTCGACGGCGAATAAGAAGCGCAGGAACGGAGTGCTATCGGGGGCGATCCACTGGTGCATGCGGATGAAGTGCTGGGGCTCTGCGTGAATGCCGGTCTCCTCCCACAGCTCGCGTTTCGCGGCCTGCAGGAGCGTCTCGTTGGCTTCAAGGTGTCCGGCAGGCTGGTTCCACAGCGCTTTGCCGTTAATGCTCTCTTCAACAACAAGGAATTTACCCCGGGCGTGGACCACGCAGGCAACCGTGACATGAGGTTTAAACATAGTGACTCCTTAAGGGGTAACGTCTCGCCATTCACCGTTTGCCAGCGTTTCCAGGGTGTAGCTACCCATAGCGTAGCGAATCAGACGCAGGGTAGGGAAACCGACGTGGGCGGTCATGCGCCGGACCTGACGGTTGCGGCCTTCATAAAGGGTAATTTTGAGCCAGGTGGTCGGAATGGATTTACGTTCGCGAATCGGTGGATTGCGCGGCCACAGCCACGCCGGTTCATTCACGCGTTCAATACCTGCGGGCAGGGTGGGACCGTCGTTCAGCGTCACGCCGCTGCGCAATTTTTCCAGCGCTTCTTCATCCGGCTCGCCTTCGACCTGGACGAAGTAAATTTTGCCGGTGCGTTTCCCCGGCTGCGTGAGCTTCGCCTGTAGGGCGCCGTCGTTGGTCAGGACCAGCAGGCCCTCGCTGTCGCGGTCCAGACGCCCGGCCGCGTAAACCCCCTGAACAGGGATGTAGTCCTTCAGCGTGCTGCGCCCGGCTTCATCGGTAAACTGCGGCAAAACATCATAGGGTTTATTGAATAAAATAACCCGCTTCGGCTGGGTTTCCTGCGGTCGTCTGGCGGCTTGTCGGGAGCTGAATCGCTCAACCCGGTGTTTTGTAAAAGAAGTTTTCTTCATGGTATTTTCAGGCGTTATCAATTGCCGCATTATAGCCTAATAACGAAGACCTTTCATGGCGCAGGACAATCAGGTACTATCGAAGGGCTCATTACAATTTATTAACATAAGATCAGTAACAACCAGAAGCGCTCGAAGGAGAGGTTAATGGAAAGCAAAGTAGTTGTTCCGGCGGAAGGTAAAAAGATCACCCTGCAAAACGGCAAGATTAACGTTCCTCACAATCCGATTATCCCGTTCATCGAAGGTGACGGTATCGGTGTAGACGTTACCCCGGCAATGCTGAAAGTGGTTGATGCCGCTGTTGAGAAAGCCTACAAAGGCGAGCGTAAAATTTCCTGGATGGAAATTTACACCGGTGAGAAATCGACTCAAGTTTATGGCCAGGACGTCTGGCTGCCAGCCGAAACGCTGGACCTGATCCGCGACTACCGCGTTGCTATTAAAGGCCCACTGACCACCCCAGTCGGCGGCGGTATCCGTTCCCTGAACGTGGCGCTGCGCCAGGAGCTGGACCTGTACGTGTGTCTGCGTCCGGTTCGTTACTATCAGGGCACCCCAAGCCCGGTTAAGCACCCTGAACTGACCGACATGGTTATCTTCCGCGAAAACTCAGAAGACATCTACGCGGGTATCGAATGGAAAGCGGACTCTGCAGACGCAGAAAAAGTGATTAAATTCCTGCGCGAAGAGATGGGCGTGAAGAAAATTCGCTTCCCTGAGCATTGCGGTATCGGCATCAAGCCGTGCTCCGAAGAAGGGACCAAGCGTCTGGTGCGTGCGGCGATCGAATATGCGATCACCAACGACCGCGACTCAGTGACCCTGGTGCACAAAGGCAACATCATGAAGTTCACCGAAGGCGCGTTCAAAGACTGGGGCTACCAGTTGGCGACCGAAGAGTTCGGCGGCAAGCTGATTGATGGCGGTCCATGGCAGAAAATTAAGAACCCGAACACCGGCAAAGAGATCGTCATTAAAGACGTGATCGCCGATGCGTTCCTGCAGCAGATCCTGCTGCGTCCTGCCGAATACGATGTGATTGCCTGTATGAACCTGAACGGGGACTACATCTCTGACGCCCTGGCGGCACAGGTTGGCGGTATCGGTATCGCCCCTGGCGCGAACATCGGCGACGAGTGCGCCCTGTTCGAAGCAACTCACGGTACTGCACCAAAATACGCAGGTCAGGACAAAGTAAACCCAGGCTCTATCATCCTGTCCGCAGAGATGATGCTGCGCCATATGGAATGGTTCGAAGCCGCAGACCTGATCGTTAAAGGTATGGAAGGCGCGATCAACGCGAAAACCGTAACTTACGATTTCGAACGTCTGATGGAAGGCGCTAAGCTGCTGAAATGCTCAGAGTTTGGCGACGCGATTATCGCGAACATGTAATCCAGACTCTGGGTTAAACAAGAGCGGGGGCCTGAGGGTTCCCGTTTTTTTTGCCTCTGCCTGCGGGAGACAACACGATGCTAGCCACCGTCCTTATCGCTGTCGTTGCACTCATCCATCTCTACATTCTCGTGCTGGAAATGTTCCTCTGGAATACCAAAACGGGACACAAGGCCTTTAATCTGCGTCCCGACTTTGCGCACGACACCCGCGTGCTGGCGGCGAATCAGGGGCTGTATAACGGCTTTCTGGCGGCGGGCCTGCTCTGGAGCCTCTGGCTCGGCGAAAAGGGCATTCAGGTGGCTATCTTCTTCCTGGCCTGCGTGCTGATCGCCGGGCTCTTTGGCGCAGCCACCGCCAGCCGGAAAATTTTGTATGTGCAGGCTTTACCCGCGCTCGCAGCGCTGCT
This sequence comes from Enterobacter cloacae complex sp. ECC445, assembly GCF_021892025.1. NCBI lineage: Bacteria > Pseudomonadati > Pseudomonadota > Gammaproteobacteria > Enterobacterales > Enterobacteriaceae > Enterobacter > Enterobacter cloacae complex sp. ECC445. The sequence goes on along the minus strand of NZ_JAKLRZ010000003.1, from coordinate 370,265 downwards.
TGCGTTACTTATCTGAAGCAACGCTTTGGTTGAGGTAACGCGTCCGATATACTCGTGACGTTACCTTCCTGGCTAGAGACGAGACTGCTATGCACAACGATATCCCACTGAAATACTATGACATTACCGATGAATACGCGACGGAAGCCGCAGAGCAGGTAGCGGAGTCAGAGCGCGACGCGCTGGCACACTATTTCCAGCTGCTGCTCACCCGCTTAGCGAATAATGAGGAGATCAGCGAGGAAGCCCAGCAGGAGATGGCCGCAGAGGCCGGGATCCGTGCGGGTCGCATTGATGATGTTGCGAATTTCCTCAATCAGTGGGGAAATGAATAGCCTGCCTCAAAAACCGTTATGCTGATGCTTTGCGATACAGCTCAGCATCACGCTATCGGACCACATGCATTTTTTTCGCAGAATATGCGAAGCAGGCTGGTCGATAAACAGCACGTAAATGACGGCCAGAAAAAAGAGAGCCATTGGGAAAAGTAAGGATAATTTCACATTTTTAACCAAAGTAAGCGTGTATTTCCCGGTAATCTACCGTCTGATTGTGACGACTATATGATTTTGCGTAAAAAATGGAAACGCCAAATTTAAAAAAGATCGCGCCGGGCTTCTGGTTATCGTGCGACACCGGTGAGCCGCTTCGCCAGCTCGCTTCGGGTAAGGGCTTTTGAGAAATACCATCCCTGGATCAGGGCATCGGGATATCTGTCAGCAATAAAGCGATATTGAATTTCATTTTCCACGCCCTCGAAAACAAGCGTTTTGTTTAGCTTCGCGAGGGCATCGCTAAAGATAACAAAGATGTTTTGCTTATAGTGCTCGCTAATGCCATCCACCAGCGACTTATCAATTTTTATCTCATCATATTCAAGCAGCGACAGGCGGGCGAGGTTTGAATTTTGCACGCCAAAATCATCAATTGATATTTTAACGCCGAGCGACGTCAGCTCCTGACAGAATCCCTCAAGGATATCCGCCGCGGAAACGGCTTTCTCGGAAAGCTCCACCTTCATCAGGGAGAGGGGGAGCTGGTTGGCTAAACACTCGCGACGCAAAAGGTGAATAAACTGACCGTCTTCGATTTCCTTGCGCCCAACGTTGAGCGAAACGATCAGCTGATGCTTTATTGCCAGCGGGGCAATTTCTGAAAGCGATTTCCCGATAATATTGCTGTAGTATTTTTTATACAGACCAATTTTCTTAATTAATGGGATAAACAGCTCCGGCGAGACGTCTCCGTGCTTCTGGTCCCGCCATCGCGACAGAACTTCAACGCCCACGATTTTTTGATCGCGAATGCGAATAATGGGCTGGTAATTAACGCTAAGGGTATTGGTTAACACGGCTTTGATCAGCGTGCGTTCCAGTGAAAAACGGTCTTCATAAATACGGAAGATAAATAGCGTTATCGCGAGCCAGATTAAATAAAGAATGACGGCAAGAAACGTAAAGATAAACGGGGGTAAGGAGGCCAGTCCAGCATCGTGATGTTTAACAATCACGCATAAATCCCACAAGGCGCTGCACTGTGTAATAGTCAGGGTGAACAGCGTCGAATGCAGCCAGCTTTGCGGCTGAAGCTCAGGGGCGGCGGCAAAAAAGGTCCGGCCAAAGTCCTTTGTGGTGGCACTCAGAGAATAGCTTGCGGTAACCGGCGTGAATTTATCGTAGGCATAGCGCGAGGTGAAGATAATAATATTATTATAAATGGCCGCATTGCCCGTGAAAAAGTCTTTCTTCGAAAACTGCGCCAGAAGAAAGCCTCTCGGCGTTTTATGCAGTTCTTCAGGAAGCGCTACGGGCGTCGCGAGCTTACCCCAAAAAGCGGTACAAACTATTTTTCCCTTTTCGATAAAGCCGATATCGCCGAAATAGAGGCTGTTGAGCTTTATTTGTCTGTAGCTATCAAGACTGGCTTTATCACATCCCTGCGTCGTAATGCTTTTGAGGCCCAGCGCCACGCTTTCGGACAGGTCTTCTGAATAACGTAATAGGGTACGGGATATTTCGAGCTGTTTGGTTTTCTGCTGGCCGATGATAACCGCATTGACCGCATACAGAGACAGGATGACCAGAAGCGTGGAAACGATCGCAACGGCAATGAGCTTTTTCATTTTCCAGTTATCCTGTCAGCTCCCTGATTTCACAAATCTTAACACAGCCAGGGCAGGGTACAAGCCTGATAGTCACAGCAGGTAATCACATTCAGGTGGGTGAACTCATGCGAAAGTATCAGTTTTTTGAGATAAATCTTAACTAAACTTTTTACATTACTGCAGCAATGCCGGGAGAGCCAAAGCCGCTTTTTCCAGATCTTCCATGCTTGTTTTTTCTATTAAGGAAAACATCGTGCGCAACGTGACGATCCCCCTTCTCAGCGCCCTGTTTCTTTTTCTGGGCGGCATGCTGATTATTAACTGGCAGCTATGGCAGATGGCGAAAGCGAGTAATATCCACGCCGCTACGGTGAGCATCCGAAAAATTGAAAACATTCTTACTGAAGCGGCCAGCGCGGCCAATACGGCGAGGCGCGTTGCGGCTCAAGGATGTACCCCCAGTGGACAGCTGGCGCTGGGGACAGAAGCCGCGCTAAAACCGCATCTGCGCGCCATCATGATCCAGCAGCAGGGTAAAATCATCTGTACTTCACTTCCCGGGAACGGCGTGTTGATTATTCATCCGGAGACGTTACCTGAGGAAAAATTAATGCTGTTAACGGGTAATCGACAGGTGAACGGCATTCCGGTGCTTGTCTTCCAGATGCCCATTGCGGGAGGGCGCGTTATCGTCAGCGTCAGTGACGCGCATTTGCAGGACGTCATCGCGAACGCATCAAACAGCGTTGACCTGGGGCTGGTGGTTGGCGAAAAAGTGCTTACGCGCAACGGTGACGTGACCAGCTGGAAAGCGGCCTCCCGGGCGGGCTCACTTACCTCATCAACGCAATTCCCCTTTAGTCTGGTATGGCAATCACCGGCCTTTTTTAGCCTGACGCGGCTGCTGCAGCAGGGTTGGAGCCTGATACTGCTTATTCTTGCGCTATCGGTGGCGGTAGGCATTTTGATCCGCCGTTACGCGGGCAAAAGCACCTCATTTGAAGACGATTTGCGCAAGGCCATTACGCAGGGAGAGATCGAGCCTTATTACCAGCCGATCGTGAACGGGGACACAGGCGGGTTGTACGGCGTCGAAGTGCTGGCAAGGTGGAAGCATCCAAGGTCAGGCTTTATTCCGCCGGACGTCTTTATTCCGATTGCTGAACGTAGCGGGTTGATTATTCCGCTGACCAAAGGGCTGATGGCGAAAGTTGTTACGCAGCTTAAGCCGCTTTTGCCTAAGCTACCGGACGGGTTTCATATCGGGGTGAACATCAGCGCCAGGCACATCAATGCGCCTTCTTTTATCGGTGACTGTCGCGTTTTCGGCAAGGGATTTCAGGGTAAAGAAGTCAAGCTGGTTCTTGAGGTGACCGAGCGTGAACCGCTGATCGATAATCCTCATCTGGTTGAAAATCTTAACAGGCTGCATAACGCCGGTTTTGTCATCGCCCTGGATGATTTTGGTACAGGCTATTCAGGGCTGTCATGCCTTAATGCGCTCGCCATTGATTATATTAAAATAGATAAAAGCTTTGTGAACCGGGTTTCGGATGAAAAGGACTCGACGATCCTGCTGGACTGCGTCATTGATCTGGCGAAAAAACTCTCATTACGCATTGTGGCTGAGGGCGTAGAAACAAAAGCGCAGCTGGAGTATCTCAACCGTAATGAAATTACGCTGTTGCAGGGTTATTATTTTGGTAAGCCTGTCTCCTATATCGATTTTATTAAAGTCATTTTATCTAAGCCTAGGGAGACCGTAAGTTTATAAAACGAATTTAAGACGAGCTTCTGTAGTATGCTTAAGTGCAATTCATTTTCCTCTTATCCTGAGCTTTGTTACAGTGACAAGAGTTGTCAGCCAGGGATGTCAGGCGTGATAAGGTGGAATAGCTCGTGCATGTGAAAAATACTTTTTACACAACAACCATTACCGTCATTATTGTCTCATTGATCATCTCGCTGTCGATTGCCGTCCAAATTGCCACGTCCAGACAGCAGTCAATCCAGCAAATAAATACCGGCGTCGCTAACCTGAGCCATACCCTCGATGTCTACACCGAGGGGATCATGCGCCAGAGTGAAATGGTAATTACTACCGTTTCCGACATAATCGAAATTTATGGTATGACCCCGCAGCAGGCGACCCATATTCAGCAGATGCTTAATAATCAGGATAATTTTCTTACCCAGATTAATAATGTGGTTGTTTACGATGCCAGGGGAGATATCTTTACCGCACTGCACGAAAGTTTTACCGGGCCACGCAAAGGTTCGGACAGAGAGTTTTTTATCTATCACAAGGAAAATAAAAGTCAGCAGATTTTTATTGGGGAGCCGGTGGTCAGCCGCACCAACGGTAAATGGGTTATCACCATCAGCCGACGCCTTGAAACCCCCGCCGGGGCATTTAACGGCGTCGTGGTCGTGACGCTGGGTATCGAAAATTTTCTGGCGCTCTACGGGCAAATTAATATCGGTCACTCGGGCGTCATCGGCTTAACGACGCAGTCAGGCGTTCTGCTGGTCCGTTATCCCTTTAAGAATACCTATATCGGCACGATTGTTTCTGATTCACCTCTCTTCAGGAAATACCTCAAGGTACAAAATACCGGGATAGCCCGTTCCGTTTCGCGGTTTGATAAAATCGAACGCATTTATGCCTATGAGAAAAACAGCCGCTACGGGCTGGTTACCACCGTGGCCGTCAGCATTGATGAAGCCCTTGAACCCTGGCGCAAGCAGGCGATTCAGCTGGCGGTACTCATTTTCGTGTTCACGGCGATACTCATCGTGGCGTCATACTTCCTGTATTCCGACCTGTCCCGAAAAGCAAGGGACAACAAGGCGCTAAAGATTATTGCCTCAGAAGATGCCTTGACGGGGCTGTACAACCGCCGCATTTTTGATGAAAAAATCCTCTCGGAAATCGCGCGTTGTGCCGCACATGAAGCACCGATTTCGATACTGATCGTGGACGTGGACTACTTCAAAAAATATAACGATAACTATGGTCATCCGGAAGGGGACCGTTGCCTGGCGCTGCTGGGAAATAGCCTCAGGGAGAGCCTGACCCATGATAACCAGATTGTGGCGCGATATGGCGGAGAGGAATTTGCGCTGATATTGCCGGAAACGAATATTCAGGAGGCAATTCGCCTGGCGCAGACGATTATTCGCAGTGTGTTCTCGCTCGAGATCGCCCATGCTTTCAGCCCCTTCGGACGGGTGACGGTAAGCGTCGGAATTTCAACCGCGCGCGCCGTCGACATCGCGGGCAGCCAGCAGAATATCATTATTGCCGCGGACCAGGCGCTCTATCAGGCAAAACGGGCAGGGCGTAACCGCTACGCGTTTGTTGGGGTCTGAGCAAAAAAAAGCCCACTCTACGGTGGGCAAGAAATACTGGAAGCAATGTGAGCAATGTCGTACTGAATACCCGAGTGTTTAACTCAACTATTCGGTGTTGAGAAAGATAATCTTTCTCAACAAAAGATGCAACCCCACAGTTTATGTGCCACGTTATTTTTTAGTGATGAAGAATTGCGCACTCTCTCATTGTGATGCCTATCACAAATTTCCTTTCTGAAATCCTGTGCTATTCTTTTTTGTGTCGTTGATTTAATGACAAAAACCATACAGAGAGGAAAGTTATGGGAATTTTATCCTGGATTATCTTTGGGCTTATTGCGGGTATTCTGGCGAAGTGGATCATGCCGGGCAAAGATGGCGGTGGGTTTATCGTCACCGTAATACTGGGTATTGTCGGCGCGGTAGTTGGTGGCTGGATCAGTACGCTGTTCGGTTTTGGCAAGGTCGATGGCTTTAACTTCGGCAGTTTCGCCGTGGCGGTGATCGGTGCGCTGGTTGTTCTGTTTATCTACAGAAAAATCAAAAGCTAAGGCTTACAGGCGTTGAAAAAGGCTGCCGAATGGCGGCCTTTTTACCTCCTGGCGTTTACCACCAGCCAAGCTGCGTGCCGGCAAATGCCGCGATGGCAACGAGCAGCATAATGACGGTTGTTTTCCGCATTTATGCCCCCGGAGCCGCGTAACCGCCGACAAAAAACCATGCTAAAAAAACCACCGCCGTGATAAATATCACGACCGGGAAGAGGATCCCTATTCTCATACCATCACCTGTTTCGGTTCCAATAACGCCGTAGAGTGTACGGGGTTAATCCATAGTGAGAAAGCGTGTTTTGCTTTTTCCTTTCTTATCCTGATACATCGCGACGTCCGCGGCGCGTAACGCGCTGTCTGGATCGGTTGCGGCGGGGTCCACTTCAATAACGCCGAGACTGGCTCCCGGATAAATAATATGAACGCTGCCCAGCCAGTATTCGCCAGCAATGCAGGCGCTGAGGCGCGTTTTGAGCAGCGTAATCCGCGCGTTATCCCCGTCCTCGTGGGGCTGGCTCAGCGACGCGACGAGAAACTCATCACCGCCCAGCCGGCCAATAATATCGTCCTGCTGTTTCTCTTCGGTCAAACGCTTGCCCACTTCAATCAGGAACTGGTCGCCAGCCTCGTGGCCGTAACGATCGTTAATCAGCTTGAAGTCATCCAGATCGATGAACGCAATGAGGGCATTTCGCTTAAGGTGCCGTGCCAGTGAAAAGAGGGTAGTCAGATCCTCAAAGATGGCGCGACGGTTGGGTAAACCGGTCAGCGCATCCGTGTAGGAGTGCGCGATGAGGGCCGCATTGGCTTCGCGAAGCTGGGTCACCAGCGACTCTTTCTGAATGGACTGGGCAATCAGCCCGGCGAAGAGCTTCAGCACCTGTTCACCGCGCTCGCTAAGCGGCTTTTTGGACGTGCTGGTGGCGCAGAGCGTTCCGTAGAGTGAACCATCCGCGAGATGGACAGGAATACTCATGTAGCTGGTAATGCCGAGCGCTTTCGCCGCTTCGCAGTCAGGCCAGCGCTCGGGAACGTCGTTGCTGAAAAGCGTATCGCTATCAAGCGCGCGCTTGCACAGCGTCTCATCCCATGGAACGCTCAGCCCCTCGGGTATTGTCATCTGCTTGCTGTTGCGGGCGTAGAGGATATGCTGCAGCCGCGCTTCGATATCCACCTTCGTCAGGTAGGTCGACTCCATGTCGGTGACAATCTCCAGCATCTCCAGCAGCTGGCGAACGAGGCTTTCAAGGGATTGCTCGGTGGCAAGGGTTTCTGAAACGCGAGCGAGGATAATATCCGACATGACGTAGAATGACTCCCAGGCAGAAGACGTCTGCATCTGCATGTTATGCTGAGTTTTTAGGCTTCAGGCATAGTAAAACATGAATACAGGAAATTTAATATATGCCGGGAGGGGGCAGCAGCAGAGAAAAAAGCCCCGTTGTTGAGACCGGGGCAAAGACATCTTGATTACGGAATGATGTTCTCTGGTCATATCGAGAACACGCCACACTATAGTGCTGAAAAGTGCAGTTAAAATGGAGAAATCATGGAGAACGCGGCGATGACCCGTTACCCTTAGACTGTAACGATGTCAAAAGGATCAATAAGATGAGATTTCTGCTTCTGGCGCTTGCGCTTCCCCTGGCGGCCTGCACCGCGAAAACCACGCCACCCGATGCGCCGAAACCGCCGCACGCTATAGGTATGGCGAACCCGGCTTCCGTGTACTGTCTGGAGAAAGGCGGGGAACAGGTCCCGGTTCAAAGCCCGCAGGGCGTACGCACGGAGTGCAAATTACCGGGCGGCGAAACGATCGATGAATGGACGCTCTATCGTCGCGATCATCCGCAACCCACCAGGTGACAGACCTATAGCGCCTGCGATACACTTCTCTTTAGGATTAATCTTAGCCAGTTTCTGGCGTTCGTTACCGCGAGAGAAGTATGTTTCAGCTAAAACCGGGCAGCATGGCAATGATCGTGGGTGCCCGCACGGCGTCTGGTCGTCGCAATATTGGTAAATCTGTTGAGCTGTTTGGCCTGTGCCAGCCTGGCCAGCGTTTCGTTAACCCGGTCAACGGCGTGATGACGCAATTACCGGCCACCGCCGACCGCGCGCTCTGGCTGGTGACGGGTGATGTTTACGCTTTTGACAACCAGCACGGCTTTGCGTTTGTCCGCGCCGAACATCTGATGCCGCTCACCCCGGATGACGCGCCGCAAATCCAGGATGAGCTGACCATCGGCTGATTACAGGCGGCGCAGCCAGTCGGCCAGGACCCGGGCGTGATTTTGCTCCGTGTTTTTGGCAGCAAAGAGCAGGGTGACGGTCTGCCCGTTCGCCAGCGTCGCCAGTCGCCTTCCCTCATCAGCATGCTGCGCCAGCTCTTCCCGATAGGCCTGACTGAAGGCGGCGAAATCAAGGGTCTCGCTATGAAAGGCCTTGCGTAATTCATTCGAGGGAGTGAGCGTTTTACACCACTCATCATAGGCGAGGTCCGTTTTCTTAACCCCGCGCGGCCACAGCCTGTCCACCAGTACCCGATAGCCGTCGTCCGGGTCTGCCTGTTCGTATACCCGCTTGCACTGAATCATGATTCCGCCCTCCCAATTTAAGGTATTGTGATAATTGCAAAAGATCGGTAGTCTGAGGTTCCTTATGTTATCTGATAATACTCTGGCATAAGGAACCTTTCATGGAACACCTCCCGGTTAAAACGACGCTGCGCATTGCCCTGGTTGGCGATTACAATCCCGCCGTTATTGCGCATCAGGCAATCCCGTTGGCCATTGACGACGCCGCCGCCGTCCTTGACCTCACCGCCGATTACGACTGGCTTGCCACCACGGAGCTGACAAGCCCCGAAGACCTGGTGGGCTACGATGCCATCTGGCTGGTTCCAGCCAGCCCCTATAAAAACACCGGGGCGGCCTTTATCGCCGCGCGCTACGCCCGTGAAAACAGCATTCCGTTTCTTGGTACCTGCGGTGGGTTCCAGCATGCGCTGATTGAGTATGCCCGCAATGTGCTGGGCTGGGCTGATGCGGCACACGCCGAGACGGATACCGAAGGCACCATGGTGATTGCGCCGCTGACCTGCTCGCTGGTGGAAAAAACCGATGCGGTTGAGCTGCGCAAAAATACGCTGATTGCGAAAGCGTACGGCAAGCCGGAGATTGAAGAGGGGTATCACTGCAACTATGGCGTGTCGCCGGAATTTGCCCGGGCGCTGGAGAGCGGTGATATGCGCGTGACGGGCTGGGACGACCAGGGGGAAATTCGCGCCGCGGAACTGGTTACGCACCCGTTCTTCGTGATCACCTTGTTCCAGCACGAGCGTGCTGCGCTGGAAGGGCGCCCGGTGGTGCTGGTGCAGGCCATGCTGCGCGCGGCGCGCGATTCATAATGCCGTCGTTTTTTTGCCGGGTGGCGCTGCGCTTGCCCGGCCTACATTTAGCGCGGCGCAATCTCCCGATCTCGCCCGGCCAGAACGCCGCAAAGAGCCATTATCACGGCGGCCAGGGCGCAGCCCAGAAGCGGGATTTGCCAGTCTCCCGCGCTGTCGTGAATTTTTCCCATCAGCGGCGGGCCGCAGGCGGCGAGCAGGTAGCCGATCGATTGTGCCATGCCGGACAGCGCCGCAGCCTGGTGCGCCGAGCTGGCGCGCAGGCCGATAAACGTCAGGCCGAGGATCATCGTTGCCCCGGAGCCAAAGCCAAACACCAGCGTCCACATTACCGCCAGATCGGGCATAAACCATAACCCCGCCGCGCTTACCGCACACATCAGCGCCGCCGCGCCGGCAATGCCCCGCTGATCTTTCAGACGGTGGAGGATTAGCGGCACGGCAAGCCCCGGCACCGCCGTGGCCAGCTGCAACAGCCCGTGAACCGAGCCAGCCTGCGCTTCACTGTAGCCGTGACTAAGCAGTATCGCCGGCAGCCAGCCGATGATGACGTAGTAAATCAGCGAGTTAATTCCCAAAAAGAGCGTTACCTGCCAGGCGAGCGCCGAGCGCCAGATCGCGCGATTGTGCAGCGCGCCAGCGCCCGTTACCGTCGCAACGTGTTTTTGTCGCCACTGCGGCAGCCAGAGCAGCAGCGCGATCAGCGGGAACACCATCAGCATCAGCAGCGCGCCGTGCCAGCCCGAATTCCCCTGCGCCAAAGGAACAATCAGCGCCGAGCCAAACGCCGCCGAGACGCCCATCGTCAGGGAGTAGGCGCCGGTGAGCTTCGCCACATGGCCCGGAAAGTCGCGTTTAATTAATCCGGGTAACAGCACGTTCCCGAGCGCAATACCGCAGCCGATGACTGCCGTTCCGATGAAAAGCAATGCGGCGGAGGGCAGGGAGCGAACGGCAATCCCGGCGCAAATCAGCAGCAGGGCGATAAACAGGCTGCGCTCCATGCCGATACGCCGGGCAACGCCTGCGGCGAGCGGCGAGACGAGGGCGAAAGCCAGCAGGGGAAGGGTGGTTAGCAAACCGGTTTGCGCCGTGCTTAAGCCATAATCAAGACGAATAGCGTCGAGCAGCGGGGCTGCCCCGGTAAAGGTGACGCGAAGCGTGGTGGCAATCATCAGGATGCCTGCAATCAACAGCGCGCCGTGTTTTCCTGAGGTGCGAATAGCAGTAGTCATTTTGTTCTCATACGTTCAAGCGAGCGCATACAATACCGAGTTTTCCGGTGGTTGAAATCAGGCTAAAATGACAGTTTATCGCTAATATCGGACAAACTGATGATTGGTCTGGGACTGGACGGCTACGATCCCGATAGCCAGCACGATGCGGCCGCCGCGTTTCGCATCCGCGTGGTGGCGGAGGAACAGTATATTCCCCGACACCATCACCGTAAGGGGCAGCTGATTCTGGCTCTCGGCGGCGCGATCACCTGCGAAGTGGAAAATGCCATGCTGATGGTTCCGCCCCAGTATGCCGTCTGGATCCCCGGTCAAATGCCGCACAGCAACCGGGCCACGCCGGGCGCGCAGCTCTGCTTTTTGTTCATTGAACCGGGGGCGACAGGCTTGCCCGACCGCTGCTGCACCCTGAAAATCTCTCCCCTGGTGCGGGAGCTGATTTTGTCCCTCGCGGAAAAAACGCGTGAGCAGCTCTCTCTTGCGGCCACATCGCGCCTGGTGGACGTCCTGTTTGACGAGCTGCCGCTCCAGCGTCAGGAGCATCTGCAGCTGCCCGTTTCACCTCATCCTAAAATCAGGCTGATGAGCGAGAAGATGGCGGACGATCCCGCCGCCTGGCAGACGCTGGCGCAGTGGGCAAGCCACTTTGCCATGAGCGAACGCAACCTGGCGCGGCTGGTGGTGAAAGAGACCGGTTTAAGCTTTCGCCGCTGGCGCCACCAGCTACAGCTCATTGTGGCCCTTCAGCATCTGATCGGCGGGAAATCGGTCCAGCAGGTGGCCCACTCGCTGGGCTATGACTCGACCACCGCGTTTATCACCATGTTCAAGAAGGGGCTGGGCCAGACGCCGGCGCGTTATATGGCCAGCCTGACTACGACTTCCCAATAAGCAGCGAGACAAGGCCAGCCGCAATCAGCGGGCCGACCGGCACGCCGCGAAAGAGCGCCACGCCCAGAACGGTGCCCACCAGCAGACCCGCCACCAGCGAGGGCTGGCTGCTCATCAGCGTGACGCCGCGACCGCCCAGCCACGAGACAAAAATTCCGACCGCGATCGCCACCAGCGATTTCCAGTTTACGAACGAGTGCAGCAGCGTTGAGGCAGGAAGCGTGCCGCTGGCGATGGGCGCCATCACCCCAATGGTTAAGATGATGATCCCGATGGTGAGGCCCTGTTTTTCTATCCACGGGAAAAAGGTGTTAAGCGGGGTCACGCGCACAATGATAAGCACCAGAATCGAGATGGCGACGGTGGTGTTATGGCTGACAAAGCCAAGCGCGGCGAGTGCCAGAAGAATAAGCAGAGTAGGGTCAAACATAGGGAATCCTTGCCAGAATAATTAACCTGTTTACTGTACGCGCAAACGCGGCGGAGAACAGTTTCAAAAAGATTTTATCGTTGTCATAACCTTGTCATTTACGCGGATTAAAACGAAAGCAGATATCGCAAAAGGGTCGCCATCATGAACGATCACATGTTTGTGGAAACGCTAATTATCTCCTCATCGTTTTTCGCTATTGCCGTTATTCTCGTCGCCTCCGTGCTGTTCCTGGAAAGAAACGGCTGACGGGGTGCCAGCCAATACGGTTACGCTTTATGGAAGGTCACCAGCTCAGGACGGGCAATGCGCAGGTAATCCTGAGTATCCATAATCACGGATTTCTCCAGCAGGCCGGCGTTAAACGCGATCTCGTCGAAGCGCTCGAACAAAAGCGGGTCGGCAACCAGCGCCAGGTCAGGATGGAAGCTAAAGGGCGGGATAGCGCCGAAAACGCAGGCGGTCAGGGCATCGACTTCCGCCGGGCTGGCGAGGGAAGCCTTTAGTCCGCCAAAATGGCCGGCAAGCCGGCTCAGGTCAGCCTGCAGATCGGCGGCGAGGATCGCCAGAACGTGTTTTTTTACGCCGTTTCCCTTCACCTTGCACACCAGCGCTTTTGCACCCTGGCGCAGGTCGGTTCCGCGAATTTCACTTACCGCTTCACATTTCCCGACCGCCTCGTGCTCCATAACGCGAAAGCGCGCGCCCTGCTCGGTGAGTAAGGCAATCAGCTGCTGGTGAGTGTCTGTTCCAATAACGTCGTCAGTCATAACGATTTTCCCGGTGATAATTCAGTACGCGACTGCCTACATTAGCACGGGATGAACGGGGTCGAAAGAAAACAGCCAGCGGGTTCGCTGGCTGTGGGGTTAGGCGTTGCTGGTCGCAGACTGCTTGTGGAACAGCTCCCTGAACACCGGATAAATGTCATCCTGATCGCGGATGTGCTGCATGGCAAAATTATCAAACATCGACTGCAGATGTTCATACTCCCGCCACAGGGTCTGGTGCGCGCGACGGGTGATTTCGATATAGCTGTAGTAACGCACCACCGGCAGAATTTTCTTCGCCAGAATTTCGTGGCACAGCGGCGAGTCGTCGGCCCAGTTATCGCCGTCCGAGGCCTGGGCAGCATAGATATTCCACTGCGACGGGTCGTAACGCTCTTTCACCACCTCATCCATCAGCTTCAGGGCGCTCGAGACGATGGTGCCCCCGGTCTCCTGCGAGTAGAAGAACTCATGCTCATCCACCTCCTTCGCCTGGGTGTGGTGACGGATATAGACCACCTCCACGTTCTTATAGGTTCTGCTCAGGAACAGATAGAGCAGAATATAAAAACGCTTCGCCATATCTTTGGTGGCCTGATCCATCGAGCCGGACACGTCCATCAGACAGAACATTACCGCCTGGCTGGAGGGCTCGGGACGTTTTTCGTAGTTCTTGTAGCGCAGGTCGAAGGTGTCGATAAACGGTACCCGTTCGATCTTCGCTCTTAGCTCAGCAATCTCTTTACGCAGGCGCTCCTCTTCCAGCAGTTGCGCCGGTTCCGTGTTTTCCACCACCTTCAGGCTGCTCTCCAGCTCGCGCAGTTCGCGACGTTTGCCTGCCGTCATGGCCGTGCGTCGCGCCAGCGAATTCTGCAACGAACGCACGACGCTGATGTTGGCGGGCACGCCGTTGGCGGTATAGCCCGCGCGATGGGTTTTATACTCATTAAGCTGACGATGCTGATTCTTTTTCAGATTCGGTAGCGCCAGGTCTTCGAACAGCAGGTCGAGATATTCATCTTTTGAAATCTGGAAGACGAATTCGTCCTGACCTTCACCGTCCTGGCTGGCCTGTCCCTGACCGCTTCCTGAACCACCGCCGCCGCCCTGAGGGCGCTCAATTCTGTCGTTCTGAACGAAGTGGTCGTTACCTGGGTGTACGCGATGGCGCAGGCCGCCTCGCCCCTGATGAAACATCGGTTCGCTGATGTCATCGGTGGGGATGGAGACAGACTCGCCGCTGTCGACGTCGGTCACCGAGCGTTTGTTGATGGCCTCGGAGATAGACTGTTTAATTTGCGCTTTATAACGGCGCAAGAAGCGCTGGCGGTTTACCGTGCTCTTGTTTTTGCCGTTAAGACGCCGGTCAATAAACCAGGTCATATACCCCCCGTACTGCATTTGCCAACTCTATGCTGCGCGTGTAGTGCCGGATGCGCGGCGCGTATCCGGCCTACGGTTCGTTATTGCAGGCCCCGGCGTGGAGCCTTTTGTTTTAAGACGATTTACGCACGCGCAGGTACCATTCGCACAGCAGGCGGACCTGCTTGCGGGTATAGCCTTTTTCCATCATACGGTCGACAAAATCGTCGTGCTTTTTCTGCTCATCGGTTGAGGTTTTGGCATTAAACGAGATCACCGGCAGCAGCTCTTCGGTATTGGAGAACATTTTCTTCTCAATGACCGTGCGCAGCTTCTCGTAGCTGGTCCAGTTCGGATTGCGCCCGTTGTTATGCGCTCTGGCGCGCAGGACGAAGTTCACAATCTCGTTACGGAAGTCTTTCGGGTTGCTGATCCCGGCAGGCTTCTCGATTTTTTCCAGCTCCGCGTTCAGGGATTCACGGTCAAACAGCTGGCCGGTATCCGGGTCGCGGTACTCCTGATCCTGGATCCAGAAGTCAGCGTAGGTGACATAACGGTCGAAAATGTTCTGCCCGTATTCTGAATAGGATTCCAGGTAGGCCGTCTGGATCTCTTTGCCAATGAACTCGGCGTATTTCGGGATCAGGTAACCTTTCAGGAACTCAAGGTAGCGCTCAGCCTGCTCCTGCGGGAACTGTTCGCGCTCGATTTGCTGCTCCAGCACGTAGAACAGATGCACCGGGTTGGCCGCCACTTCCGCATGGTCGAAGTTAAAGACGCGGGAGAGGATCTTAAACGCAAAACGCGTGGACAGACCGTTCATCCCCTCATCAACCCCGGCGTAGTCGCGGTACTCCTGATACGACTTCGCTTTCGGGTCGGTATCTTTCAGGCTTTCTCCGTCATAGACGCGCATTTTCGAATAGATGCTGGAGTTTTCCGGCTCTTTCAGACGCGAAAGGATTGAGAAGCGTGACAGCGTTTCCAGCGTGCCGGGCGCGCAAGGCGCGTGCACCAGCTCACTGTGGTTAAGCAGTTTCTCGTAAATTTTGATCTCTTCGGAGATCCGCAGGCAATAAGGCACCTTGACGATGTACACGCGGTCAAGGAAGGCCTCGTTGTTTTTGTTGTTACGGAAGGTCACCCATTCAGATTCGTTCGAGTGGGCGAGAATAATCCCGTTAAACGGCAGGGCGGAAATACCTTCCGTCCCGTTGTAGTTTCCTTCCTGCGTTGCCGTCAGCAGCGGGTGAAGCACCTTGATAGGCGCTTTAAACATCTCGACGAATTCCATAATCCCCTGGTTAGCACGGCACAGCGCGCCCGAGTAACCGTAGGCATCCGGATCGTTTTGCGCGAAGTTTTCCAGCTTACGAATGTCGACTTTACCCACCAGCGCCGAGATGTCCTGGTTGTTCTCATCACCCGGTTCCGTTTTGGCAATCGCGATCTGTTCCAGGATAGACGGCCACACTTTCACCACGCGGAATTTGGTAATGTCGCCACCAAACTCGTGCAGACGTTTTGCCGCCCACGGCGACATGATGGTGCCGAGATAGCGACGCGGGATGCCGTACTCTTTATCCAGAATTTGTGCATCCTCCTGCGGATTGAACAGGCACAGGGGATGGTCATTCACCGGGCTGCGCTCGCCGTTGGCGCTGAGCACGTAGATAGGCACGCGCTGCATCAGCGACTTCAGGCGTTCCGCCAGCGAGGACTTACCGCCGCCCACGGGGCCGAGTAAATAGAGGATCTGTTTCTTCTCTTCCAGACCCTGAGCGGCATGCTTCAGATAGGAGACAATCTGTTCGATAGCGTCTTCCATTCCATAGAATTCTTCGAACGCCGGATATCGGGCGACCACCCGATTCGAAAAGAGACGGGAAAGCCGTGGCTCCAGGGCAGTGTCAACCATGTTTGGCTCACCAATAGCCATCAATAGCCGTTCTGCCGCATTGGCATAGGCACTGCGATCTTGCCGACAGATGGTAAGAAACTCCTGCAGTGCGAACTCTTCGTCCTTGGCAGCTTCATAGCGCTGGCGATAGTGATCGAATATATTCATGGCATGCCGTCCTTTCGTTTTTTAGCACAGGATAAGAGCCGTTCGTATGAGTAGTGGAGGCTCCCGGAAGAGAATCTCTCGCACCTCACTGCCAGAGCAGCAACCTGTGTGCCAGGTCGGACGCTAAGAACCGCAGGGTGTTCAGGAAAACTCTTCTTAAATTAAAGCGTAGATGGCATTTGCAAAACTTGCATGCCCATAAAATCTACTTTCAATGACATATCAATAACTCATCCAAAAATTTCCACCGTCGTTCTAAGACAAAAGCACGTTTTTCATTCAGCGGTCATATAAATGAAAGCAGGCTGTCATCTGTAAAGTTAAAAATAACGGGTTAATCAGACTGATTAGCAGGCAAAAAATTTTGGGATGTACGGGATTGGCGGTTACACTTCACACGCTGATTATTTGACTACAGGAAAGAATGGATTGTGACCAAACTCAAACTTCTGGCATTGGGCATCCTTGCCGCGACCGCAGTAAGCACCGCGCAGGCGGAAAGTCAGTGGACGGTTGGCGCGGGTGTTGGCGTCATTAACAGCCCGTACAAACAGTATGACCGTGACGTTTACCCTGTTCCCGTTATCACCTATGAAGGGGATAACTTCTGGTTCCGCGGGCTGGGCGGCGGCTACTATCTCTGGAACGATACGGCCGATAAGCTCTCCATCATGGCCTACTATGATCCGACGCACTTCAAGCCGGGTGACAGCGACAGCAACGCGCTTCGCCGACTCGACAAGCGTAAAAGCTCGATGATGGCCGGGCTATCCTATGTACATAATACCGAATATGGCTTCCTGCGTACTGCCCTGGCGGGTGACACGCTGGATAACAGCAACGGCTTTATCTGGGACCTGGCGTGGCTGTATCGCTACACCAACGGTGGGTTTACCCTGACGCCGGGTATCGGTGTGCTTTACAGCAGCGAGAACTACAACGACTACTACTATGGCGTCTCTAAAAATGAGTCCCGTCGCAGCGGTCTGAAGAGCTACAGCGCAGACGACGGCTGGGATCCGTACCTGGAGCTGACCGCGAGCTATAACTTCCTCGGCGACTGGAGCGTGTACGGCACCGGCCGTTATGAGCGCCTGAGCGACGAAGTGAAGGATAGCCCGATGGTCGATAAGTCCTGGGCTGGTATCTTCTCTGTGGGCGTGACCTACAAGTTCTGATTGTGCATTAATTCAGTGCAATCATTGCATCAAAACGGGGCGCTTGCGC
Organism: Enterobacter cloacae complex sp. ECC445; assembly: GCF_021892025.1. NCBI lineage: Bacteria > Pseudomonadati > Pseudomonadota > Gammaproteobacteria > Enterobacterales > Enterobacteriaceae > Enterobacter > Enterobacter cloacae complex sp. ECC445. Next base: position 352,864 of record NZ_JAKLRZ010000003.1, on the reverse strand, counting down.
CCCGTTTGCTTTTTTGTGGTGCGGGGTGATTAACGCTTCACAATGCGAATCGTCTGCCCTAAACGAGACGGCTTTTCTTCGCTCGCTTTCTGAGGGGCGGTCACGCAGGCCGTTTCCACGCAGACGAACGTTTTGTATCCGTCATCCGGAACGTCGGCCATGCTGACAGACAATGCCGGGCCCGGGTTCCAGCCCACCACGTTGCTGTGATGATGATGAACCACCTCAATGCCGCGGTTCAGGGCACCGTCGTGGATCATGCTGCACGCTTCCGGGTGCAGATAGACGCGGTCGGTGCGGTCAGGGAACGCCTGAACGCCATCGCTCAGCTTGCCTTCCTTCGCGTTATCAACTTTGTCGATGAACGTATCGCCGAGGCCGCTCACCTTCACGGCGTTGATGTCGCCCACGTTGAAGTAGGTGTGCAGGGCAGAGGTGGTTTCGAACTCACCGTGGGCTTCCAGCTCAATTTCGCAGGTTTTACCCAGCTTGAAGCGGGCGTACAGCGTGAAATCATGCGGCCACAGGGCGCGGGTTTCATCGTTAGCCTGCAGCTCAAAGGTTAGCACGGCGCCGTTGTCGTCTTCGTTGTGCGCCTTCAGCGTCCACTGCTGGTTACGGGCAAAACCGTGAGAAGGCAAACCCGGCTGCGCAGACGGACCGAACCACGGCCAGCAGATCGGTACGCCACCGCGAATGGCAGCCCCTTTTTTGAAGGAGGTGGCATCGCTCAGCCACAGGCCTTCGGCTTCGCCTTCCGGTTTCCAGGAGAGCAGGTGAGCGCCGTTCAGCGCTACGGAGGCTTTGACGCGCGGGTGGTCAACGACGATCACGTCGGCACCGTCAATCTGACGGCGGGAGAGCACAGGGGTAAGTTGTTCGACTACCGGAAGTGCAAAAATTTTATTAATCATTAAGCAATCCTCTGTCTAAAAAACAATAAAAAAGGCGACCGAAGTCGCCTTTTTGGATCAAACACTCATCTCAACTTATTTGGAGATGTGAGCGATCAGGTCCAGTACTTTGTTAGAGTAGCCGGTTTCGTTGTCGTACCAGGATACCAGCTTAACGAAGTTGTCGTTCAGTGCGATACCTGCTTTAGCATCGAACACGGAAGTGCACACTTCGCCGTTGAAATCGGTAGAAACAACGTCATCTTCGGTGTAGCCCAGAACGCCTTTCATTGCGCCTTCGGAAGCAGCTTTGATTGCTTTCTTAATTTCTTCATAAGAAGCAGCTTTTTCCAGACGAACGGTCAGGTCAACAACGGATACGTTAGGGGTTGGAACGCGGAACGCCATACCGGTCAGTTTGCCATTCAGTTCTGGCAGTACTTTACCTACAGCTTTAGCAGCACCGGTAGAAGATGGGATGATGTTCTGCGCTGCGCCACGGCCGCCGCGCCAGTCTTTGTGAGACGGGCCATCAACGGTTTTCTGAGTCGCGGTGGTCGCGTGAACGGTAGTCATCAGACCTTCGATGATGCCGAAGTTGTCGTTGATAACTTTAGCCAGCGGTGCCAGGCAGTTGGTGGTGCAGGATGCGTTAGACACGATATCCTGGCCAGCGTAAGTTTCGAAGTTTGCACCACGAACGAACATTGGGGTGTTGTCTTTGGAAGGACCGGTCAGAACAACTTTCTTCGCGCCTGCAGTGATGTGTTTACGTGCAGTTTCGTCGGTCAGGAAGATACCGGTTGCTTCAGCAACAACGTCAACACCGATTTCGTTCCATTTCAGGTTAGCTGGGTCTTTTTCAGCAGTAACGCGGATGGTTTTGCCATTAACAACCAGGTGGCCGTCTTTCACTTCAACGGTGCCGTCGAAACGACCGTGAGTTGAGTCGTACTTCAGCATGTACGCCATGTATTCAGCGTCCAGGAGATCGTTGATACCAACGATTTCGATGTCAGAACGTTTCTGAGCAGCACGGAAAACAATACGGCCGATACGGCCAAAACCGTTGATACCTACTTTGATAGTCATATATTCCACCAGCTATTTGTTAGTGAATAAAAGGTTGCCTGTAAAATTACAAAAACCTTACGCAGCGTCAAGCGGAATCGTGTCAATCATTGCGACAAATCAATCCTGTGACTAACGTTTGTGCGACTGACTCGCCTCACTTTCCCTTTGAGCTTGCAACCACATGGGGGCTGCGCCCGGGATTTTAAAGTCCTCGCAGGATAAAAATGTGAGCATGGTCACAATTGCCTGACTGCCTTTTCGCGACACATAAGTTTAGAACAAAAGTGCACGCAAGGGTGTTAATGTTTTGTTAGAATCCGGGTTAAAAGATGTCTGTTTCTACAGCGAGATGTAAGCATATGTCGAACCAACGTAACCCTGATGATTTGAAAAAAAACCTCACAGAAATGCAGTTTTACGTGACGCAGAACCACGGCACGGAACCGCCGTTCACCGGGCGTTTACTGCACAACAAGCGAGACGGCGTCTACCACTGTCTGGTCTGCGATGCCCCGCTGTTTAACTCACAAACGAAGTTTGATTCCGGCTGCGGCTGGCCGAGCTTTTACGAGCCGGTGAGCGATGAGGCCATCCGCTATCTGACCGACTCGTCGCACGGCATGGTGCGCACGGAAATTCGCTGCGGCAACTGCGATGCGCACCTTGGCCACGTCTTCCCGGATGGCCCTCAGCCCACGGGCGAGCGTTTCTGCGTGAACTCTGCCTCAATGAGCTTCACTGACGACGAAAACGGCGACCAGGTGAAGGGTTGAAAAAACGATTCAGCAAATTATTCCTCTAAAAGGGCGCGAGTGTGAATATTGATGACATGATTAGCGGTATGACGCCGGAGATTTATCAGCGTCTGGTGACCGCCGTAGAGCTGGGAAAATGGCCCGATGGCGTCGCGCTGACGCCGGAGCAAAAAGAGAACAGCCTGCAGCTGGTGATGCTGTGGCAGGCGCGCAATAACACCGACGCGCAGCACATGACGATCGACACCCAGGGCCAGATGGTGATGAAGAGCAAGCGCGAGCTGAAAGAGGACTTCGGCATCGCGCCGAAGCCGATTGCGACGATGAAAATGCAATAACGGTGCGGGAGGATGCCCTCACCCAACCCTCTCCCACGGGGAGAGGGCTTGATTGTCTTACTACTTATGCGGGATCTCGAGCGACGCCGCCAGCTGCTTCGCTAACTGGTTTTCGTCGTCCGCGCCGTACTCCCAGAACATGGCTCCGGCGAGACCCTTCTTCTTGATGTAGTCAGCTTTGACCGCCACAGAACGCGGGTTCTCATACGAAATCGCAAACAGCGCGCTGCCATCGGCACCCTTCACCGAGAGCCACGGCACTTTCGCCTGGTCGTCCCAGTGCTCGGTAAAGCGCTTCTGCGGATCGTTCAGCAGCTTCTTCACGATATCGTTGTACTTCACGTAGGTATCTTTGGTCAGGTCATAGCCAAGAGACTTGAACAGCCCGATCTCCTGAGGGCCAAAGTAGGGCTGGGTCACCGGATTTTTTTGCGCATCCGGTTTGGTCCAGTCGATCCCCGGTTCCACGGCGCGTTTCGGCACGCGGCCATAGAAACCTATCCCCAGGTTCATCTGCTGCGGCTTCAGCCCGGCGGCCAGATAGTTGTTGACCACAAAATCGACGCTGTATTTGTCAGCGGCAGCCACCGTCGGCCAGGCGCTGGAGTCATACAGGTTGGCATTGAAGTACTGCGTACCGTACGCCATGTCGTAGGTCATCAGGTTGATGTAGTCGAGCAGGGGGGCGATGGCGTTGATATCCACCCAGCTTTTCGGACTTTCCGCATTCGCGCCTACCGCAATGGTGACCAGCTTTTTATGTCCGAACGCGTCGCGCATCTCTTTCAGCAGGGCGGTAAAGTTATCCCGGTCGGCAGGCGTGCTGGCAACCAGGCCCCAGGCGCCGTTGACCGGATACTCCCAGTCGAGGTCGATCCCGTCCAGACCGTATTTATCGACAATCTCCTGCGCGGAGCGGATGAACACCGCGCGCGTCTCCTTAGTCGCCGCCGCACCCGAGAAGCCGCGAGCGCCCCAGCCGCCAACGGAGAGCAGCACCTTAAGGTTTGGATTTTGCTTGCGCAGGGTTGGGATTAACGTGAGATCGGATGCCACTTTTGGCGATAGCCAGATCTGATGCAGCTTCGCCGGATCTTTCAGCGCGGCGTTGGTTTCGTCTTTTTCGTCGTTATAGACCAGACCAAACGAGTAGTTCAGGTGAGTAATCTGGCGAACGTCCAGTTTGTTGATATCGCCGCCCGGTCCGGCGGTGACGTCGCCACCCCCATTGAAGTAGCCCACCGACATCAGGGGCGCAGCGAAAGCAAGTGACGTGCAAAGCAGGGGTAATGCTGCCAGCAAGGGCAAACGTTTCATATAAGTTCCTCTTTGACTTAATAAAATTAACCACGCCACGGAAAAGGCGTGGCGAAAAAACAGCCTGGAGAGAATAGCATTGCCGCTTCGCTGAGGATGCGAGGGAGTTCACTTTATGGGAGAACGGAGTGGGTTGTTTTGCTACAAAACCAGAGAAAGTAGGCCGGGTAAGGCGAAGCCGCCACCCGGCTAAAAGGCTTACGCCTGCGTTTCCAGCCAGTCTTCAAGCGTATACAGCGTCGCGCCTTCCGCCGCCATATCCATAAACGCCTGAGCGCTGTCCTGCGGGTGAATGTTCACCCCGCGGCAGCCGTCGGTGATGACGCTGACGGTATAGCCCAACTGGAGCGCATCCAGCACGGTGAACTTCACGCAGTAGTCCGTTGCCAGGCCCAGCACGATCAGCTCCGTGATTTCGTGGTGACGTAACCACGCGTCCAGGGCCGTTTTCTGACGATGCCCGTTATCGAAAAACGCGCTGTAGCTGTCGATAGCCGGGTTTTCGCCTTTGTGGAACACCGCGTCGATGGCCTTCTGATTCAGGAGCGGATGCAGCGCCGCACCTTCCGTCTGCTGTACGCAGTGATCCGGCCAGAAGGTTTGCGCCAGCCCGTCGAGTTCACCCTGGGTGAAAGGCTCGACGTCGTGCTGGCTGGCAAAGCTGCCGTGGTTCACCGGATGCCAGTCCTGGCTTGCGACAACCGCTTCACCGCGGGCTTTGCACCAGTCGAGCAGCGTGTTGGCCACGTCAACGGTGCTGTCACCCTCGGCGACGGCCAGCGCGCCGCCCGCGCAGAAATCATTTTGCAAATCGACCAGCAGCAGGGCGCGTTGCTTCATGAGGCCTCCTTATTCGTCAGGCGTCAGTTCGCCGCGCAGGTTTTGCATCATCGCGCTGCGAATGGACTGAATGTCCAGATCCTGACTCAGTAAATAGTGAAGTTTAGTCAGCGTTGCCTCAACGGTCATATCGAAGCCGCTGATCACCCCCGCATGCGCCAGCGCGTTACCGGTGGCATAGCCGCCCATATTCACTTTACCGGACATACACTGGGTCAAGTTCACCACCACAATTCCGCGCTCGCTGGCTTCCTGAAGCTCCTTCAGGAACTCGCCGTTCTGCGGCGCATTGCCCACGCCGTAGGAGCGCAGGATCAGCGCCTTCACCGGCTGGCGCAGAAAGTTACGCACCACGTCGGCAGAGATACCCGGGTAGATGGTGACCACGCCAATCGGCTGTGGGGTAATCGGATGCACAATCAGCTCGCCCGCGGTATTCGGTGCAGGAGGCGTTCCCAGACGACGGATATGGATCCCGGCCTCCAGCAGCGGCTGCAGGTTAGGGGAGGCGAAGGCGTCAAAACCGTCGGCGTGGGCTTTGGTGGTGCGGTTGCCGCGATACAGACGGTTGTTAAAGAACAGCGACACTTCGTTAATCGGGTAATTCGCCGCCACGTAGAGGGAGTTCAGCAGGTTGATCTGCCCGTCAGAGCGCAGCTCCGCCAGCGGGATTTGCGACCCGGTGACGATGACCGGCTTGCTCAGGTTCTCCAGCATGAAGGAGAGCGCCGAGGCGGTAAACGCCATGGTGTCGGTGCCGTGCAGGATCACGAAGCCGTCGTACTGGTCGTAATGGGCTTTAATATCATCCGCGATGTGCTGCCAGTCCTCCGGCGTCATGTCGGAGGAGTCCATCAGCGGCTCGTATTCGTGGATAGTAAAGTCAGGCATTTCCGGGCGGTGGAACTCAGGCATCAGCGCAAGCTGACGCTGAAGGTGCCCGGAGACGGGGATATAGCCATTTTCAGAGCGCTGCATACCGATGGTACCGCCAGTGTAGGCTACATAAATCGATTTCTTCTGCATGGTAGTGAGTTCTTGTTCTTCAAAAGAAAAAAATCCCCTCTTCGCGGGAAGAGGGGACGGTTTTTAGCGGACGTTCGCGCAGGTCAGGCAAAACGCGTAACGACTCTGTGGATCGTTAAAGGCCGCAAGCTTGTCGCTCTCTGCCTTCATCGCTTTTGCCGCCGTGGCGACCGGCGCAGGCAGGTAAGCCTGCAGCGCTTCCGGCAGCATGGCGCGTACCGAGCCGGACATGCTGTTCATGACCATATCGAAGAACGACGGTTCGTCCTGGTAATACTCGATATGCCACTGCTTCAGCTTCGCCAGTTCGGCGGCTTTCTTCACCGCGTCATCGAAGTCGCCCAGGCTGTCCACCAGACCGTTGCTCTTCGCATCCTGACCGGTCCAGACGTGGCCCTGCGCAATCTGGTCGATCTGCTCAGGCGTCTTTTTACGCGAGTCGGCCACCAGGGTGATAAAGCGTTTATAGCCGTTCTCAATGCTGAGCTGCATCATCTCCGAGACTTCCGGCGGCAGGGATTTGGTCACCGACACATCCGCCAGCGGAGAGGTCGCTACGCCATCGGTATGCACGCCCAGATAATCCAGGCTGTTCTCTACGGTGTTGATCACCCCGAAGATGCCAATCGAGCCGGTCAGCGTGCTTGGGTTAGCCACGATGTAGTTGGCTGGCGTGGAGATCCAGTAACCTCCGGAAGCGGCCATTCCGCCCATCGACACCACCACCGGCTTGCCGGCGGCGCGCGCTGCGGCCAGCTCAGCACGGATCACCTCGGAGGCGCTGACGCTGCCGCCAGGGCTGTTGACCCGCAGGACAATCGCCTTCACTTTCGGATCCAGGCGCGCATCGCGAATTTGTGACGCGGTCGTATCGCCGCCCACGTTCCCCGGAGTCTCCTGACCGTCCATGATGGCGCCGTTGGCAAAGACCACCGCGACGCTGTCACCGCGGTCGTCCGGTTTTTTCGCAGCGTAATCATACATGCTGATGGCGCTGTAATTTTTGTCCTCTTTGCTCCAGCCAAACTGTTTGCTCAGGGATTTTTCAATCTCGGCGCTGGTGCCCAGGGCATCAACCAGTTTGTTATCGAGGGCATATTTCGCGGTGTCGCCGTCAACTTTACGCAGGCCTTCCAGCACGCCCTGCGCGCCCGGGAACACCTGCTCGGGCGTCATCTGGCGGTTCGCGGCAACGGTGCCCAGATAGTTCTGCCACAGCTCGCCAATCCAGCGGCTGTCCGCTTCGCGGGCGGCAGGGGACATGTCGTCGCGGATAAACGGCTCGACGGCAGACTTATACGTGCCGACGCGGAAGACGTGGGTGGTGACCTTCAGCTTGTCGAGGAGCGATTTGTAGTACAGGCCGTTGGTGGCAAAGCCGTGCAGATCGACCGTACCCTGCGGGGAGAGCCAGATTTTATTGGCGAAGCTCGCCAGATAATATTGCCCCTGACTGTAGCTGTCGCCCACGGCAATCACCGGCTTGCCGCTGTCGCGGAATTCGCGCAGCGCTTTACCGATATACTGCATAGAAGGCTGATCGCCGCCGGCAAAATCTTTCAGATCCAGCACGATGCCGGTGATGTTGCGGTCGTCTTTGGCCTGGCGGATGGTGTCCACGATATCGAACAGGGAGTTTTCCTGCAGACGGTCTGACGTGGCGCCAAACAGCTGACGGCTGATGACGCCCAGACGGTTGCTGGCTGACGGTTTATCCACGATTACGCCGGTGATATCCAGTAACAGCGCCCCGCGAGTGGAATGCTGCGCCTGATTCGCGTTACTGATATGCATCCAGATGCCCGCGCAAACCAGAACCAGGAAGATGAAGAAGATGTTCATCACCAGGTTGCGGACGAAGTTGAGCAGTCTCCACGTCCATTTAAAGAAACCGGCAATGATTCGCCAAAGGGTTCGCATGTATTCTCCCTAACCAGAAAATGACTGTTTCCGTCGCCACTGGACGGTAATGTTGAGTTATCGTAATGACCCAACCGCCACTTGTCAGCAGGAATCGCCTGCCAGGCTGTAACAAAATCTGCCGCCGTGTTAATTTTGTGAGTAAATTTCAAGAAAGGAGTTAACCAATGGACGCACTCGAACTGCTTGTTAACCGCCGTAGCGCTTCCCGTCTGGCCGAACCTGCCCCGGCAGGCGAGCAGCTGGAGAACATTCTGCGTGCCGGCATGCGTGCCCCCGATCACGGCACGCTGCAGCCGTGGCACTTCTTTGTGATTGAAGGCGAAGGCCGCGATCGTTTCAGCCAGCTGCTGGAGCAGGGCGCGATTGCCGCCGGGCAGGATGAGAAAGGCATCGACAAGGCGCGCAATGCTCCGTTCCGCGCGCCGATGATTATCGCCGTCGTGGCGAAATGCCATGCGGACCATAAGGTGCCGGTCTGGGAGCAGGAAATGTCCGCAGGCTGTGCGGTGATGGCGATGCAGATGGCCGCCGTCGCGCAAGGGTTTAACGGCATCTGGCGCACCGGTGCGCTGACCGAAAGCCCGGCGGTTCGCGACGGTTTTGGCTGCGGCGAGCACGACAAAATTGTCGGTTTCCTCTACCTCGGTACCCCGCAGCTTAAAGCCTCCAGCACCATCAGCGTGCCGGACACCACGCCTTTCGTCAGCCGCTTCTGATAACCCGCGCTAAACTGTCTGGATTCTGAGCATCCGCCGCAGAATTCAGACAGTCATACTTACCTCTTTATGGAATGAGCGCTACCATAGCGCGATTGAGATGACAGGAGACGTCCATGAGCGAGCAAACCATTCGTTTAACGCAGTACAGCCACGGAGCCGGTTGCGGTTGTAAAATTTCCCCTAAAGTGCTGGAGACCATCCTGCACAGCGAACAGGCGAAGTTTGTCGACCCGAACCTGCTTGTCGGCAATGAAACGCGTGACGATGCTGCAGTTTATGACTTAGGTAACGGCACCAGCATTATCAGCACCACCGACTTCTTTATGCCGATTGTCGATAACCCGTTCGACTTCGGGCGCATTGCGGCCACCAACGCCATCAGCGATATCTTCGCCATGGGCGGTAAGCCGATCATGGCGATTGCCATTCTGGGCTGGCCGATCAACACCATCCCGCCGGAAGTCGCCCGCGAGGTGATTGATGGCGGGCGTTTCGCCTGCCAGCAGGCGGGAATTGCGCTGGCCGGCGGTCACTCGATTGATGCCCCTGAACCTATCTTCGGCCTGGCCGTTACCGGGGTGGTGCCGACCGAGCGCGTGAAGCGCAACAGCACCGCGCAGGCGGGCTGCAGGCTGTTCCTCACCAAGCCGCTGGGCATTGGCGTGCTGACCACCGCCGAGAAAAAATCCCTGCTGAAGCCGGAGCACAAAGGGCTGGCAACCGAAGTCATGTGCCAGATGAACCTCGCCGGTGCGGCATTCGCCAATATCGACGGCGTGAAGGCGATGACCGACGTCACCGGTTTTGGTCTGCTGGGGCACCTCTCGGAAGTGTGTCAGGGCGCGGGCGTGCAGGCGCAGGTCTGGTATCAGGACGTGCCGAAGCTGCCGGGCGTGGAAGCGTATATTGCGCAGGGCGCCGTTCCGGGCGGTACCCAGCGCAACTTCGCCAGCTACGGTCACCTGATGGGCGAAATGCCTGAGGAGTGGCGCAACCTGCTGTGCGATCCGCAAACCTCCGGCGGCCTGCTGCTGGCGGTCACGCCGGAATCCGAAGCCGAGGTTCAGGCGACCGCTGCGGAGTTCGGTATCACCCTGACGGCGATCGGCGAGCTGGTGAGCGCGCGCGGTGGCCGACCGATGATTGAGATCCGTTAATTCGATGCGGTTGTTTATTGCCGAAAAGCCGAGCCTGGCCCGCGCCATTGCCGACGTGCTGCCTAAGCCGCACCGAAAGGGCGACGGCTTTATCGAATGCGGTAACGGGCAGGTGGTCACCTGGTGTATTGGTCACCTGCTTGAGCAGGCGCAGCCGGACGTCTACGACAGCCGCTACGCCCGCTGGAATTTGAACGATCTGCCCATCGTGCCGGAAAAATGGCGCCTGCAGCCCCGTCCCTCCGTCACCAAACAGCTCAACGTGATCAAGCGCTTCCTGCATGAAGCCGATGAAATCGTGCACGCGGGTGACCCGGACAGGGAAGGTCAGCTGCTGGTGGATGAGGTGCTGGACTACCTTGAGCTGGCGGCGGAAAAGCGCCAGCAGGTGCAGCGCTGCCTGATTAACGACCTCAACCCGCAGGCGGTGGAGCGAGCCATTTCGCGCCTGCGCGCCAACAGCGAGTTTATCCCGCTCTGCGTCTCGGCGCTTGCACGCGCTCGCGCCGACTGGCTGTACGGTATCAACATGACCCGCGCCTACACCATTCTTGGGCGTAACGCGGGCTATCAGGGCGTACTCTCCGTGGGCCGCGTGCAGACGCCGGTGCTGGGGCTGGTCGTGCGTCGCGACGAAGAGATCGAGAACTTCGTCCCCAAAGATTTCTTTGAAGTGAAGGCGCATATCGTCACGCCGAAAGACGAGCGCTTTACCGCCGTCTGGCAGCCGAGCGACGCCTGCGAGTCTTACCAGGATGAAGAGGGGCGGTTGCTGCATCGTCCGCTGGCGGAGCATGTGGTTAACCGCATCACCGGTCAGCCCGCTATCGTGACCAGCTATAACGATAAACGGGAATCAGAACCTGCGCCGCTGCCGTTTTCGCTGTCGGCCCTGCAGATTGAGGCCGCGAAGCGCTTTGGCCTGAGCGCGCAGAACGTGCTGGACATCTGCCAGAAGCTCTATGAAACCCACAAGCTCATCACCTACCCGCGTTCGGACAGCCGCTATCTGCCGGAAGAGCATTTTGCCGGTCGCCATTCGGTGATGAACGCCATTAGCGTGCACGCGCCGGACCTGCTGCCGCAGCCGGCGGTGAACCCGGACACCCATAACCGCTGCTGGGACGATAAAAAGGTGGATGCCCACCACGCGATTATCCCGACGGCGCGCGCCAGCGGCGTTAACCTGACGGATAACGAAGCGAAGGTCTATAACCTGATCGCCCGACAGTACCTGATGCAGTTCTGCCCGGACGCCGTATTCCGTAAGTGCGTGATTGAGCTGGAGATTGCTAAAGGCAAATTCATTGCCAAAGCGCGCTTCCTCGCGGAAGCCGGCTGGCGCACGCTGCTGGGGAATAAAGAGCGTGACGAAGAGAACGACGGCACGCCGCTGCCGGTGGTCGCCAAAGATGACGAACTGCTGTGCGAAAAGGGCGAAGTGGTTGAACGTCAGACCCAGCCGCCGCGCCATTTCACCGATGCGACGCTGCTGTCGGCGATGACCGGGATCGCCCGCTTTGTGCAGGATAAAGATCTGAAGAAGATCCTCCGCGCCACCGACGGTCTGGGGACGGAAGCAACGCGCGCGGGGATCATCGAGCTGCTCTTTAAGCGCGGTTTTCTCGAGAAAAAAGGGCGCTATATCCATTCGACAGAGCCGGGCCGCGCGCTGATTCACTCGCTGCCGGAGCTGGCCGCCAGGCCGGACATGACGGCGCACTGGGAATCGGTGCTGACGCAGATCAGCGAGAAGCAGTGCCGCTATCAGGACTTTATGCAGCCGCTGGTCGGGACGCTTTATCAGCTGATCGATCAGGCGCGCAGCACGCCGGTGAAAACGTTCAGAGGAATGGTTGCACCCGGTGGCGGCGCGAAGAAACCGTTTAAAAAGAAGAAAAGCGCGGCCTGATACGCCCGGTTTTCGCCCTCTCCCTGTGGGAGAGGGCGCCCGGCCGCATGATATAAACTTTAAATCACGCCCTGCCCAATCATCGCGTCCGCCACCTTCACGAACCCGGCGATATTCGCCCCGCGCACGTAGTTGGTTTGCGACGCTTCACCGCCGTACTCCACGCAGGCGTGATGAATATCGAGCATGATGTGGTGCAGGCGCGCATCCACCTTTTCCGCCTTCCAGCCGAGACGCGCGGCGTTTTGCGCCATCTCGAGCCCGGAGGTCGCCACGCCGCCTGCGTTAGCGGCCTTGCCCGGTGCAAACAGCACGCCCGCTTCCAGGAACAGATCCGTCGCGTCTATGGTGGTCGGCATATTCGCCCCTTCGGCCACCGCTTTTACGCCGTTGCTAATCAACGTACGCGCGGCCTCCACGTCCAGCTCGTTCTGCGTGGCGCACGGCAGGGCGATATCCACCGGCACGCCCCACGGCTGTTTCCCTTCCAGATAGGTCAGGCCAAACTCGCGGGCATAATCCGCCACCCGGCCGTCGCGGCTGGCTTTGATGTCACACAGGCGCGCCAGTTTTTCCGCCGTGAAGCCCGCTTCATCCACCACCGTGCCGCTGGAGTCAGAGGCGGTCACCACGCGAGCGCCAAACTGCATCGCTTTCTCAATGGCGTACTGCGCCACGTTACCGGAGCCGGACACCGCGACGCGCATCCCTTCAAAGCCTAAACCGTGACGCTTGAGCATGGCCTCGGTGAAGTAGACCAGCCCATAGCCCGTGGCTTCCGGGCGGATCAGGCTCCCGCCAAACGACAGCCCCTTGCCGGTAAAGACGCAGGCGCTGTTGTTCGAGAGCTTTTTCATCATCCCGGCCATAAAGCCCACTTCGCGTCCGCCCACGCCGATATCACCGGCAGGCACGTCGGTATCCGGGCCGAGATGGCGCCAGAGTTCGGTCATCAGCGCCTGGCAGAAACGCATGACTTCACCTTCGCTTTTGCCCTTCGGGTCGAAATCGCTGCCGCCTTTCCCGCCGCCCATCGGCAGCGTGGTGAGGGCGTTTTTAAAGGTCTGCTCGAAGCCGAGGAATTTCAGGATCGACAGGTTGACGGAGGGATGAAAACGCATGCCCCCCTTAAACGGACCAATGGCCGAGTTAAACTGCACGCGCCACGCGCGGTTGACCTGCACCTGGTTGCGATCGTCCACCCAGGCCACGCGGAACTGGATCACCCGCTCGGGCTCGACAAGGCGTTCAAGCAGCGACATCTGGCGATAACGCGGGTTTTGTTCAAGGAAGGGCCACAGGGTGGTCATCACTTCACGCACGGCCTGCGCGAACTCGCTTTGGTGCGGGTCGCGCTGCTGAACGTGGGCAAGGAAACTTTCCAGAGAGCGTGTCTGATCCATAGATATAAGAACCTCTTATAATAATGTTTGCCTATGACTTATGCGATTTGTGTTGTTTTTTTGACTATACCACCCGTACTGCTTTGTGAGGCAAGCATAAATTTATAAGGAAAGGGAAATTAATGACCCGAGTCGGGTCATAACAAAAAGCGATGATGCGTTAAATTAAAGGTTCTGCGCGATTTACCGTTATAGTCATTATCAGGACATAACAGGAAGGTAAGTCTATGAACCGTTACGTAATGGGCGCGTTAGCCTTAATGCTGACCGCAGGCGCGCAGGCTGACCGCCTTCGCCCGGATGTGGAAGTGAATGTACCGCCGGAGGTGTTTAGCGCCAGCGGCCAGAATCAAACGGTGCAGCCCTGCAATCAGTGCTGTATCTATCAGAATCAGAACTACTCTGAGGGGGCGGTGGTGAAAGCGGAGGGCGTGCTGCTGCAGTGCCAGCGCGACGAGCGCACTGTCAGCACGAACCCGCTCGTCTGGCGTCGCGTAAAGCAATAAACGCTTCCAGGAGCGGAATATCCGCGGGGGCTAAGGCGTAGCTAAACGCCTCTTCCGGCGTACACCACGCGAGCGCGCTGTGGTAGTGCGCCGTGAGCTCGCCGCGAAAGGCAGGAACGTGCCAGGCGTGCAGGTTGATTACGCGCTGCGAGACTTCCCGCTGGTGGCTTGCCACGTATTGTCCCGGCAGGGCGTCAATCCCCAGCTCCTCACGCAGCTCGCGGACAAGCGCCTCGGGCTGGGTTTCACCCGCCTCCACTTTGCCGCCGGCAAATTCCCACATTCCGGGCTGGTCGGCGTGGGCAGGGCGCTGCGCGAGTAAAATGTTGTCGTCTTTTTCGATGATGGCGGCAACGACATCGAGTGTTTTCAGCATGGTCGTCAATAATTGATGGCAAAAAAAGACATATTATCGTGCCCTTTCTCAGAGTCCAGCTATCAGGAGAATCAGGTGAAAGAGACGAACGCCTGGGTTGCCCCCCTCGAATCCCTTCCCGCCAGCCTTAAGCCAATTGCCGCCATGCAGAAAAAGCATTTTGGCGCGGTGCTGAATCCCACCCGCTGGTGGGGGCGCATGCCTCGTCTGTTCTGGCTGGTGGCGCTGTTCGTCGGCTTTCTGGAGCGTCGCCGCGCGCGCCTGACGCCCGCGCTTCGTTCGCTGCTCATGACGCGGGTGTCCCAGCTCTGCCACTGCGCGTTCTGTATTGATGCCAACAGCCTGCGGCTGGCCGAGCGCTGCGGGGCGCTGGATAAGGTGCAGGCCGTGGGCGACTGGCAAAATTCCGCCTTGTTTACGGAGCAGGAGCGCGCGGCGCTGGCCTACGCCGAGGCGGTGACCGCCACGCCGCCCCATGTGGACGAGGCCATCAGAACGGCGCTGAAGCGCCACTTTACGGATGACGCCATCACCGAGATGACGGCGCTCATTGCCTTTCAGAATCTCTCCGCCCGCTTTAACGCCGCGCTGGATATTCCGGCGCAGGGGCTGTGCGCCACGTTTACAGGGAAGCCCGATGCTTGACCGTCACCTCCACCCGCGGGTTAAGCCCGTTCTGCATCGTCTGGTTTCCGTGCTGGATAAGCCGGGCATCACCCCCGACGGCTTAACCCTGACCGGGTTTGCCGTTGGCGTGCTGGCGCTGCCGTTTCTGGCCCTCGGCTGGTATCCGGCGGCGCTGGTCGCCATCGTCCTGAACCGCCTGCTGGACGGTCTGGACGGCGCGCTGGCGCGCCGCAGAGGATTAACAGATGCGGGAGGGTTTCTCGATATTGCGCTCGATTTTCTGTTCTACGCCCTCGTGCCGTTTGGCTTTGCGCTGGCAGCACCCGCTGAGAACGCGCTGGCGGCCGCCTGGCTGCTGTTTGCGTTTATCGGGACCGGCAGCAGCTTTCTGGCCTTTGCGGCGCTGGCGGCAAAACACGACATCGACAACCCCGGCTATGCGCACAAGTCGTTTTACTATATCGGCGGGTTAACGGAGGGAACGGAGACTATCGCGCTGTTCGTGCTGTGCTGCCTCTTCCCGGCGCACTTTACGCTGTTCGCGTGGGTATTCGGCGCGCTGTGCTGGCTGACCACCACAACGCGCGTCTGGAGCGGCTACGTGACGCTGAGGTCACTTAATTCTTAGCGCTATCTGGCCCGCGTTCACCGGTGGTCACCGGGTTTTGCGGGTGGCTGCTCCATTCGTACCACCCGCCGTCATAGACGGCGACGTTTTTCCAGCCCATCGCCCGGGCGTACATAAAGGTTTCGGACGCCCGCCAGCCGGTGCCGCAGTAAAACGCGACCTGCTGTTCCGGCAGGATATGCCACGTTTTCCACATGGCGGCGATGTCGTCAGCGCTGCGCATGGTGCCATCCGGGTTATGGAAATCCTCCATGTGGGTGGCATCGCTGCCCGCGTGACCCCAGCGGGCACCGGCAATCTCACCTTTTGGCTTGATGTAGCTGTAGCCGCTGGTTTCGCCGATGAACTCCGGCCACGAACGAATGCTGACCAGGGAGGCGTCCTGACGGTGCAGCATGCCGCGCGCCTGGTCCATATCGACCATCAGCTGCGGCTGGCCGGGGATCGGCGCGCCGAAATCGGGCGCAGGCGTCACGTTCGCGGGCGTGCCGCGCTCAACCGGCAGACCGGCATCTGACCACGCCTTCCAGCCGCCGTCGAGAATACGCACGTCCTTCACGCCCGCATACAGCATAATCTGCGCCACGCGCGCGGCGGCGTAGACGTCGCGGCCATACAAAATGACGGTGGTATCGTGGCGGATCCCGTGCTTCGCCAGCATCGCTTTCAGCCTGTCGTCGGAGACTTTATTCCACAGCGGCTCGCTTTCCACCTCGTTGGTATCGATATAGCCCGCGCCGGGAATGTGGCTCAGCAGGTAAAGCTTCGGCGCGCCCCAGGCGGCTTCAATCACTTTCCAGTCACCCGCAGGCGCGGCGGTCACGGGTTTACCCTGCTGGAGGCGCTGGATCCACTGCGGGTAAACCAGCTGTTCAAAATGGGGCAGGCGCTGAAGGCGGTCGGGCGTCTGCAGCGCGTCGCTGAGCAGCGAAACGTGGCGGAAACCGGCTTTCTCCAGGCGGGCTTTCACCGCCCGGTTATCGGTCTCGTCGCCGTAGAGCGCGATGGCCGCTGCGGGCGTCAGCTGATGCTGTTTTGCCCAGCGCGCAATCTGCTCGTCGCTCATTGCGCTAAGCCAGCTGGCCGCAAGGTTAAGGGCGGCGGGTTCATGCCCGGAGGGGCCGCTCAGGGTCTGCGGCCAGCCGTTGTAGAAGGCGCTGGGGCGGGTGTCGACGGGCGTGCCGTGCTGCGCCTGAAGCTGGGACAGCGTCATCGCGTTGGGCATATCAGCCGCCAGAGAGGAAAAAGAGGCGAGGCCGCAGAGCAGGGCCTGCGCGGTCAGTTGAGAAACACGTTTCATCGAATAGCCTGACGTCAGTAAAAGAGGGGGGCATTGTCGTCTCTCCCGAAACGGAAAACATTGCGTTAGCACATTATTGCCAGCGAGAAATCTCAATCAGCTCGCCGCCGGGCGGAATATCGTCCTCATCGTGCGTGACCAGCACCACCGGGATATTGCGCGCGCGCAGGGTGTCAAATACCCAGGCGCGAAACGTCGTGCGCAACGCTTTATCGAGGCGGCTGAACGGTTCATCCAGCAGCAGCGCCTGCGGCTCGGCGAGCAGGGCGCGCAGCAGGCTGACCCGGGCGCGCTCTCCGCCGGAAAGGGTGGCCGGATCGCTGGCGTAATGACCGCTCAGCCCGGCGGAATCCAGCGCCTGCTCGACCGCTTCGCGCCGCGCGCGTCCGGCGATGCGCCCGGGCAAGGCCAGCAGCAAATTCTGCCCGACGCTAAAAGCGTCAAACAGCAGCGCGTCCTGAAAGAGAATGCCCAGCCCGCGGGATGCAACGGGAAGACCGTCGCAGCGCCGCGCGTCGAGCCACAGTTCGCCCCGTGCCTGAAAGTCGTCTGACAGCGCGCCGACCATCCAGGCAAAAAGGGTCGATTTGCCGCTGCCGGACGGCCCCATCAGGGTAACGATCTCCCCGCGGGGAACGCAAAAACTGACCCCGCGGAAAAGCGGTTCGATGGTGAGATTGTTGACCTTCAGCATTAACGTAACCCTTGTCGGTAGCGGCCCACGAGCCGGGATAGCAGGGCGGCAAGACCAAATACCGTGCCCGTGACCAGCAGTAATCCCAGCGCCCGGTTCGCGAGAATGGGGATACTGCCTCCGCTGCTGAGCGCGACGGTTTCGGTGGTCAGCGTGGCGAACCGCCCCGCGCCCAGCCACAGCGTCGGCATGTATTGCGCCATGCTGACGGAAAAGCCTGTGGCAAAGGCCAGCAGCGCAGGGCGCACCAGCAGAGGGCACTTCAGCAGTAAGAATATTTTTTCCCGTCGCCAGCCGAGCGTTCTGGCGGTAAGGATAAGCCGGGGATCGAGCCTTTGCCAGGCGGGCTGGAGCACCAAAAGCGTCCACGGGAATACCCACAGCAGGTGGCTCCAGAGCACGGCGGCATAGCGCCCGTCGACGCCCAGGCGCAACGCAATCGCGTACTGGCCGGTCACGAGCGGCAGCGCCGGAAGGGCGAGCGGTGACCACACCCACAGCGCGCCGCACTGCGGGCCCCATTCCAGCCAGAGCAGGCCGACGGCCAGGGCAATCAGGCCTGAAAGCAGGCCGAAGGAAAGGCTGGTCCCCACCGGGCCAACGTCATCCCGCTGCGCCAGCATCAGCAGCACCGCGGCGCACAGGACGCCGCACGCGGGCAGAAACCCGCCCAGTGCCCGCTCTGGCAGGACGAGCGGCGTCCGGGGACGCGTTCCGCTTAGATCGAGAAACGTGCGGCGCCATGCCTTCCAGAGGCCGTATCCGAGGAGGGCTAGCGCGGCCAGCAGCAGAAGGAGAAGCAGGCACAGCAGCGTCCCTTTTGCCTGCTGCTGCGCGTCGCCCTGGCTCAGCCACTGCCAGGCCAGCACGGCCAGGGTCGGCGGGTTGCCGGGCCCGAGAACGATCGCCACGTCCACGACCGACAGCGACCACGCCAGCACCGCCAGCATCACCGCGCCGAGTACCGGCGCGATCGCCGGAAGGAGCAGCCAGTTAAGCGCCTGAAAACGCCCGTAGCCGAAGGTTTGCAGAACGATCTTCTGCTGCGCGAGCCGTTGTTCCGGCAGCACGGCGTAAATGGCCCACAGAACAAACGCGCTCTCTTTGACCGCGAGCGTCAGGCCCAGTCCGATGCCGTAGCGGTCAAATGTAGGCGAGCAGACGGTGCAGATCTGATAAAACAGGCCGCCTTCGGCAAACAGCAGCAGCGCGCTGGTGGCGAAAGCGACATGGGGCACGGCCAGCAGCCACGGCAGGCGCGTACTGAGACGCCGCCAGCGTTTGCCAGGCCAGAAAAGGGCTACGAGAGAAAGGGCGATAAACAACGCCCCCAGCGTGGCGATAAGCGTTGAAACCAGCGTGGCGATGGCGGCCTGAGGCAATTGTGGGTCGTTCAGCAGCCACTGCCAGTTAACGACAGAAAACGCCGGGGCAAGCAGCATGGCGCTGGCGGGCAGGAGCGGCAGATAAATGACCGCCATCGCCAGCCAGACGAGCCAGCTTAGCGGGTGCCGTAGCGACGCAGCCATTCCTGCTCCAGCGCGTTCACCCAGGCGGACTGCGGCTCGGCAAGCACCTTCGGCAGCCCCTGAGGCGTGTGGGCTAGCAGCCGTTTCGCTTCACCTTCGGGCAGCGTTTTTGCATCCAGCACGCTCGGATCGCCCCAGATGGCCGGGTCGGCCTTGCGGATTTGCGCCTGCGGCGACAGCAGGAAATTGGCGACCACTTTCGCCCCCGCGCTCGCGCCGGCATTGGCCGGAATCGCCACAAAATGGACGTTACCGAGCATTCCGCTCTGGAAACCAAAGCTGTAGCTGTCGGCGGGCAGTTCGCCGCTCGCCACTTTCTGCTGGGCATGCGCCGGGTTAAAGGTCAGCGACAGGTTCAGGCTGCCGCTGGCAAGCAGGGTATCCATGCGCGCAGGGGAAGGCGGGAAATCTTTTCCTTCACGCCACAGCAGCGGGTGCAGTTTATCGAGGTAGGCCCAGAGCGGCGAGGTCACCTGGGCAAAGGTGTCATCGGGGGCTTTTTTCAGCGCCTGCGGATGCGCGGTGAGCGTCATCAGCAGCTGCTCAAGGAACGCGGTACCGGTAAAATCGGGCGGGCGAGGGTAGCTCACTTTGCCCGGGTGCTGCTGCGCGTAAGCCAGCAGCGCCTGAGGATCCTCCGGTGGCGTCGGCATGCTGGCTTTGCGGGCGATAAAGGTCAGCTGCGCGCCGCCCCACGGCGATTCCGCGCCGTCTGTGGGAAGCGCAAAATCCTCCGTGACGGGCTTGCGGGTATCGACATAGCGCCAGTTTGGCAACGTCTGCGCCCAACCGGTTTGCAGCAGGTTCGCCTCTTTCAGCGTGCGGAAGTTTTCGCCGTTGACCCACAGCAGGTCAACCGAGCCGTTGGTCTTGCGCCCCGCGGCGGCTTCGGTCTGGATCCGTTTTACCGCATCGGCAGCGTCCGCCAGCGGGACGATTTTGAGGGTTATGGCATAGTGCGTTTGCATCTCACCGCTCACCCACGCCAGATAGCGGTTGACCGCCGGATCGCCGCCCCAGCCGTTAAGCCAGACGGTCTGGCCTTTGGCCTGTTGCTGAATGGCCTGCCAGCCGTCGGCGGCATAGAGAGGGGCTGCCAGCAGCAGCCCGGTCAGAAACGTGCAGAAACGCACACGGCGCATAATGCCTCACTTTTTGAACGAAGAGGTGTAACGGGAAAACAGCCAGCGGGTAGCCAGCGGCAATAACCCCAGTAGTGTAAAGGCGAATACCATGCCCGGCGACACAATATCGTGCAGCGATGCCAATTTCCCCAGCTCGCGCCCGGCGTTGAGAAAGACCACCGTCGCGGGCAGCATGGCGATCTGGCTGACCCACCAGTAGCGGTAAACGCGAATGCGGGTCAGGCCCATCAGCAAATTGACCAGGAAAAACGGGAACAGCGGCATCAGGCGCAGGGCAAAAAGATAGCCCGCGCCGTCACGCGCCATCCCGGCATTCACCGTTTTCATCTGCTGAGCAAACCGCCGCTGGACAACGTCGCGCAGCAGGTAGCGGCTGGCGAGCATCGCCAGCGTGGCCCCGAACGTGGAGGCAAACGACACCAGCAGGGTGCCTTCCCACAGGCTAAATAACGCCCCGCCAAGCAGGGTGAGGATCGCCGCGCCGGGGATCGACAGGGCGGAAACCGCCACATAGAGCGCAAAAAAGATCAGCGCGCTTTGCAGGGGTTTCTGTTCAACGTGGGAGAGGAGCGCCTGCTGGTGCGGTTTAATCCCTTCCAGGGAGAGTGTGCCCGGGGGAAGCATGACAAACATAAGAATAAATGCGCCCAGAAGGGCGCACAGGAAGATCGTTTTTGGAATGTTCACGCGTCATTACAGCTTGAATTTAGCCCACACCGGCGCGTGGTCAGACGGTTTTTCCATGCTGCGGATATCGTAGTCGATCCCGGTTTCGACGCAGCGCTCGGCCAGCGGAGAGCTGGCCAGCAGCAGGTCGATACGCAGGCCGCGGTTGTCGTCAAAGCCTTTTGAGCGGTAGTCAAACCAGGAGAAGCGGTCCTGCGTTTCCGGGTTGGCATTGCGGAACGTATCCACCAGGCCCCAGCCCAGCAGGCGCTCCATCCACTCACGCTCTTCCGGCAGGAAGGAGCATTTGCCGGTGCGCAGCCAGCGCTTGCGGTTTTCTTCGCCGATACCGATATCGAGATCCGTCGGGCTGATGTTCACATCACCCATGATCAGCACCGGATTGTCTTTGTTGAGCTCGGTGGTCAGATAGTCCTGCAGATCCTGATAAAACTTGGCTTTAGCCGGGAATTTGGTTGGATGGTCGCGGCTTTCGCCCTGGGGAAAGTAACCATTGATCACGGTAATGTTCCCAAGCGGGGAAGGCAGCTCCGCCATGATGATGCGGCGCTGTGCTTCTTCACCGTCGCCCGGGAAGCCGCGACGCACGGAAACCGGCGTCTCTTTGGTCAGCAGCGCGACGCCATAGTGACCTTTCTGGCCGTGATAAAAGACGTTGTAACCGAGTTTTGCCACCTCTTCGAGGGGGAACATGTCGTCGTGAACCTTCGTCTCCTGCAAACCAATCACGTCTGGCTGATGTTGCTCAACGATAGCTTCAAGCTGGTGGGGGCGGGCACGCAGGCCGTTGATATTAAAAGAGACAAATTTCATAGTCGCTGCCAGTGCAAGGTGAATAGTGCAAGGATGGTAGCAGAATTTGCGTCATCTGTTACCGGGTATGGCCAATAACTGCAACAGATCATGCCGGTGGTGCAATATTTGCACCATTCTGACGCGCTTCGCCCCCAAACGGAGCATAAATGGACGATAAATTTCGCGAGCGATCACAATTCCAGAATTATATTTGGCCTCTGCATACTCTTTCTTATTTTCATGCGGCAAAGCGCCGCTTGTCGTAAAGATATTCACTTTTTATGCACTAACAGTGAATAGCTCCATATTGTAACTTATTGATATTCTGTTACCTCAACCCGTTTATGCATTTTTATCGCTGGCTGGCACGAAGGCTGCAATCTACATTCACAGTGCAAGCACTCAATTATTTAACATTCAAATAACTTTTTATTTACCGGATGAGGTCGCTATGTCTCTGTCAATTACGCGTGAAAATTTCGATGAATGGATGATGCCGGTTTACGCTCCGGCGGCTTTTATTCCGGTTCGTGGGGAAGGCTCGCGCCTGTGGGATCAGCAGGGTAAAGAGTATATCGACTTTGCCGGTGGGATTGCGGTTAACGCGCTGGGCCATGCGCACCCGGCGCTGCGTCAGGCCCTGAATGACCAGGCGGCGAAGTTCTGGCATACCGGAAACGGCTTTACCAACGAGCCCGCGCTGCGCCTGGCGAAAAAGCTGATCGACGCGACGTTTGCGGAGAAGGTCTTTTTCTGTAACTCCGGGGCGGAAGCGAACGAAGCGGCGCTGAAGCTGGCGCGCAAATATGCCCACGATAAATTTGGTACCCACAAGAGCGGTATCGTGGCGTTTAAGAATGCCTTCCACGGGCGCACGCTGTTTACCGTCAGCGCGGGCGGTCAGCCCTCCTACTCGCAGGATTTCGCCCCCCTGCCGCCGGATATTCGCCACGGCGTTTATAACGATCTGCTGTCCGCCAGCGAGCTGATTAACGACACCACCTGCGCGGTGATCGTCGAGCCGATGCAGGGCGAGGGCGGCGTGCTTCCGGCGCAAAAAGCCTTCCTGCAGGGGCTACGCGAGCTGTGCGATCGTCACAACGCGGTGCTGATTTTCGACGAAGTGCAGACCGGCGTGGGCCGCACCGGCGAGCTGTATGCCTATATGCACTACGGCGTCACGCCGGACGTGCTTTCCACCGCCAAAGCGCTGGGCGGCGGCTTCCCGATTGGCGCCACGCTGACCACCGATAAATTCGCCAGCGTGATGACCGTGGGCACCCACGGCACCACCTACGGCGGCAACCCGCTGGCGACCGCCGTGGCCGGACAGGTGCTCGACATCATCAACACCCCTGAGGTGCTAAAGGGCGTTAAGCAGCGTCACGAGTGGTTTGTTGAGCGCCTGAACGCCATCAACGGCAAAACCGGGCTGTTCAAGGAAATTCGCGGCCTGGGGCTTTTAATCGGCTGCGAGCTCACCCCTGAATTTGCCGGAAAAGCGAAACTGATCTCACAGGAAGCGGCAAAAGTGGGCGTTATGGTGCTGATTGCCGGCGCCAACGTGGTGCGTTTTGCGCCCGCGCTGATCGTCAGCGAGGAAGAGGTGCAAACCGGTCTGGACCGTTTTGCGCTGGCGTGTGAAAAGGTGAAGTCCGGGGTGTCATCATGATGGTCATCCGTCCCGTTGAGCGCGGCGATCTCGCCGGGCTCATGCAGCTTGCCGGTAAGACGGGAGGCGGGCTGACCTCGCTTCCTGCCGATGAAAAAACGCTGTCGGCGCGCATTGAGCGCGCCCTGCAAACCTGGCAGGGGACGTTGCCAAAAAGCGAACAGGGCTATGTGTTCGTGCTGGAAGACACCGACACGGGAACCGTGGCCGGGATCTGCGCCATTGAAGTGGCCGTCGGGCTTAACGACCCGTGGTACAACTACCGCGTCGGCACCATGGTTCATGCCTCGAAAGAGCTGAACGTCTATAACGCGCTGCCCACGCTGTTTCTCTGTAATGACCACACGGGCGCCAGCGAGCTGTGCACGCTGTTCCTCGACCCGGCGTGGCGCAAAGAGGGCAACGGCTATCTGCTCTCCAAATCGCGCTTTATGTTTATGGCCGCCTTCCGCGATCGCTTCAACGAAAAAGTGGTCGCCGAGATGCGCGGCGTGATCGACGACACCGGCTACTCGCCGTTCTGGGAGAGCCTGGGCGAGCGCTTCTTCTCGATGGAGTTCAGCCGGGCGGACTATCTCTGCGGCACCGGGCAGAAAGCCTTTATCGCCGAACTGATGCCGAAGCATCCTATCTATACCCATTTCCTCAGCCCGGAAGCGCAGGCGGTGATTGGCGAAGTCCATCCGCAAACCGCGCCTGCCCGCGCGGTGCTGGAGAAAGAAGGCTTCCGCTACCGCAACTATGTCGACATCTTCGACGGCGGGCCTACGCTTGAGTGCGATATCGACCGCGTTCGCGCCATCCGTAAAAGCCGTCTGGTTGAGGTCTCTGAAGGCCAGCCCGCGCCGGGCGACTGGCCCGCGTGTCTGGTGTCGAACGAAAATTACGCCAACTTCCGCGCCATGCTGGTGCGGACCAACCCGAAATGTGAACGTCTGGTGCTGACGGCTGCAGAACTGGATGCCCTGAAATGTAACGCCGGCGATACGGTTCGCCTGGTGCGTCTCTGCCCTGAGGAGAAAACAGCATGACATTATGGATTAACGGTGACTGGGTCACGGGCGAAGGCGAAGAGCGCGTAAAGAGCAATCCGGTTGGAAAAGAGGTGCTCTGGAAGGGGCATGACGCCAGCGCCATGCAGGTAGAACAAGCCTGCCGCGCCGCTCGCCGCGCGTTTCCGGCGTGGGCAAAACAGCCTTTCGCCGCGCGTCAGGCCATTGTTGAAAAGTTTGCCGGACTGCTGGAGGCCAACAAGGCCGAGCTGACGCGCATCATCGCGTCTGAAACCAGCAAGCCGCGCTGGGAAGCGACAACCGAAGTGACGGCGATGATCAACAAAATCGCCATTTCGGTGAAGGCGTACCACACCCGCACCGGCGAACAGCACACCGAGATGCCGGACGGCGCGGCCACGCTGCGCCACCGTCCGCACGGCGTGCTGGCGGTATTTGGCCCGTATAACTTCCCGGGGCATCTGCCGAATGGCCACATCGTGCCCGCGCTGCTGGCGGGCAATACCGTCATCTTCAAACCGAGCGAGCTCACGCCCTTAACCGGCGAGGCGGTAGTGAAGCTGTGGGAACAGGCCGGCCTGCCGCCGGGCGTGCTGAACCTGGTGCAGGGCGGGCGCGAAACCGGCCAGGCGCTAAGCGCCCTGAGCGATATCGACGGCCTGCTGTTTACCGGCAGCGCCGGAACGGGCTACCAGCTGCACCGCCAGCTGGCGGGACAGCCGGAGAAAATTCTGGCGCTGGAGATGGGCGGCAACAACCCGCTGATTGTGGAAGATCCTGATGATATCGACGCCGCGGTGCACCTGACGATTCAGTCCGCCTTTATCACCGCCGGACAGCGCTGCACCTGCGCCCGCCGCCTGCTGGTGAAACGGGGCGCGCAGGGCGATGCCTTCCTGAAGCGTCTGGTCGAGGTGAGCGCGCGCCTGGTGCCAGCCGCGTGGGATGCCGACCCGCAGCCGTTTATCGGCGGGCTGATTTCCGAACAGGCCGCGCAGAACGTGCTGAAGGCCTGGCAGGACCACGTCGCGCGCGGCGCGAAAACCCTGCTGGAGCCGAAGCCGGTTCAGCCGGGTACCTCGCTGCTGACGCCGGGCATCGTTGAGATGAGCGGGGCGAACAGCGTGCCGGACGAAGAGGTCTTTGGCCCGCTGCTGTGCGTCTGGCGCTATGACGATTTTGATGCGGCGATTGCGATGGCCAATAACACCCGCTACGGCCTGTCGAGCGGGCTGATTTCGCCGCAGCGCGAGAAGTTTGAACAACTGCTGCTGGAAGCCCGCGCCGGGATCGTCAACTGGAACAAGCCGCTGACCGGCGCCGCGAGCACCGCGCCGTTTGGCGGCGTGGGCGCGTCGGGCAACCATCGCGCCAGCGCGTGGTATGCCGCCGATTACTGCGCATGGCCGATGGCGAGCCTGGAAACCCCGGCGCTGACGCTGCCGGAGACGCTTAATCCGGGGCTGGACTTTACCGGAGGGGATCGTCATGAAAGCGCGTGAGGTCAACTTTGACGGGCTGGTGGGGCTGACCCACCACTATGCCGGTCTCTCTTTTGGTAATGAAGCCTCGACGAAGCACCGCTTTCAGGTCTCTAATCCGAAGCTGGCGGCGAAGCAGGGGCTGCTGAAGATGAAGGCGCTGGCGGATGCCGGTTTCCCGCAGGCGGTGATCCCGCCGCAGGAGCGTCCGAACGTCGCGGTGCTGCGTCAGCTCGGCTTTAGCGGCACCGATGAGCAGGTGGTTGAAAAAGCGGGTACGCAGACGCCGCACCTGCTCTCGGAGGCAAGCTCGGCTTCCTCTATGTGGGTGGCAAACGCCGCGACCGTCGCGCCGTCAGCCGATACGCTGGATGGCAAAGTCCACCTGACGGTGGCGAATCTGAACAATAAATTCCACCGCGCCACCGAAGCGGAAACGACCGAGCGCGTGCTGCGCGCTATTTTTAACCATGACGCCCACTTTGCGGTGCATTCGGCCCTGCCGCAGGTGGCGATGTTTGGCGACGAAGGCGCGGCCAACCATAACCGCCTGGGGGGCGATTATGGCGAGCCGGGGCTGCAGCTGTTTATCTACGGGCGAGAAGAGGGGGGCCACGCCGCGCCAGCCCGCTATCCTGCGCGTCAGACGCTCGCAGCCAGCCAGGCGGTTGCCCGCCTCAACCAGGTTAACCCTTCCCAGGTGGTTTTTGCCCAGCAGAACCCGCATGTGATCGACCAGGGGGTGTTCCATAACGACGTCATTGCCGTCTCCAATCGCCAGGTGCTGTTCTGCCACGAGCAGGCGTTTGCCCACCAGGAGAAGCTGCTCGCCACGCTGCACGAGCGCGTGCGCGGCTTTACCCCAGTTCAGGTGCCAACGGAGGCGGTGAGCGTGCAGGACGCGGTCGAAACGTATCTGTTCAATAGCCAGCTGCTCAGCCGCGACGACGGCAGCATGATGCTGGTCCTGCCGCAGGAGTCCCGGGATCATCAGGGCGTCTGGCGCTACCTGACGGAGCTGGTGAAGGCCGATAACCCGATTGACGAACTGCGCGTGTTTGATCTGCGTGAAAGCATGGCCAACGGCGGGGGGCCCGCCTGCTTACGTCTGCGCGTGGTCCTGACCCAGGACGAGATGCAGGCGGTGAATCCGGCGGTCATGATGAACGATACCCTCTTTGCGCGGCTGAATGACTGGGTCGATCGCTACTATCGCGATCGCCTGACGCAGGCCGATCTGGTTGACCCGCAGCTTCTGCGTGAAGGTCGCGAGGCGCTGGACGCGTTATCGACAATCCTGCAGCTGGGATCGGTTTATCCGTTCCAGCGCTAAAGGAGTGGATATGGAAAACTTACTGGCGCTAACCCTGGCCGATGAGACGCCGGAACAGACAGAGGGGCAGGGCCCCTCCTTTCGCTGGCGGTGGCTGGGGCGCGGGGTGCTTGAGCTGACGCCGAACGCAAAAAGCGATCTCTCGCTGCTGCTTTCAACGGGTATTCACGGCAATGAAACGGCTCCCGTCGAGATTGTCGATCTGCTGCTGCGCGCGCTCTTTCGCAATGAAATTGCCCTGACGTGCCGCGTGCTGGTGGTGCTCGGCAATCCGCCTGCGCTCGCGCAAAACAAACGCTACCTGGTCAGCGACCTTAACCGCATGTTCGGCGGGCGCTGGGCGCAGTTTCCGCAAAGTGACGAAACGGCGCGGGCCGCGTGGCTGGAGAACGTGGTGTCCGCGTTTTTTGCCGCTGCGGGGCCCGCGCGCTGGCATCTGGATCTGCATACGGCCATTCGCGCGTCCTACCATGTCCGCTTCGGCGTTCTGCCGCAGCGCAATCAGCCGTGGGAGGAAGATTTCCTGAGCTGGCTGGGCGACGCCGGGCTGGAGGCGCTGGTGTTTCACCAGTCGCCGGGCGGAACCTTTACCCACTTTACCTGTGAGAACTTCGGCGCGCTGGCCTGTACGCTGGAGCTGGGAAAAGCGCTGCCGTTTGGCCAAAACGATCTCACCCGCTTTGCGCTAACGCATCTTGCCCTGCGGGCGCTGCTGGGCGGAACCGCTCCCGAGCACGCGCATCAGTCCGTCGAGCGGTATCGGGTCGTACAGCAGATCACGCGGCGCAGCGACGCCTTCCTGCTGCATATGGCCGCGCATACCCTGAACTTCACGCCGTTCCGCAAAGGGGCGCTGCTGGCGGAGGATGGTGATGAACGTTATGAGGTGCAGAAAACCACCGAATATGTTTTATTCCCTAACCCCACCGTGGCGTTTGGCCTGCGTGCCGGGCTGATGCTGGAAAAAATAACCTGAACCGTTCCCCTCTCATCATCCGGGAGGGGACGCTAAATATTTTTCTTAACGATAAAAGCGCGCTCGCGTATTTTGCAGAATATTCCTGGTGAATTGCTTTATTATTCACCTTCACTTCGCTATACTTCTGCTAAATTGCTTTAAAATCATCGTATTGAATATTTTTGGTTGCAACTCTCCACGTTTTATCCTTATTTCCTCCACATTTGGCGAAAATTTGTTTTTTATACTTTCATTGTTTTACCGTTGCTCTGACTAATTGACGATAAACCCCGTAAAGTTAATCTCGTCAACACGGCATAGCGCCGAAGAATAACTGAAAGAAAGGAAATAAATTATGCGTAAGTTTACTGCACTGTTTGTTGCTTCTACCCTGGCTCTGGGCGCTACCAGCATGGCGTTCGCCGCAGATACTGCGACCACCGCTGCCGCGCCTGCTGAAGGCAAAATGATGATGCATCATAAAGGCCCGGGTATGCATAACGAGATGATGATGTTTAAGGATCTCAACCTGACGGATGCGCAGAAACAGCAGATCCGCGACATCCGGAAAGGCGAGCGCGACCAGATGAAACGCCCTCCGCTGGAAGAGCGTCGTGCGATGCATGACATCATCGCCAGCGACACCTTCGACAAGGCGAAAGCCGAAGCGCAGATCGACAAAATGGCCGAGCAGCACAAAGCCCGCATGCTGGCTCACATGGAAACCCAGAACAAGATCTACAACATTCTGACCCCGGAACAGAAAAAACAATTTAATGCGAATTTTGAGAAGCGTCTGACAGAACGTCCGGCGATGGCAGGTAAAATGCCAGCACCAACCGAATAATCGGTTCACACTCTTAAGACCGCCGGGATCCTGTCCACAAAAGCGCAAACGCTGTGGGCAGGACCGGCGGTTTTTCTTTTCTGCCCTCTTGTCTGCCGCCGCCAGCGCGGTATGCTCCTGTAGTCGCATCAGAGAACGTGTGTAGAGTCATGGCGTTAGAATTTTTATTAACGTTTCGCTAAGGCCTGCCCGCTCTGCTGCCGATACTGTGTCTGGGAATACCTAACGATAACAAACAAGACAGCAACGATAGCAATATCTTTGCCCTGGCACGGGTTGTGCCATTCAGGAGTGGTGATGGAGTTCTTTGATATCCGTAAGATGCCGGTCAGCCTCTGGCGCAATGGTGCGGGTGAAACGCGTGAGATTTGCTGCTTCCCGCCCGCTACGCGGGATTTTCAGTGGCGTGCCAGTATCGCAACTATCGCCAGCAACGGCGAATTCTCCGCCTTTCCCGGCGTCGATCGGGTGATTACCTTGCTGGAAGGGGGGGAGGTGACGCTGGACGCGGGTCAGGCGTTCTTTCATACCCTGAAGCATCATCAGCCCTACTGTTTTACCGGCGATTTACCGGTGAAAGCGCTGCTTTCCGGTGGGCGTATGGCGATGGACTTTAACATCATGACCCGGCGCGACTGCTGCCAGGCAAAGGTGCGGGTTGCTGACCGAACCTTTACCACCCTTGGATCGCGCGGGGGCGTGGTGTTTGTGTTAAGCGGGGCCTGGCAGCTGGGCGATAAATTGCTGACGGCCGATCAGGGTGCCAGCTGGCAGGAGGGGACCCACACGCTGCGTCTGCTCGAGTCTCAGGGTACCTTATTGTTCAGCGAAATCACGTGGCTGCCAGGTCATTGAGCACAACGATCTCAAACTTACCGGCTAGCACCGGTTTACAGAGAATTTTGTAGCCATCGTGGTCAAATCCGGCGGGCGTGCGCAGCAGGGTTGCCGCGTCGTTGATGTTGTCGACAGCGCCCAGCCAGAGCCAGTTGTTGACGATGTGATACTGGGTCATCGTCTCACCCACTTCTTTTAGCGCAACGGCACCTTCCCAGGGCCAGCAGTTCACGCTGATGGCCGCCAGACCGGCGAGGAGCCGGGCGTGGTGCGCCTCAACGCTCTCTTTTCCGCAGCAGGCACCGGCGCAGCGCTTCAGCGCGGAGCGGAAACAGGCACGCCCGCGCGTGGTGCCCTCTAAACCCAAAAGGCTATAGCAAAGCTGCAGCTCGTCCGCCAGGGTCTGCAGCGCCTGAAGTGCGGCACGTTTATTGGCGAACAGCCCATAGAGATTCGGGGCATGTGAAAAATCGACCTCGCGCGCGTAGACGACCTGCGGCTTGCCGTCGTCGATCTGCAGGGAGCAGAGCTGGCGGTTGCGGCGCAGGCGCTTGTTGAACAGCGGTTGCTGCTCTTTAATCAAACGCGCTTCAAGCAACAGCGCGCCCATTTCTCCCGCCGTCTGGAACCAGGTAATACGTCGCGACTGGCGCAGCATGGCGGCCTCGTCCGGCGTGCGAAGATGGGATAACACCCGGCTGCGAATGTTCACGCTTTTGCCGATATAGAGCGGCAGGGTGTCGCTTTCGCCGTGAAAAATGTACACACCAGGCTGTTTAGGCAGCGCCTCAAGCCAGGGGCGAAGGTGCTCGGGATATTCATAGATAGCCGCCGCTTCAAATTCAAGACGCGGGGCGGATTGACGCCTGCTCACATATCACTCCGTATACTGTTCAGGCATACAGTGTAGCAGGAGTGTGGTGGTTAAAAAAGAGCCGGGTGGCGGCACGCCTTACCCGGCCTACGAAAACGGGTTACCGTTTTGCGTTTATTTCCAGAAATCGTCAAACACCGTAATCGGCGTGTGGCGCTTGTGCTCGGTTTTCAGATACCAGCCTTCGATGATTTTCGCGATACCTTCATCCAGTTTTTTACCTTCCAGATAATCATCAATGTTGTCATAGGTGACGCCAAGGGCCGCTTCATCAGGTAGAGAAGGGCGATCGTCTTCAAGGTCCGCGGTCGGCGCTTTCTTATACAGATGCTCAGGGCAGCCCAGCGCGGCAAGCAGCTGCTTACCCTGACGCTTGTTCAGGCGGAAGATCGGGTTAATGTCGGTGCCGCCGTCGCCATATTTGGTGAAGAAACCGGTGATCGCTTCTGCCGCATGGTCAGTGCCGACGACGACGCCTTTAGTCATCCCGGCGATGCTGTACTGCGCTTTCATGCGCTCGCGGGCTTTCTCGTTACCGCGAACAAAATCGCTCAGTTCAATGCCCGCTTCGCGAAGCGCCTGCTCGCTGGCCAGCACCGAGCCCTTAATATTAACGGTAAGCACGCGGTCAGGCTGAATGAAGGCAATCGCATCCTGACAATCCTGCTCGTCCGCCTGTACGCCGTAAGGAAGACGCACGGCGATAAACTGCAGCGTCTCATCGCCCGTCTCTTCGCGAAGCTCTGAAATTGCCATCTGGCAGAGTTTACCGGTCAGGGTAGAGTCCTGGCCGCCGCTGATGCCCAGCACCAGGGATTTCAGGAAAGCGTTCTTTTTTAAGTACGATTTTAAAAAATCCACGCTGCGGCGGATCTCTTCTTGTGCATCTACCGTGGGCTTCGCGCCCAGTGCCTGAATGATCTCTTGTTGCAGAGCCATCACGCCCTCCATAAGCAGTACATAAACAGAATGTGTAGCTGTTAAAACTAACCCTTTGGGCGAGAAACGACAAGGATCACAGTTTCGAGTGCGCTAATTTGCGCCGATTTAGCAGGTTATCGTTGTTTTATTAGAATTTTCCGAAATTCGTCTGGCGGAACTCGCAAAGTTGAACAATAGTACTTTTTATCCCATGCTTAGATAACACGCTGATAAACAAGAGGACGGAATATGAACAAGAACGTAGCAGGAATTCTTAGCGCAGCGGCGGTACTGACTATGCTGGCAGGGTGTACGGCTTACGATCGCACCAAGGATCAGTTTACGCAACCCGTCGTAAAAGACGTTAAAAAAGGGATGACCCGTTCGCAGGTGGCTGCGATCGCCGGCAAACCTTCTTCTGAAATAACAATGATTCATGCGAAAGGGACCTGCCAGACCTATATCCTGGGTCAACGTGATGGTAAGGCAGAAACCTACTTTGTCGCGCTGGATAATACCGGTCATGTGATGAACTCCGGTTACCAGACCTGTGCTGAATATGACACCGATCCGCAGGCACCTAAGGCGCAGTAACCCTGCTTGCCTGAGGATGTTAACTAACCGGCCTTTGGGCCGGTTTTTTTATGCATCATAAAATCTTATTTCTTTGCGCGAATTATTTGCCCGAAATGTGAAGGGAGTCAACAAGCCAGGTCAATGAGAGACAATTTGAGTCTGTTCAGAATTATCCCCCGTCTGTACCATTGCGTATACTCACTCCAACGATAAACAACAGTACGCAAGCTACCTGCCTGCCGGGACAGCGAGTCGAGTGATAGCGCGATGGCAGGTAGTCAGACAAGAGGGAAATTACGATGGAAAAGAAACATATCTACCTGTTCTGCTCAGCGGGCATGTCAACGTCGCTTCTGGTGTCCAAGATGCGTGCACAGGCTGAAAAGTATGAAGTTCCCGTGGTGATTGAAGCGTTTCCAGAGACGCTGGCGGGCGAAAAAGGCCAGACCGCCGATGTTGTTTTGCTGGGGCCGCAAATTGCCTATATGTTGCCAGAAATTCAACGACTGTTACCGAATAAACCGGTCGAAGTGATCGACTCCGGGCTGTACGGCAAGATTGATGGTTTAGGTGTTCTTAAAGCTGCTGTGGCAGCCATTAAAAAAGCTGCTAATTAATTTTTATTTTTCCCGTCAAAGAGTTATTTCACACACAATACGCCGTAACATGCGTTACGGCATTTAAGGGTATTTACCTATGAGTAAAGTCATCGCTTCACTTGAAAAGGTACTCCTTCCTTTTGCTGTTAAAATAGGAAAGCAGCCTCACGTTAACGCCATT
This sequence comes from Enterobacter cloacae complex sp. ECC445, assembly GCF_021892025.1. NCBI lineage: Bacteria > Pseudomonadati > Pseudomonadota > Gammaproteobacteria > Enterobacterales > Enterobacteriaceae > Enterobacter > Enterobacter cloacae complex sp. ECC445. The sequence goes on along the minus strand of NZ_JAKLRZ010000003.1, from coordinate 319,928 downwards.
AAAAACGGCTTTATTAAATTAATGCCGTTGACGCTGGCCGGGGCCATGTTCGTTTTAATTAACAACGTTTTTCTGAGCTTTGGTGAAGGATCCTTCTTTTATTCATTAGGCATTCGGTTAGACGCTTCAACAATTGAAACCCTTAATGGTTTTAAAGCCATCGGCGGCAACGTCTATAACGGTACGTTGGGGATAATGTCGCTGATGGCGCCTTTCTTTATTGGGATGGCGCTGGCAGAAGAGCGTAAGGTGGATCCGCTGGCCGCCGGGTTATTATCCGTCGCCGCCTTCATGACCGTGACGCCTTACAGCGTGGGGGAAGCCTATGCCGTCGGCGCCAACTGGCTGGGTGGCGCCAACATCATCTCCGGTATTGTTATCGGTCTGGTGGTCGCGGAGATGTTCACCTTTATTATTCGTCGCAACTGGGTTATCCGCCTGCCGGATAGCGTACCGGCTTCCGTTTCTCGTTCATTTTCCGCGTTGATTCCAGGCTTTATTATTCTCTCCATTATGGGGATTATCGCCTGGGCGCTCTCCCACTGGGGCACAAACTTCCACCAGATCATCATGGACTCTATCTCTACGCCGCTGGCGTCGATGGGTGGCGTGGTCGGTTGGGCGTATGTGATCTTCACCTCTCTGCTGTGGTTCTTTGGCGTGCATGGTTCACTGGCACTGGCCGCGCTGGACAGCGGGATTATGACCCCCTGGGCACTGGAAAACGTTGCGCTTTACCAGCAGTACGGCTCCGTTGACGCGGCGCTGGCGGCGGGTAAAACCTTCCATGTGTGGGCGAAGCCGATGCTTGACTCCTATATCTTCCTGGGCGGTACCGGGGCGACCTTGGGTCTGATCATCGCGGTCTTTATTGTCTCCCGTCGCGCTGACTACCGTCAGGTTGCCAAGCTGGCGCTGCCGTCAGGTATCTTCCAGATTAACGAACCGATTCTGTTCGGTCTGCCAATCATCATGAACCCGGTGATGTTCATTCCGTTCATCCTGGTACAGCCGCTGCTGGCCGCCATTACCCTGACGGCGTATTACATGGGCATCATTCCACCGGTCACCAACATTGCCCCGTGGACCATGCCGGCGGGTCTGGGCGCGTTCTTCAACACTAACGGCAGCGTTGCGGCCTTCCTGCTGGCGATATTCAACCTCGGGATTGCCACCCTGCTGTACATGCCGTTCGTGGCGATTGCCAACAAAGCCGCCACCATTATTGATGAAGAAGAGAGCGAAGAGGATATCGCCCTCTCACTGAAATTCTAAGATTGCCCGGCGCGGGGAAGCCCGCGCCAGCCATAAGGAGCTGAAAAATGTTAGATTTGGATAGTATTGTCGCAGACGAAGCCGTTGAGAACGATCTCGAAGAAGTGGTGATGGGGCTTATCATCAACTCCGGACAGGCGCGCAGCCTCGCCTATGCCGCACTCAAGCAGGCCAAGCAGGGGGATTTCGCCGCCGCGAAAACCATGATGGAACAGTCCCGCACGGCGCTCAACGAAGCGCACCTGGTGCAGACAAAGCTGATTGAGAGCGATCAGGGCGAAGGCAAGATGAAGGTCAGCCTGGTGCTGGTCCACGCGCAGGATCACCTGATGACCTCGATGCTGGCGCGCGAGCTGGTGGCGGAGCTCATCGAGCTTCACGAGAAAATGCAGTAAGTCAGACTGGGTAGCAGGAGGTCAGCACGATGGAAATCAAAACCGCACTTGAACAGCAGCTGTTTAACGGCAAAAATTTTCACGTGGTTATCTACAACAAGACGGAGAGCGCCAGCGGTCTGCACCAGCATGACTACTACGAGTTCACGATTGTTCTGACCGGCCGTTACTACCAGGAGATCAACGGTAAGCGCGTTCTGCTTGAGCGGGGGGATTTTGTCTTCCTGCCGATGGGGTCTTATCACCAGAGCTTTTACGAATTTGGTGCCACCCGCATTCTGAACGTGGGCGTCAGCAGACGCTTCTTCGAGAAGCACTATCTGCCGCTGGTGCCGTTCTGCTTTGTGGCCTCCCAGGTCTATCGGGTCAAAAACGAGTTTATGACCTGGATTGAAACGGTGATCGCCTCGCTTAACTTCCGCGACAATGAATTTGATGAGTTTATTGAAACGGTGACCTTCTACGTGATGAACCGGCTGCGCCATCACCGTGAAGAGCAGCAGGTGACGGACGATATCCCGCAATGGCTGCGCGGCACCGTTGAGCTGATGCACGATAAAGGCCGGTTCAGCGAAAATGCGCTGGAAAACATGGTCTCCCTGTCGGGCAAATCCCAGGAATATCTGACCCGCGCAACGCAGCGTTATTATCGTAAAACGCCCGTGCAAATTATTAATGAAATCCGCATTAATTTTGCTAAGAAACAGCTGGAAATTACTAACTATTCTGTCACCGATATCGCTTACGAGTCAGGATACAGCAGCCCCAGCCTGTTTATTAAAACCTTTAAGAAGTTAACGTCATTCACACCGAACAGTTACCGGAAAAATTTAACGGTAATTAATTAACTTTCGGCGGATTACCCGCCACGAATATTGCTTTAATGGCTTGCCCAAATAGCGGGAAGAGTACGCTATACCTTGCAGGCGATTAACCTGATACGCTAAGGGAGATATTATGCAGAAGAAATTAAAAGTCGTAACCATTGGTGGCGGCAGCAGCTATACCCCGGAATTACTGGAAGGTTTCCTGAAACGCTATCATGAATTACCGGTCAGCGAATTATGGCTGGTGGACGTTGAGGAAGGTCAGGAGAAGCTGGATATTATTTTCGACCTGTGCCAGCGCATGGTGGAAAAAGCGGGCGTGCCGCTGACCGTGCATAAAACCCTCGATCGTCGTCTGGCGCTGAAAGATGCAGATTTCGTCACCACCCAGCTGCGCGTCGGCCAGCTGAAGGCGCGCGAGCTGGACGAGCGTATTCCGTTGAGCCACGGCTATCTTGGCCAGGAGACCAACGGCGCGGGCGGCCTGTTCAAAGGCCTGCGCACCATTCCGGTGATTTTCGACATCGTCAAAGACGTGCAGGAGATCTGCCCGAACGCGTGGGTGATTAACTTCACCAACCCGGCCGGCATGGTCACTGAAGCGGTTTATCGTCATACCGGCTTCAAGCGCTTTATCGGCGTCTGTAATATTCCGATCGGCATGAAGATGTTTATCCGCGACGTGCTGGCGCTGACCGAAAACGATGATCTCTCCATCGATCTGTTCGGCCTGAACCACATGGTATTTATTAAAGATGTTATCGTGAACGGAAAATCGCGCTTTGCCGAACTTCTCGACGGCGTGGCCTCCGGTCGCCTGACGGCGGCATCGGTGAAAAACATCTTTGACCTGCCGTTCAGCGAAGGGCTGATCCGCTCGCTGAATCTGCTGCCTTGCTCGTACCTGCTTTACTACTTCAAGCAGAAAGAGATGCTGGCCATCGAAATGGGCGAGTACTATAAGGGCGGCGCGCGCGCGCAGATCGTGCAGAAGGTCGAAAAGCAGCTGTTCGAGCTGTATAAAGATCCGAACCTGAACGTTAAGCCGAAAGAGCTGGAGCAGCGCGGCGGGGCCTACTACTCCGATGCGGCGTGTGAAGTGATCAACGCCATCTATAACGACAAGCAGGCGGAGCACTATGTTAACGTGCCGCATCATGGCCATATCGACAATATCCCGGCTGACTGGGCCGTCGAGATGACCTGCATCCTGGGACGCGATGGCGCTAAGCCGCACCCGCGTATCACCCACTTCGATGACAAGGTCATGGGGCTGATCCACACCATCAAAGGCTTTGAAGTGGCGGCAAGCAACGCGGCGCTGAGCGGTGAATTCAATGACGTGCTGCTGGCGCTGAACCTTAGCCCGCTGGTGCATTCCGACCGCGATGCGGAGCAGCTGGCCAGCGAAATGATCCTGGCGCATGAAAAATGGTTGCCGAACTTTGCCGCCACGATCGAGAAGCTGAAGTTCAAACAGCACTAAGAGGACGCACAATGGAACACCTGCTGATCGTTAATGCTGATGATTTTGGCCTGTCGAAAGGTCAGAACTACGGCATTGTTGAAGCCTGTCGCCGGGGAGTTGTGACCTCTACCACGGCGCTGGTAAATGGTGAGGCGGTTGAACACGCGGCGCAACTGAGCCGCGAAGTGCCGGAGCTGGGCGTCGGCATGCACTTTGTGCTGACGCTCGGGATGCCGCTGTCGTCAATGCCGGGCCTGACGCGGGACGGCCTGCTGGGTAAATGGATTTGGGAACTGGCGGAGCAGGGCGCTCTGCCGCTCGAAGAGATTGCCCGCGAGCTTGACTGTCAGTTCAACCGCTTCGTCGCTCTGTTTGGAAAGTCGCCGACGCACATTGACAGCCATCACCACGTGCACATGATCCCGGCGATTTTCCCGCTTGTTGCCGAGTTTGCCCGGCGCAAAGGCGTGGCGATGCGGGTGGATCGTGAGGTGCAAGGGTTACCGGACTGCGACGTCATAACCACGGCGGGGTTCAGCAGCGCGTTTTACGGCGAGGCGATCGACGAAACGCTGTTCCTGAAGGTGCTGGATGATTCCGCCGCGCGAGGGGAACGCTCGCTGGAGGTGATGGCGCACCCTGCGTTTGTCGACAACATCGTGCGTAAAAGCGCCTACTGCTGGCCGCGACTGGCGGAGCTGGACGTGCTGACGTCGCCGTCGCTGAAATACGCGATTGCCGAGCGCGGGTATCGGTTGGGGACGTTCGGGGATCTTTGAGAAATTCCCCCTCACCCTAACCCTCTCCCCAAAGGGGCGAGGGGACTGTGCGGTGCGGTCTGTAATGCCAGCACAGGTCTGCATTTCTCCCTCTCCCTTTCAGGGAGAGGGTCGGGGTGAGGGTTTTTTTTACGCCGGGATCTGGTCAATCTTGCTGCTGCGCGACCAGACGCGGTGCGCGGCGAGCAACTCAAACAGCTTCGTCATGAAGGCATCGTCAACGCTGTCGCCCTCGACAATGCCGTCCTCACCCTTATCGGCCACCTTAAGCTGCGCCTTAAACTGGCGCGCGTCGCCGGACAGCGCGATGGGTTTCAGGTGCTTATAAGCTTCCAGCAGATAATAGACGGCGTCGCCGTTGCTCAGCAGGCTGGCAATATCCCCGCACGGCACAATCACCGCATCGACGGTCAGCGATGGCGCACCGGCAAACGTCGCGGCCACCGGCAGCACGGAACCGTCGTCGGCGGTCACTTCCCCCATGCGGGAATAGAGCAGTTTGGCATGCACGCCCTGAGTTTTAAGCGCCTGCATAATCCCCAGCACGTCGCTGGCGCGGGTGCTGTCGTTCAGCAGAATGGCGACTACGCGGCCTTTAATCGAGCCGCCAGGCACCGCATACAGGCTCAGCGACGGATCTTTCTTCACGCCGTTTACCTCTTTCGGCGGCGCAAGGTTACGTTGCTCATCGGTCAGCGTAATGCCCAGATTATCCGCGACGCTCTGGGCAAGCTGGATATCGATATGCGCCAGCTGATCGACCACGCGCTCGCGAATGTAGGTGCGCACTACTTTACTCAGCTCAAAGCTGAAGCCACCGATGATGTGCTGTTGCTCAATCGGCGTCTGGCTGTTCCAGAACAGGCGAGGCTGGGCGTAATACTCGCCGAACGAGGGGCTGCGCTCGCGAATTTTATTGCCATCGACGCGCTCCTGATACGATTCGAATCCACCGCGTTTTGGTCCGGGAGGCGTTTCGCGCGGCCAGTTATCGTTGATGGAGTTCGGCTCATAGTTCGCCGGGTTGGTGTCAATATCCTGACGATGCATGCCGTCGCGCTGGAAATTGTGGTACGGGCAGGTTGGGCGGTTGATCGGAATTTCGTGGAAGTTCGGTCCACCAAGACGGCTGATCTGCGTATCGGTATACGAGAACAAACGTCCCTGCAAGAGCGGATCGTTGGTGAAATCCAGGCCCGGTACGATATGCCCCGGGTGAAACGCGACCTGTTCGTTTTCGGCAAAGAAATTATCCGGGTTGCGGTTAAGTACCATTTTGCCCACCAGCTGAACCGGCACCAGCTCTTCCGGGATCAGCTTCGTCGGGTCAAGCAGGTCGAAATCGAACTTAAATTCGTCCTCTTCCGGAATGAGCTGCAGGCCCAGTTCGTATTCCGGGAAGTCGCCCGCTTCAATGGACTCCCACAGTTCGCGGCGATGGAAGTCCGGATCGCGGCCGGTCAGCTTCTGCGCTTCATCCCATACCAGCGAGGCTTTTCCCGCCACCGGCTTCCAGTGGAAGCGGACAAACGTGGCTTTACCCTCGGCGTTGATCAAGCGGAAGGTATGAATGCCAAACCCTTCCATGGTGCGATAGCTGCGCGGAATGCCGCGGTCAGACATCGCCCACATCACGTTGTGTAAGGTTTCAGGCTGCAGGGAGACGTAGTCCCAGAAAGTGTCGTGCGCACTTTGTCCCTGCGGTATCGCCCAGTGGGGCTCCGGTTTTACCGCATGGACAAAGTCAGGGAATTTATGCGCATCCTGAATGAAGAACACCGGGGTGTTATTGCCCACCAGATCGAAAATACCCTCTTCGGTATAAAACTTGGTGGCAAAGCCGCGGATATCTCGTACGGTATCCGCCGAGCCCGCGCCGCCCTGTACGGTCGAGAAGCGCACAAACACCGGGGTGATTTTTTTCGGGTCGGAGAGGAAATCCGCTTTGGTGATCGCTTTCAGGCTCTTGTAGGGCTGGAAGTAGCCATGCGCAGCCGAGCCGCGCGCGTGAACGATACGCTCAGGAATCCGCTCGTGGTCGAAGTGGGTAATTTTTTCCCGCAGGATAAAGTCTTCCAGCAGGGTGGGGCCACGGCTCCCGGCGCGCAGGGAGTTTTGATCGTCGGCGATGCGCACGCCCTGGTTGGTGGTCAGCGCATGGCCTTCCCCCCCTTTACGATGAGGGTCAAGGGATTTCAGTTTTTCGTTCTTCGCATCGGGTGATTTGAAGCTCCCCGGTGCGGTAGGCTGTTCGCCGGGTGCGGAAGGACCGGGTGAAGGTTGATGAGATCCGTCAGCAGGCGCGAGTGAGTCCATTCCCGGTTGCGATTCTTCAGCGCCATGAATGGGCGATCGATCGGTTTTATCTTTGTTCGACATTGCACGCTTCTCCTTTATCCATTGCTAAAAACCCTATTAAGGATAGAACAATGTCGTGAGACGGTTCGCGAACTAAGAGTTTTCACATAACGCTATTGGCAAAAGACGCTATCTCACCCACTCGGGGCGCGACGGAAGGCTGCAGGATCGGCTATCATAGAGTTTTCCTGCTTCAAGAATTTGCTTTAGTGAACCAGTCGCTTATGAAACCTCTTCGTCAACAAAACCGCCAGGTTATTAGCTATGTGCCCCGCGTTGAGCCCGCGCCGCCAGACCATGCCCTGAAAGTGGAGGGTTTTCGCGATGTGTGGCTGTTACGGGGGAAATACGTGGCCTTTGTGCTGATCGGCGAGCATTTCCGTCGCTCTCCCACCTTTACGGTACCGGAGTCCGCGCAGCGGTGGGCGATGCAGATTCGCCAGGATGAAGAGGTTGAAGAATAACAGCCATAAAAAAACCGCCGGTCAGGCGGTTTTTTTATTTCTACGGTAATTAACGGTGCGCCAGCTCGGCGTCGTCTTCACTTTCCAGGATTGCCTTGTCGGTCTGCTTCAGCCACTGGCTGGTCAGCGTACCGGCGGTCATGGAGCCGCTCACGTTCAGGGCGGTACGGCCCATGTCGATCAGCGGCTCAACGGAGATCAGCAGCGCGACCAGCGTCACCGGCAGACCTAGCGCAGGCAGCACAATCAGCGCGGCGAAGGTAGCACCGCCACCGACGCCGGCAACGCCTGCGGAACTGATGGTCACAATCCCAACCAGGGTCGCGATCCAGACCGGATCCAGCGGGTTGATGCCTACGGTCGGGGCAACCATCACCGCCAGCATCGCCGGGTAGAGACCCGCACAGCCGTTCTGGCCGATGGTGGCACCGAAGGACGCAGAGAAGCTGGCGATGGATTCCGGCACGCCCAGGCGACGGGTTTGCGCTTCAACGTTCAGCGGAATAGACGCGGCGCTGGAGCGGCTGGTGAAGGCAAAGGTCAGTACCGGCCAGACTTTACGGAAATATTTCAGCGGGCTGACGCCGTTGACGCCCAGCAGGATGCCGTGCACCACGAACATAATGCCCAGGCCCAGATAAGAGGCGACAACGAAGCTGCCCAGCTTAATGATGTCCTGCAGGTTAGAACCGGCAACCACTTTGGTCATCAGCGCCAGCACGCCGTAAGGGGTGAGCTGCATGACCAGACGAACCAGCTTCATCACCCAGCTTTGCAGGGTGTCAATTGCGGTCAGCACGCGTTCGCCTTTTGGCGCATCGTCTTTCAGCAACTTCAGCGCCGCTACGCCCAGGAACGCGGCGAAAATCACCACGCTGATGATCGAGGTTGGGCTCGCACCGGTCAGGTCAGCAAACGGGTTCTTCGGAATGAAGGAGAGCACCATCTGCGGCACGGTCAGATCGGCCACTTTACCCACGTAGTTGGTCTGAATCGCGGTCAGACGCGCTGTTTCAGCGGTACCCTGCACCAGACCTTCTGCGGTCAGGCCAAACAGGTTGGTCACCAGCACACCCACCAGCGCGGCAATCAGCGTGGTGAACAGCAGCGTACCAATGGTCAGGAAGCTGATTTTTCCCAGCTGGGTCGCGTTGTGGAGGCGGGCAACGGCGCTCAGAATTGAGGCGAACACCAGCGGCATAACGATCATCTGCAGCAGCTGAACATAGCCGTTACCGACAATGTTGAACCACTGAATGGAATCTTTCAGAACTGGATTATCGGAGCCATAAATTGCCTGTAATGCCAGACCAAATACGACACCCATGGCCAGACCAACCAGCACCTTTTTCGCCAGGCTCCACTGTTTGTGGCGCGCCTGCGCGAGAAGCAATAGCAGTACAGCGAACACAACGACGTTCGCGATGAGTGGAAAATTCATCCCCGTTCTCCTGATTTATTATTGGCTCGGCTTTTACCGATCCTGTTGGCGGAAGGTTAGCAGAAGTGTGATGTCGCGCTTATATCCAAATGGAATGGGTTATGACAAATGGGATAGTTTTGTCTGTTTACTGTTCAATCTGGTGATGAATAAAGCGATTGAACTGAAATTGCAGCGAATTAATCATCTGGGAAGACCAGCGGACTGCACTGTTTTCGGGCAGGGTTTGCGGCATCCAGACGGCGTAAGCAAACAGCGCCATGCACAGCACGCGCTCAAGCTGGTTCCCTTTCTGCGGGGCCAGGATGGGAAAACGGAAGCGCCAGCGGCAGGGCCACAGCAGCGGTACGCCAGCTGGCGTCAGCATATCGGCCAGGATATGGCTTAAATAGCCCAGCACCATCCCCTGGATGGCGTCGGCGGGGACGATCCAGCTTTCGGGCACTTTTAAATAGAAAAGCGTCAGCAGGCCAAACACGGCCAGCAGGCTGTGCGTAAATCCCCGGTGGCCGAACGCGCGGGCGATGGGTTTTGACACCCACTTCAGACGCTGCCCGAGGAAGGATTTAGGGTGGTCAATGTCGGGCAGCAGACAGGTCAAAACGGCGGAAGGGACAACATGCCACCAGTCCCCCTGTGCCAGCACGGGGGTGAGTTCAGCGTTTTTGGCAAATACTGCGCACGCGATAGAAAAAAGCAGGTGGCCTTCCGCCGTCATGATAAAACCCACAAAACTGTCAATTCATACAGTATAGGGTTTTTATACAGTAGGCGGAAGAGGTGACGGTGTAACTGTTTGTCACAAACCGGAGAAGGGCGTTAACCGCCCTTGAGTGCCTGCGCCGTCAGTTCTGCCAGCGAATTCAGCTTCACATCGGCAAGCGCAAACCGGGGATCGTGACGGCCTTCTTCCGCAGGCACCACAATGGAGCGCATCCGCGCGGCTTTAGAGGCCACCATGCCGTTAACAGAATCCTCCAGCGCAACGCAGTTGAGGGGATCGAGTCCCAGCTTTGCGGCGCAGTCCAGGTAGACCTGCGGATGGGGCTTGCTGTAAGGCAGTTTCTCCGCGGACGCCAGGGCGTCGAAACCGTCGCGCAGTTCAAACATCGTGAGCACTTTTTCCAGCATATGCAGCGGCGACGCCGAGGCCAGTCCCACCTTCAGTCCCTGTGCCTTGCACAGCGCCACGGCCTCGCGCACGCCGGGCAGCAATGGTCTGTTCTCTTCCACTAAAGAGATGGCGCGGCTGATAATGCGCGCGGTCACCTCATCGCGATCGGGACCCACCCACGGCTGTTGGGCAAACCAAAGGTCAACCACCATATCGATGCGCAGGCCCAGCGTATCGGGGAGTTCATTACGGCGGCTGATATCCACGCCCAGGCTGGCCATAACGTCCAGTTCGGCGCGATCCCACAGCGGTTCGGAATCGATCAGTAATCCATCCATGTCAAAAATTGCGGCAAGAATTTTGCGCGGTGTCGACATCACAACGTCTCCTTATCCAGGGTGTTCGACAGACGATACGTGCTAAGCACACTCTGCAATTTAGCATATTGCCTTTAAAGAGCGGGCGAAATTGATGACCAGCAGGTAGACTTAGGCACAAATAACGCGTCTTTATGAAGAGGAACTGATGACGTATCAACAAGCTGGACGCATTGCGGTCTTAAAACGTATTGCTGGCTGGGTGATTTTTATTCCTGCCGTCATTTCTACGCTGATTTCCGTGCTCAAATTTATGTACGATCACAGCGAAAAACAGCCGGGTATCAATGCGGTAATGCTTGATTTCGCGCATGTCATGATTGAGATGATGCGTTTTAATACGCCATTTTTAAATGTCTTCTGGTTTAACTCACCCACCCCGGATTTTCATCAACAGCTAAATATCGGCTTTTGGGTGATATACGCCCTGATCTTTGTCGCGCTGGCCTTGCAGGCCTCTGGCGCGAGAATGAGCCGCCAGACGCGCTTTTTACGCGAGGGGGTTGAGGATCAGTTGATTCTGGAGCAGGCCAAAGGCCCGGAGGGCATGAGCCGGGAGCAGATTGAATCCCGCATTGTTGTGCCGCGCCACTCCATTTTCCTGCAAATTTTCCCGCTGTATATTCTTCCCGCGATTATCATTGTGGCGGGATACTTTTTCTTCTCACTGCTCGGTTTTCTTTAACCGATACGGGTGGCGGCAAGGCCACCCGTTCGCGTCTCAGGCGGCAAGCATGCGCTCAAGCGCCCGCTGGGCGTTAACCAGGTGTTCTCCGCCAAAAAGAATGGCACGGTTCATCAGCGTATAAAGCTGATACACTGGCTGGCGGTCGAGGAAGCCGGGCGGCAGAGGGGAGACAGACTGATATCCGTCGTAAATTTGCGGCGGTTGCTCAGGATGCAGCGGCAGCATGGCCAGATCGCACTCCCTGTCACCCCAGTAGCAGGCCGGGTCGAAGATGTAGGGGCCGTTAGGGCCCAGCGCGCAGTTATCGGACCACAAATCGCCGTGAAGCAAAGACGCCTGAGGCTGGTGGGATGCCAGGCGCTGCTGAACGTGCTCGACGATGGCATCAATATTGCCAAATTCCAGCCCTTTCTCGGCGGCCAGCTCTAGCTGCCAGCCGATGCGCTGCTCGGCAAAAAATGTCGACCAGCGGCGCTGCCAGGCATTGGGCTGTGGCGTGGTGGAGAGGTCGTTGTCAAAATCGAGACCAAACTGCGGCTGGTCACTCCATTGATGCAGGCGCGCGAGCTGTTGCCCGAGGATAAACGCATTATGGGCATCCAGCGGTCGGGCGGGGAGATATTCCATGACCAGGAAACTGTAGTCGCGGTCGCTTCCAACGGCCAGAACCTGCGGAACCGTCACCGTTTTACTGCGCGATAAGAGCTCCAGCTGGTCGGCTTCGGCGGTGAATATCGCAAGCAGCTCGCGCTCGTCGCATTTAACGAAGAGATCGCGTCCTGCGTAGCGCAAATGCCACGCGGCGTGGATCTCACCGCCCGGCAGTTCGTTACGCAGTTCAATTTCACCTTCGCCAAGTTGCTCACGTAAAAGATGACTGATAGCCTGCCACATGTTGTCTCTCCCATGTTGTCTGCCAGATCATAAAGTTAGCGCATAACAGCGGTAAAAAAATACGAACTAACGCACACCTGAGCGGTTTACATTCATGCTGCGCACTTATTGTTCTTTTTTCCGCCAGTTCTCCCAGGTATCCACGTCAATGTCGGCAGGCTTGTCGGTCACGCTCTCCACCAGGCTGGCGGCCAGCGCATGAACCTCTTCCTGGCTCAGGGCGCTGATGAGACCAAATGCCAGCGTGCCTAAATCATGAATATTGCCCTCGTCATCCGTCAGCGTGAGGAGAAAATTAGCCCGGGTGAAGGCGTTATTGAGCTCGTTGAGCTCGGTCAGGGATGCTTCATGAAGGTTGATGGTCACGACGTAACGTGTGATGTCACCACTGCTCATAATTCACCTCATTGTTATCATGGAAGTTTTCTTAGCATAGTCGATAGTTTACGTTTGGCGACTCGGCGAGTGCATTCCCCTTCGTAAACACGAAGGGGAACCGGCGTTAATTTCGGGACAGGTAATCGACGATTTTTTGGGTATCGGCAAGCGAACAGAGGCGCGTGCCCTGGTTGATGGTCGCGGCGCTACCCGCGGCCACGCCGTAGCGCGTCATTTCCAGCAGAGAGGCGCCCTGCGCCAGTTTTAGCGTCATCGCGCCCACCATGCTGTCGCCAGCGCCAACCGTGCTCTGGCTCTTCATCGGCGGTGGGACAACCTGAACGGACGAGGTTTCGTCGACGGCCAGCGCCCCCTGAGGCCCGAGGGAGACGACGACGCGTCGCGCTTTGCCGCTGCGTACCAGCTCCTGCGCGGCGGTGCGAACATCATCAGGCTGCGTCAGTTCGCGCTTGACCAGCGCGCTTAACTCTTTCTGGTTGGGTTTAACCAGTTCCAGATTGCCCGGCACCAGCGCCGCCTCGAGGGCCGCGCCGCTGCTGTCGACAATGCAGCGGATACCGCGCTGCTGCGCGGCCTGAATCAGCGCCGTGAAATTTTCCGTACTAACGCCGGGCGGCAGGCTGCCGCTAACCACCAGCAGCGCGCCGCTTTCTATCGTCAACACTTTCTCTTCAAGCTGACGAAACTCGTCATCGCTCAGTTTTGCGCCCGGCATGACGAAACGGTACTGCTCGCCGCTTGATTCGACGTGGACATGCAGGTTTTGCCGCGTCCAGTCTTTGGCTTCGACGGTCTCGACGGCCACCTGTTCATCTGCCAGCAGAGAGACCAGGTGCTCACCGGTGGCACCGCCCGCGGGGAAAATGGCCGTGGCTTTGCCGCCGAGGTGCGTTATGGCGCGCGCCACGTTGATACCTCCGCCGCCGGGTTCAAAGACCGGGGCGCTACAGCGCAATTTACCTTCCGGGTAAATCTGCGGCGTCAGGGTAGCGGAGTCAAGGGAAGGGGAGAGCGTCAGGGTGTAGATAGAAACCATCATTACCTCCTTTTAGCATGGGTTACTTTTAGTCTGGCACCATTTATCAGGAAGGCAATGTAAATAACAGTATGATTTTAAATATGAATACTGAATAAAATTAAGACTGGAGATATATAAAATAAAACGCTTTTTGGGATCGTTCTTATTCAAAAAATGAAATAAGAAATCATTGCTATGTTATTTGCGGCTTTTTATAATTTGTTACCTTTCTCTGGACGCCTTGTCATTGATCCTCAAGAAAGATTCCGGGACCGTGTGGTCTCTTTTTTTGTTGTACGGACTCCTTAATAAAATGAAGCTTTTAAAGACAGTGCCCGCTGCATTGATGCTGGCGGGTGGCGTGTTTGCGGCTATGAACGCGACCGCCGATGATTCCGTTTTTACTGTCATGGACGATCCTTCCTCCGCGAAAAAACCGTTTGAAGGTAACCTGAACGCTGGGTACCTGGCACAATCCGGTAACACCAAAAGCTCTTCTCTGACGGCGGACAGTACGCTCACCTGGTACGGTAACACCACCGCCTGGTCTCTGTGGGGTAACGCCAGTAATACTTCCGCTAATGACGAACGTTCTTCCGAGAAATATGCGGTTGGCGGACGTAGCCGTTACAACATGACCGACTATGACTACCTGTTTGGGCAGGCGAGCTGGTTAACCGACCGTTACAACGGTTATCGCCAGCGCGATGTGTTCACCGCCGGTTACGGTCGCCAGTTCCTGAACGGTCCGGTACACAGCCTGCGCTTTGAATTCGGTCCGGGCGTGCGTTATGACGAGTACACCAATGGCGATACCAAAACCCAGCCGCTCGGTTACGCTTCCGGTACCTACGCCTGGCAGATGACTGACAACACCAAATTTACCCAGGGTGTTTCTGTCTTTGGTGCCGACGATACGACGCTGAACTCTGAAACGGCGCTGAACGTGGCTATCAACGAACACTTTGGTCTTAAAGTGGCCTACAACGTCACCTGGAACTCTTCCCCACCAGAATCTGCGCCGGATCACACCGATCGCAGAACCACGGTTTCACTCGGTTATAGAATGTAATAAAGGCGGGCCGACGATAATGTCGGCCCGTTTAGTGTCTGTGGTCTTGTGGCGTCCCTTCTGCTGACCCGTATGCGCCCCTAGCCCCAAATCATTGCCGCCCAACGGAGTAGCAGCATTGCGCCGCAGATGGCAATCAGCACCAGCACCATTTTCCAGTGTTTTACGGCAAATCGTTTTGTTGGCATAACCTAATCCTTGTTCGTTGATATCCTCAGTCTACCAAACAGGGCCGAAATATGCCCCTTCTCAGGAACGATTGGGTTATGCCAGCGCAGGGGTTAGCTCAGAACCAGTGGAATCGTTCGGCGAGAATCAACAATAAACCGGTGGCGGAAAGGATGTTCAATATCACAACCGTTCTACTGGATACGTTCATGGTATGCACCTTTGGGTTTAAAGACCTGTTCAAGAGTAGCCCAGCATCGCGAGAATGCGAGGGGCGGGAATATGCGACCTGCAAATTCATGCAAACGTGCCAGCAGATCAATCTGCCGGCAGAGGGTGCAATCTCCCTTTTGTTAGTGTTAACATTGCAAGGCTTACCGTAAATTCGACGTTGTCTGATTTTTCGGCAGGTGAATGATGACGAACCAATTTGACGATTGTTGGTCAGATGGTGTCGTAATCTATTGTCAAATCACGATTATTTTCTTTGTATATGCTCTTATGTGTGGGGCATCACTGCAAATAAGGATATAAAATGCCTGTAATTACTCTTCCTGACGGCAGTCAACGCCATTTCGACCGTCCTGTTAGCCCAATGGATGTTGCCCTGGACATTGGTCCGGGTCTCGCAAAAGCGACTATCGCTGGCCGTGTTAACGGTGAGCTGGTGGATGCCTCCGATCCGATCGAAAACGATGCGACGCTCGCTATCATCACCGCGAAAGACGAAGACGGTCTGGAGATCATTCGTCACTCCTGCGCGCACCTGTTAGGCCATGCTATCAAGCAGCTGTGGCCAAACACCAAAATGGCGATCGGTCCGGTTATCGACAATGGTTTCTACTACGACGTTGACCTTGACCACACCCTGACTCAGGAAGATATCGACGCGCTCGAAAAACGCATGCACGAGCTCGCCGAAACCAACTATGACGTCATCAAGAAGAAAGTCAGCTGGCACGAAGCGCGTGAAACCTTCGTGAAGCGCGGCGAGAGCTACAAGGTCTCTATTCTTGACGAAAACATTTCGCATGATGACAAGCCTGGCTTGTACCATCACGAAGAATACGTCGACATGTGCCGTGGGCCGCACGTGCCGAACATGCGCTTCTGTCATCACTTTAAGCTGATGAAGATCGCAGGCGCCTACTGGCGTGGCGACAGCAACAACAAAATGTTGCAGCGTATTTATGGTACCGCGTGGGCCGATAAAAAAGCCCTGAACGCGTACCTGCTGCGCCTGGAAGAGGCGGCGAAGCGTGACCACCGTAAAATCGGTAAGCAGCTTGACCTGTATCACATGCAGGAAGAAGCGCCGGGTATGGTGTTCTGGCATAACGACGGCTGGACCATCTTCCGTGAACTGGAAACTTTCGTACGCTCCAAGCTGAAAGAGTACCAGTATCAGGAAGTGAAAGGCCCGTTCATGATGGACCGTGTGCTGTGGGAAAAAACCGGCCACTGGGACAACTACAAAGATGCGATGTTTACCACCTCGTCTGAGAACCGTGAATACTGCATCAAGCCAATGAACTGCCCGGGCCACGTTCAGATCTTCAACCAGGGTCTGAAATCCTACCGCGACCTGCCGCTGCGTATGGCGGAGTTCGGTAGCTGCCACCGTAACGAGCCATCAGGTGCGCTGCACGGTCTGATGCGTGTACGTGGCTTTACGCAGGATGATGCGCATATCTTCTGTACTGAAGATCAGGTTCGTGACGAAGTTAACGCCTGTATTCGTATGGTCTACGATATGTACAGCACCTTTGGCTTCGAGAAGATCGTGGTCAAACTCTCAACGCGTCCGGAAAAACGTATCGGTAGCGATGAGACATGGGATCGCGCGGAAGCGGATCTCGCCGTGGCGCTGGAAGAGAACGGCATTCCGTTCGAATACCAGCTGGGCGAGGGCGCATTCTACGGTCCGAAAATTGAATTTACCCTGTATGACTGCCTCGATCGCGCATGGCAGTGCGGTACTGTACAGCTGGACTTCTCCCTGCCGCAGCGTTTAAGCGCCTCTTATGTTGGCGAAGACAACGAGCGTCAGGTACCGGTTATGATTCACCGTGCGATTCTCGGTTCCCTGGAGCGCTTCATCGGCATCCTGACCGAAGAGTTCGCCGGCTTCTTCCCAACCTGGCTTGCGCCAGTGCAGGTGGTGGTGATGAACATTACCGATTCTCAGGCAGATTACGTTAAAGAATTGACGCAGAAACTACAAAATGCGGGCATTCGCGTAAAAGCAGACTTGAGAAATGAGAAGATTGGCTTTAAAATCCGCGAGCACACTTTACGTCGTGTCCCGTATATGTTGGTCTGTGGTGATAAAGAGGTGGAAGCAGGCAAAGTTGCCGTTCGCACCCGCCGTGGTAAAGACCTGGGCAGCCTGGACGTAAGTGAAGTGATTGAGAAGCTGCAACAAGAGATTCGCAGCCGCAGTCTTCAACAACTGGAGGAATAAGGTATTAAAGGCGGAAAACGAGTTCAAACGGCACGTCCGAATCGTATCAATGGCGAGATTCGCGCCCAGGAAGTTCGCTTAACAGGTCTGGAAGGCGAGCAGCTGGGGATTGTGAGTCTGAGAGAAGCAATCGAAAAGGCTGAAGAAGCTGGAGTAGATTTAGTTGAAATCAGCCCTAACGCCGAACCGCCAGTTTGTCGTATCATGGACTACGGCAAGTTCCTTTATGAAAAGAGTAAGTCTTCTAAGGAACAGAAGAAGAAGCAAAAAGTTATCCAGGTTAAGGAAATCAAATTCCGTCCTGGTACCGACGATGGCGATTATCAGGTAAAACTCCGCAGCCTGATTCGCTTTCTGGAAGATGGCGATAAGGCCAAGATCACACTGCGTTTCCGCGGTCGTGAGATGGCCCACCAACAGATTGGTATGGAAGTGCTTAACCGCGTCCGTGACGATCTGAGTGAACTGGCAGTAGTCGAATCCTTCCCTACGAAGATCGAAGGCCGCCAGATGATCATGGTGCTCGCTCCTAAGAAGAAACAGTAAGGCCTTCAAGCAGCAAAATCTGTGGAGCCTTCGGGTTTCATAGGTTTTGTTCGCCTATGTTTCGTTTATTTAACAATGCGAAGTGGAAGTTATTAAGATGCCAAAAATTAAGACCGTACGCGGTGCTGCTAAGCGCTTCAAAAAAACCGGTGGTGGTGGATTTAAGCGTAAGCACGCAAACCTGCGTCATATTCTGACCAAAAAATCTACTAAGCGTAAACGTCACCTGCGTCCAAAAGGCCTTGTTTCTAAAGGCGATCTGGGTCTGGTTATCGCGTGCCTGCCGTACGCATAAGCCGTTAACGTTTAATTTTTTTACTAAGAATATAGATACAGGAGAGCACATATGGCTCGCGTAAAACGTGGTGTAATTGCACGTGCACGTCACAAGAAAATTTTGAAACAAGCTAAAGGCTACTACGGTGCGCGTTCACGCGTTTACCGCGTTGCCTTCCAGGCTGTTATCAAAGCAGGTCAGTACGCTTACCGTGACCGTCGTCAGCGTAAGCGTCAGTTCCGTCAACTGTGGATTGCGCGTATCAACGCAGCAGCACGTCAGAACGGTATTTCTTACAGCAAATTCATCAACGGCCTGAAAAAAGCCTCTGTTGAAATCGACCGTAAGATCCTGGCTGACATCGCAGTATTCGACAAAGTAGCGTTCACCGCTCTGGTCGAAAAAGCGAAAGCAGCACTGGCATAAGCCAGTTGAGAGAGGGAGCCTTGCTCCCTCTTTTCATTTAACACCATCAGAACATTGACTTTTACCCGTCCAGGCTTTTCAATAAGGTCTTAACGGTTTTTACCAGACAAGGTAACGCAAGCATGAATGCTGCTAATTTCCGCTTCTTCTTTTACTTTAGCACCTGATTTCAGGAGGCTAGCGCGTGAAAGATGAAACGAAAAACAGCGCCAGATAAGCCTCCCGATGGAGGCTTTTTTTGTGCCTGAATTTGAGAGAATAACTCCACCAAATCGGTGTCTGCACCGACATAATGAGGAAAATCATGTCACATCTCGCAGAGCTGGTTGCCAGTGCAACAGCCGCCATTAATCAGGCCTCAGATGTTGCCGCGTTAGACAATGTCCGCGTCGAATATCTTGGGAAGAAAGGGCACCTGACCCTTCAGATGACAACCCTGCGTGAGCTGCCGCCAGAAGAGCGTCCGGCAGCGGGTGCGGTGATTAACGAAGCCAAAGAGCAGGTACAGCAGGCGCTGAACGCGCGCAAAGCCGAGCTGGAAAGCGCGGTGTTGAATGCGCGTCTGGCCGCAGAGACGATCGACGTTTCCCTGCCGGGTCGCCGTATTGAAAACGGTGGTCTGCATCCGGTTACCCGCACCATCGACCGCATTGAAAGTTTCTTCGGTGAGCTCGGCTTTACCGTGGCGACTGGCCCGGAAATCGAAGATGATTACCATAACTTCGACGCCCTGAACATTCCTGGCCATCATCCGGCACGCGCTGACCACGACACTTTCTGGTTCGACGCTACGCGTCTTCTGCGTACTCAGACCTCCGGCGTTCAGATCCGTACCATGAAGGATCAGGAGCCACCCATCCGCATTATCGCGCCGGGCCGCGTCTATCGTAACGACTACGATCAGACCCATACCCCAATGTTCCACCAGATGGAAGGTCTGATTGTTGATAAAAACATCAGCTTCACCAACCTGAAGGGCACGCTGCACGATTTCCTGAACAACTTCTTTGAGGAGGATCTGCAGGTTCGTTTCCGTCCGTCCTACTTCCCGTTCACCGAACCGTCTGCGGAAGTTGACGTGATGGGCAAAAACGGCAAATGGCTGGAAGTGCTGGGCTGCGGCATGGTGCATCCAAACGTGCTGCGCAACGTGGGTATCGATCCGGAAGTCTACTCCGGCTTTGCCTTCGGCATGGGCATGGAGCGTCTGACCATGCTGCGCTACGGCGTTACCGACTTACGTGCATTCTTCGAAAACGATCTGCGTTTCCTCAAACAGTTTAAATAAGGGCAGGACAGAACAATGAAATTCAGTGAACTGTGGTTACGCGAATGGGTGAACACCACGCTGGACAGCGACGCGCTGTCTAACCAGATCACCATGGCGGGCCTGGAAGTGGACGGCGTTGAGCCTGTTTCCGGCGCCTTCAACGGCGTCGTCGTCGGCGAAGTGGTCGAGTGCGGCCAGCACCCTAACGCTGACAAACTGCGCGTGACAAAAGTTAACGTGGGCGGTGACCGCCTGCTGGATATCGTCTGCGGTGCGCCAAACTGCCGTCAGGGCCTCAAGGTGGCCGTGGCGACCGTCGGTGCAGTGCTGCCGGGCGATTTCAAAATTAAAGCGGCTAAGCTGCGCGGTGAGCCATCTGAAGGCATGCTGTGCTCCTTCTCCGAGCTGGGTATTTCCGACGATCACAACGGCATCATTGAGCTGCCGCTGGATGCGCCCGTTGGCACCGATATCCGTGAATACCTGAAGCTTGACGACAACACCATCGAAATCAGCGTCACGCCAAACCGTGCTGACTGCTTAGGCATCATCGGCGTGGCGCGCGACGTGGCCGTGCTGAACCAGACCGAGCTGAACGCGCCGGACATTGCGCCGGTTGAAGCAACCATCAGTGACGTGCTGCCTATTCAGGTTGACGCTCCGGATGCGTGCCCGCGCTACCTCGGCCGCGTGGTGAAAGGCATCAACGTGAAAGCCCCAACCCCGCTGTGGATGAAAGAGAAGCTGCGCCGCTGCGGCATCCGCTCTATCGACGCCGTGGTTGACGTGACCAACTACGTACTGATGGAGCTGGGCCAGCCAATGCACGCGTTCGATAAAGATCGCATCGACGGCGGCATCGTTGTGCGCATGGCGAAAGAGGGCGAAACCCTGGTTCTGCTGGACGGCAACGAAGCGAAGCTGAACGCCGATACCCTGGTGATTGCTGACCATAGCAAAGCGCTGGCAATGGGCGGTATCTTCGGGGGCGAACATTCAGGCGTTAATGACGAGACGCAAAACGTCCTGCTGGAGTGCGCGTTCTTCAGCCCGCTCTCCATCAC
This sequence comes from Enterobacter cloacae complex sp. ECC445, assembly GCF_021892025.1. Classification (NCBI taxonomy): domain Bacteria; kingdom Pseudomonadati; phylum Pseudomonadota; class Gammaproteobacteria; order Enterobacterales; family Enterobacteriaceae; genus Enterobacter; species Enterobacter cloacae complex sp. ECC445. The sequence continues at coordinate 299,144 of NZ_JAKLRZ010000003.1, read as the reverse complement.
CGGTCGCGCGCGCCGTCACGGCCTGCACACCGATGCGTCTCACCGCTACGAGCGCGGCGTTGACCCGGCGCTGCAGTACAACGCGATGGAGCGTGCAACCCGCCTGCTGATCGACATCTGCGGCGGCGAAGCGGGCCCGGTTATTGACGTTACCCACGAAGAGGCCCTGCCGAAGCGCGCGACCATCACCCTGCGCCGCAGCAAGCTGGACCGCCTGATTGGTCACCACGTTGCCGATGCGCAGGTGACCGACATTCTGACGCGTCTGGGCTGCGAAGTAACCGAAGGCCAGGACGAGTGGAAAGCCGTTGCGCCATCCTGGCGTTTCGACATGGAAATTGAAGAAGACCTGGTGGAAGAAGTGGCCCGCGTTTACGGCTACAACAACATCCCTGACGAGCCAGTCCAGGCCGGTCTGGTGATGGGCAAACACCGTGAAGCCGACCTGTCCCTGAAGCGTGTGAAAACCATGCTTAACGACAAAGGCTACCAGGAAGTGATCACCTACAGCTTTGTTGATCCTAAGCTGCAGCAGCTGATCCACCCGGGCCAGGAGGCGTTGATCCTGCCAAGCCCAATTTCCAGCGAAATGTCCGCGATGCGTCTGTCCCTGTGGACGGGGCTGCTGGGCACAGTTGTTTACAACCAGAATCGTCAGCAAAACCGCGTGCGAATTTTCGAAAGCGGTTTGCGCTTTGTACCGGATAATCAGGCAAATTTAGGCATCCGTCAGGATCTCATGCTGGCTGGCGCCATCAGCGGAAACCGCTATGAAGAGCACTGGGACCTGGCAAAAGGCACGGTTGATTTCTACGATATGAAGGGCGACCTGGAAGCGATTCTGGATCTGACCGGTAAATTATCCGAAATTGAATTCCGCGCAGAAGCCATTCCGGCCCTGCATCCGGGCCAGAGCGCAGCCATCTATTTAGACGGCAAACGCGTTGGTTTCATTGGGGTTGTTCACCCTGAGCTGGAGCGTAAGCTGGACCTGAACGGCCGCACCATCGTGTTCGAGCTGGAGTGGAGCCCGGTAGCAGACCGCGTGATTCCTCAGGCTCAGGACGTCTCCCGCTTCCCTGCAAACCGCCGTGATATCGCGGTTGTGGTCGCGGAAAACGTGCCCGCAGCAGATATTTTGGCCGAATGTAAGAAAGTTGGCGTAAATCAGGTAGTTGGCGTAAACTTATTTGACGTGTACCGCGGCAAGGGCGTAGCTGAAGGTTTCAAGAGCCTCGCTATTAGCCTTATCCTTCAGGATACCAGCCGTACACTCGAAGAAGAGGAGATTGCCGCTACCGTCGCCAAATGTGTAGAGGCATTAAAAGAGCGATTCCAGGCATCATTGAGGGATTGAACCTATGGCGCTTACAAAAGCTGAAATGTCAGAATATCTGTTTGATAAGCTTGGGCTTAGCAAACGGGATGCCAAAGAGCTGGTAGAGCTGTTTTTCGAAGAGATCCGTCGTGCTCTGGAAAATGGTGAGCAGGTAAAACTCTCCGGTTTTGGCAATTTTGATTTGCGAGACAAAAACCAACGTCCGGGCCGCAACCCGAAGACGGGGGAAGATATTCCCATTACAGCCCGCCGCGTGGTGACCTTCAGACCCGGCCAGAAGTTAAAAAGCCGCGTCGAAAACGCAACGCCCAAAGCAGAGTAATATGAACTAACCAAAAAGGCCGCCCACGCGGCCTTTTTTCTTTGCGCTCTCCGGCAAACCCGCCGTAAAATCAATGATATCTCACGCTACTATAGCCTTACACATGCTTGATTATGCCCATCTACAGTACCGTTCCGATCGGCGTCGCCTGCTTTTGCTGGTGCTGTTACTTATTGCCGCCGCGGCCGTGAGCCTCTGCGCCGGAGACAGATGGATTGGGCCCGAAAGCTGGTGGGGGCCTGACGGGCAGCTCTTCGTCTGGCAAATTCGCCTCCCGCGCACCGTCGCGGTGGTACTGGTCGGTGCCGCGCTGGCGCTGTGCGGCACCATTATGCAGGCGTTGTTTGAAAACCCTCTGGCAGAGCCCGGCCTGCTCGGCGTGTCGAACGGTGCAGGCGTGGGGCTGATTGCGGCGGTGATGCTGGGCGGGGGAGAACTTTCCGGATGGAGCATTAGCCTGAGCGCCATTCTCGGCGCATTGCTGATCACCGCGATCCTGCTTCGCTTCGCCAGACGACACCTGTCGACCAGCCGCCTGCTGCTTGCCGGCGTGGCGCTGGGGATTATCTGCAGCGCGCTGATGACCTGGGCGGTCTACTTCTCTACCGCCTTTGACCTGCGTCAGCTGATGTACTGGATGATGGGCGGCTTTGGGGGCGTTGACTGGCACCAGGGCTGGCTGATGGCTCTGCTGGTACCGGCCATCGTATGGGCGGCCCTGCAGGCGCAGCCGCTGAATATGCTCGCGCTGGGTGAAACCTCTGCCCGCCAGCTCGGCATGCCGATTGGGTTCTGGCGTAACGTGCTGGTGATCGTCATTGGCTGGCTGGTCGGCGTCAGCGTGGCGCTGGCGGGCGCGATCGGCTTTATCGGGCTGGTTATACCCCACATGCTGCGCCTGTGTGGCCTCACGGACCATCGAACCCTGCTTCCGGCCTCTGCGGTGGCCGGAGCCGTCACGCTGCTGGTGGCCGATATCATCGCCCGGCTTGCCCTGACGGCCGCGGAGCTGCCGATTGGCGTGGTTACCGCCACGCTGGGCGCGCCGGTGTTTATCTGGCTACTATTAAAATCCGGACGTTAAAAAACGACCTGTAAAACAACCTGAGGGAATGCTATGCAGTCAGATATCCTGAATACCGAAGTGACCACCATTGACGGCGATAAAACTACGCTGGAAGGCTACAGAGGCAACGTGTTGCTTATCGTCAACGTGGCATCCAAATGCGGCCTGACGCCGCAGTACGAGCAGCTGGAAAATATTCAGAAGGCCTGGGAGAAAGACGGTTTCACCGTGCTGGGCTTCCCGTGCAACCAGTTCCTCGGCCAGGAGCCGGGCAGCGAAGAGGAGATCAAAACCTTCTGCAGCACCACCTATGGCGTGACGTTCCCGATGTTCAGCAAAATTGACGTCAACGGCGAGGACCGCCATCCGCTGTATGCGAAGCTGATCGCTGCCGCTCCTAAGGCCGTTGCGCCGGAAGACAGCGGTTTTTATGAACGTATGGCCAGCAAAGGTCGCGCGCCGCTTTACCCGGACGATATCCTGTGGAATTTTGAGAAATTCCTGATTGGTCGCGACGGTCAGGTCGTTCAGCGTTTTTCGCCGGATATGACGCCTGAAGATCCGATCGTCATGGAGTCGATCAAGCTGGCGCTGGCAAAATAATGTCATTGCTGATGCAGCTCACGGACGTTGCCGAGAGGGGACGTCTGGAGCCGATAACCGGTACCGTCAATGCGGGAGAGATCCTGCATCTTGTCGGGCCAAACGGTGCAGGGAAGAGCACGCTGCTGGCGCGGATGGCGGGCATGACCGACGGAGAAGGGCAGATAACGCTGCTGGAGCATACGCTTGCCGACTGGTCACCGGTCTCGCTGGCGCATCGGCGCAGCTACCTCGTACAGCAGCAGGTGCCGCCCTTTGCGATGCCGGTCTGGCACTATCTGATGCTGCATCTGCACGACAAACAGCAGACGGCGCTGCTGACGGACGTGGCGGCGGCCCTTGGGCTGCAAGATAAACTCTCCCGGCATGCCAGCCGGCTTTCCGGCGGAGAGTGGCAGCGGGTGCGCCTGGCGGCCGTCATCGTTCAGATCCACCCGGCAGGCAATCCTCACGGGCGGATGCTGCTTCTCGACGAGCCCATGAGCGGTCTGGACGTTGCGCAGCAGGCGGCTCTGGATACGCTGCTAAGCGCCCTGAGCCAAAAGGGCATCGCCGTGGTGATGAGCAGTCATGACCTCAACCATACCCTGCGTCATGCCCACCGGGTGTGGCTGCTGTCGCAGGGTAACATGATCGCCAGCGGTGCGCGCGACCGGGTCCTTACCCCACCCAACCTTGCCCGCGCGTACAACATGTCCTTCCGCAGGCTGGATATAGAGGGCCATAAGATGCTGATTTCTACCGGGCAGACGTAACCGTTTCTTGCCTGTAGGCACAATTGCACGCTAAATTACGAAAAGAACAAAAAAAGCAGAGGATTCGTCTGGAAATGCGATTCTGGTTTCTCCTGATGACAGCACTTTTTCTTACGGGATGCAGCAGCCATCGTGCCCCGCCGCCTAACCCACGGCTTTCAGATTCGATCACCGTCATTGCTAGCCTGAACGATCAGCTGAGCAACTGGCGCGGCACGCCTTATCGCTACGGCGGCATGAGTCGCGGCGGCGTGGATTGCTCCGGCTTCGTTCTGATGACGTTTCGCGACAAGTTTGATTTACAGCTTCCGCGCGAAACGCGCAAGCAGGCGGAAATTGGCACTGAAATTGATAAAGACGATCTTCTGCCCGGAGACCTGGTTTTCTTCAAAACCGGCTCGGGTGAAAGCGGTCTCCACGTTGGCATATATGATACAGACAATCAGTTCATTCATGCCTCGACCAGTCGCGGGGTGATGCGCTCTTCTCTTGATAATGTTTACTGGCGTAAAAACTTCTGGCAGGCGCGACGTATATAGTCTTTGTCGGATACTTCTCTTATGGCGGCATGGTGAGTAATAAATCATGCCGTTTTTCTCAAATAAGATGCTTAAAGTTAAATTTACCTACAATTAGCGAATCCTGCATGTGTCTGTTTTATCTAAAACTGGCTATTATTTTGCAATCAGGATAAAATTATTTTAGATTCAGGGATAAATCTGAAAATTAATACGGAACTAATGAAATTAATCTTATTAAAATCAAGCCAGTGGAATTGTGTCGGCAATTGCTCCAGGATGTCCTCTCTCATCTTTAATGCGGGGCGAGTGCAATGATTATTACGCTAGATAATGCTTACCAGTCTGAACTGCTGCTCCTGCCTGCCCGTAATAGCGCAGGTGAGCTGAAAGGTTTAGAAATGCTGGTTAACTTTACTGGCGTCGGCAGCGAGGTACGGATCCCCACTGAGCTTGTTATCCCTCGGCTTTCAGCGGCCGAAGAGTTAGCGTTGTTTAACGAAAAACTGCAATTGCTTGATACCTGTAAACTGTTTTTTATTCAGCATCAGTTAATTGCGTGGATCAATATTACGCCTACAATTGTTGAATTTTTATTAACTAATGGAAACGCTGTTTCAATCCTTGAGCGTTATCCGTTTCTTGAGTTTACTGTTAATGAGAATTATCCAGGTTTAAATAACGGAAAGGACGATCTGCAGCTGGCGAGAATGGCGATCCATTTCCCGCTGGTCCTGGCAAACTTTGGCGCTGGCGCTGCGTCGCTCAAAGCGGTGTATGATGGATTATTTAAACGGGTCATTCTCGATAAAGGATTCATTCAGCAGCGCGCCCCGGAGCTCTCTTTTGAGCCGTTTATGCGCGCTATTCTCTGGCAAATCACGCCTCACTGCCAGTCTGTGATCGTCTCAGGCATTGATGACCACGGCCTGCTGCAACGCGTGTTGCCCTTCAATTTTGGCGCTATGCAGGGCGCGCTCTGGCCTGCGGTCGCCGCGGAGCACGTCACGACGCTGGTTCAGCAGCGATAACCCTTGCTTTCGCCCGTGTTTAAGTCAGAGGAAACCCTCTACACTAAAAGCAGGAGGACTTATGACCCTGTCTTTTACTGCTCGCTGGCACGATGAGTTGCCGGAATTTTACACCGCACTCAAACCCACACCGTTACACCATTCACGCCTTATCTGGCATAACGATCGGCTGGCAGAAGAACTGGCCATTCCACCTGAGCTGTTTCAGCGCTCAGATAGCGCTGGCGTCTGGGGAGGCGAAACGCTTCTCGCCGGTATGCAACCCCTGGCTCAGGTCTATAGCGGACACCAGTTTGGCGTCTGGGCGGGACAGCTGGGCGACGGCCGGGGGATCCTGCTCGGTGAACAACAGCTTCCCAACGGGGAGACGGTTGACTGGCACCTGAAAGGTGCGGGCCTGACGCCCTATTCGCGAATGGGGGACGGGCGTGCGGTACTGCGGTCAACGATTCGCGAGTGTCTGGGCTGTGAAGCGATGCATGCGCTAGGGATCCCCACCACCCGCGCGCTCTCGATCGTCACCAGCGAGACGCCGGTTATGCGTGAATCCGTGGAAAAGGGCGCAATGCTGATGCGTATCGCGCAGAGCCACCTGCGCTTTGGTCATTTCGAGCACTTTTACTATCGCCGCGAGCCGGAAAAGGTGCGCCAGCTGGCGGACTTTGCCATTCGTCACCACTGGGCGCATGTGCAGGATGAGGCGGATAAATACGTTCTCTGGTTCAGGGATGTGGTTGCCCGCACCGCAACCCTGATTGCCCGCTGGCAAACGGTCGGCTTTGCCCATGGCGTCATGAATACGGACAACATGTCGCTTCTCGGACTGACCTTTGATTACGGTCCGTTTGGCTTCCTGGACGATTATCAGCCTGGGTATATCTGCAACCACTCTGACTATCAGGGACGTTACAGCTTTGACAATCAGCCCGCGGTAGGCCTGTGGAACCTGCAGCGGCTTGCGCAAACCCTGTCGCCGTTTATCGACGTTGATGCACTCAACGATGCGCTCGACAGCTATCAGGACATCCTTCTGCGGGAATATGGCACGCTGATGCGCAACAAGCTGGGACTCATGACGCAGGAGAAAGGCGATAACGACCTTCTCAACGGTCTGTTTGCCCTGATGGCGCGCGAGGGCAGCGATTATACCCGCACCTTCCGGATGCTGGGACAGACGGAGCAGCACAGTGCCGCCTCGCCGCTGCGCGATGAGTTTATTGACCGACAGGCGTTTGACGACTGGTTTGCATCCTACCGCTCGCGGCTGCAGCAGGAGCAGGTGGACGACGCGACCCGTCAGGCGAGTATGAATGCAGCGAATCCCGCGATGGTGTTGCGCAACTGGCTGGCGCAGCGGGCGATTGAGCAGGCCGAGCAGGGCGAGTACGGCGAGCTGCACCGTCTGCACGTAGCGTTGCGCACGCCGTTTGCCGACCGGGATGATGACTACGTCAGCCGCCCGCCCGACTGGGGCAAGCGGCTGGAGGTGAGCTGCTCAAGCTAGGGCGCGAGAAACACCTGCGGCGCGTCGTGAGCCGGATGGCTGCCGACGAGGACCTGCGCGCCGTACCAGCGGGCCAGCGCATCGGCCTGCAAAACGGTTTCCGGTTCTCCCTGGGAGACGATGCTGCCGCCATGCAGCAGCAGGATGCGGTCCGCCCACAGCGCCGCCAGATTCAGGTCGTGCAGCACCGCGCAAACGTGCAGATGTCCCCGGCGGGTCAGGGATTTCAGCAGGCGCAGCAGATGCTGCTGGTGATAGAGATCCAGCGCGGACGTGGGTTCATCAAGGAACAGCCAGCCGCGCGGGGCGCCCTCGCACCAGAGCTGGGCCAGCGCGCGGGCGAGCTGGACGCGCTGCTGCTCGCCGCCGGAGAGGGCGGCAAACTGCCTGCCCGCCAGCGGTAAGCAGCCAGTGATGGCCATGACCTCCTCAATCACCGACGCTTCAGGCGTGCGGGTCCAGGGCGCGCGACCCATACCGACGACCGCCTCAACCGGCCAGTCAAATCCGAGCTGGGTATTCTGGCGCATCACCGCCCGGTAGCGTGCGAGTCTGTTCGGCTGCCAGTCTGCAAGCGGCGTGCTCGCCAGGCTGCACCGTCCGCCCGCAGGGTTAAGATAGCCGGTAAGCAGCCGCATTAGCGTTGATTTTCCGGCGCCGTTAGGGCCAATCAGCGCCACCAGTTCGCCCTGAGATAAGGTCAGCGACACGTCGTTAATCAGCGTGCGTTGCCCGGCGCGAAAAACAAGATTTTCTGCACAATAGCGTTCAGCCATGCGCGCCTCCGCGACGAAAGATAAGCCACAGGAACCACGGCGCGCCGAGAAGGCTGGTCAATAAGCCGACCGGCATTTCCGCCGGGGCGACCAGGCTGCGCGCCAGCGTATCGGCCACCAGCAGAAGCAGCGCGCCGGCCAGCACCGAACCGGGGAGCGCCGCCCGGTGATCGGCGCCCAGCCACATGCGCACCAGGTGCGGTACCACCAGGCCGACAAAGCCGATCACGCCGCTGACCGCAACGGCGGCGGCCACCAGCAGGGCGCTGCACAGCAGCAGGATCCGCTGCACGGCGGCAACCTCCACGCCGAGGTAGTGCGCCTCTTCGTCGCCCAGCTGCAGCAGGTTGAGGGCACCTGCCAGACGCCAGATAACCAGCGCGGTGGGAACCATCAGCGACGCGACGGCCAGCAGCGTTGACCACTGCGCCTGGCCGAGGCTGCCCATTCCCCAGAGCGAAAGCTGGCGAAGCTGGGCATCGTTGCTGAGCCATGACAGCACGCCGACGGCCGCGCCGCACAGCGCGTTGATGGCAATGCCCACCAGCAGCAGGCGCGACAGGGACGCGTCACGCTGCCGGCTGAGCAGGAAAATCACGAAGGTGGCGGCCAGCGCGCCGAGAAACGCCGCCAGCATCGGGGCATACAGCATCACCAGCGCAGGCAGCGAGAGCGGGAGCACCACCCACAGCGCAACCGCAAGCGCCGCGCCGCTGCTGATGCCGAGCAGGCCAGGGTCCGCCAGCGGGTTGCGAAACAGCCCCTGCATCACGCAGCCCGCCAGCGCCAGCGAACCGCCAATCGCCAGCGCCAGCAGCACGCGAGGCAGACGGATCGTCAGCCAGATCTGGCGCAGCGCCTCGTCGGTGCCGTTCCACAGCAGGCTTACCGGCAGACGCAGCGCGCCAATACCGCTGGCCGTCAGCGTCATGACGACCAGCAGCGCGGCCAGCATCCACAGTGACAATGCGGCTCGCCGGGACATCAGGGCAGCTGCTCCGCTTTGGCCCGCAGCTGCCGGATGGCTTCCGGCGTTCGCACGCTGAAGCCCAGCAGCGCCATATCGTCAATCGCCAGCACCTGCTTATTCCGTCCCGCCGGAGTTTGCGCCAGGCCGGGCAGCGTCCACAGATTCGCTTCACCGCCCAGGGCGTTGAGGCCGTCCTGAGAAATCACCACCAGATCGGGGCGGCTGGCGATCGTGCCTTCCTGAGACAGCGGCTGATAGCGGGTAAACCCCTGCATCGCGTTCTGCAGCCCCGCCGCACGAATGGCCGCGTCCGCGCCGGTCTGTTGTCCGGCCGCCATGGCGGTCATTCCGCCGTGGTTGAGAATAAACAGTACCCGTTTATTGAGCGGTGACGCGGGCAGCTCCGTGAGCGACTGACGCAGCGCGCTGCGCAGGGCTTCCCCTTCGGCCTCGCGGTGCGTCGCTTCAGCGACGATCCGCACCTTTTCGTCAATGACGCTCAGGTCGTTACGGGCAGGCACCGCGATAACCCTGACGTGGCTTTGCTCAACCTGCTTAAGCGCCAGAGAGGGCTGCGCCTGGGCGCTGGCCAACACCAGCGTAGGGCGCATGGACAAGATCCCTTCCGCGTTGAGCTGGCGCAGATAGCCCACGTCCGGCAGCGCGGTCGCCGCCTGCGGCCACTGGCTGGTGCTGTCGCGGGCCACCAGCGAAGACGCCGCGCCGAGGGCGTAGACAATCTCGGTGACGTCGCCGCCGAGGGTCACGATTTTCTCCTGCGGCGCGGCAAACGCCATCAGGGGCAGGGCGCTGAGCAGGGCAAGCCACCGTTTCATGCGGCCAGCCCTTTCGCCGTTAAGGCGTCAATCTGGCTGCGCCACTGGCTCTGCTCCGGTTCGCCTTCGGTACGCTGTCCGTACAGCTGGGCGATTTGCGTTCCGTCGGCGGCAAACAGCTCCAGGCTGGTAACATGCCCATCCGCGGTCGGTTTGCGCGTGACCCACGTCTCGGCAATGGCGTCTTCAAGCAGGTGCAGGGTAAAGGTTGGGTTGAATATATTCAGCCAGCCTTTCATCGGCGCCAGCTTTTCCACTACGCCGGTGAAAATCTGCACGCAGCCGCGGTTGCCGACGAAGACCATGATTTCATTGCCGTCCCGACGCGCCGTCTCCAGCAGCTGCGCCAGCGCGCTGTTCTCTACCCGGCAGGCCAGATCGTCACCCACCAGGCGAAACGCCTGCTGGCGGCTGAGGTTATGGCGCTTGAGCAGGCTGAAGAACTGGTGCACGTCGGTCATGGCGCGCCACTCTTTGTCCACGAGAGCGGCTTGTGCATTTTCCTCGTGAGCAGGCGCATCGGGCACCTTCAGCGCCAGCGATGGATTATCGGCAATGATGAAGCGGGTCAGCACGTCGCCCCAGGCGGAAACGTCGGTGTTGTCCGTGGCGTAGACCTTGAGCAGGGCATCGCCCTGGTGGTCGAAGAACTGGATGCTCTGCCGCTCGCCGCGGGCGGTGGCTTCACTGACGTGAAACGCGCTCGCCCACTGGTTGAGGAACAGGCGCAGATCCAGCGCGCGCGGGTTCAGCACCAGCCCGGCGTGGCCGTTCAGGTGCTGGTTGGTAAAGCTCCCGACCTGCTCGTGCACGGCGTAGTCGTTGCGGCAGATGCATTTGGTTTCGCCCACCGCCTCCAGCGCGCCTAAAATCTCGCGGATCTCACCGCGCAGTCGCCAGGCGTCGTGGCCCACGCGGGCAAAGGCCAGCTCTGCTTCACTGATGTTCATTAACCCTGCTATGTCGCGCGCGTACTGACCGGGATTGGCCTCTTTTAGCTCAAGCCAGCGCGTGTAGTGATTCATTATCTTATCCTTCTGCATAGTTGGCCCAACGGGCGTTACCATTGATAGCTTACGAAAATCTTGCCGTTACGGCCGTCCTGCGGAATGCCCTGCGGCGACCAGTATTCCTTGTCAAAGGCGTTGCCGAGTACCAGCGTGGTGGTCACGCCTTTTAGCTGCTCCTGGCCTTTGTAGCTCACGTAAAAATCATTCACCGCATAGCCCGGCTGCTTGCTGTAGCTGCTGATATGCGTTGAGCGATCGACAAAGGTGCCAATCCAGCCGACGGAAAAACCGCTTTGCGCTACCGGAATGTCCAGCCTGCTGGTGACGGTATCCGGGTTGATGCTGGAGATGTACTCGCCCGTATCGGTATCTTTCCCGCGCGTACGGTTATAGGCCAGGTCGAGGTTGAAGAGATCGGCCGTGTATTTTGCCATCACGTCCCACCCCCAGATTTTGGCGTTCGGGACGTTATAGGACATGGTGGTCGCGGCGGCAAAATCGACGGTGGTGGAGATATAGTCCCTGGCTTTGGTATCGAAGTAGCTGGCTTTAAACTCCAGCGCATCGTTGGCAAGCAGCAGATCGTCAAAGCGCAGGCCAAAACCAAACTCCTGCGTTTCGTTGGTTTCCGGGCGCAGGTTCGGGTTCGGCACCCAGTAGTTGGTATAGAACCGGCCAATGGAGAAGTGTTTGGCGTCGTTGTACATCTCGCCCATGGTCGGCGCGCGGAAGGCCTGCGCGTAAGAGCCAAACAGCATCAGCCAGTCGGTCGGGCTGACGGTCAACCCGGCGCGGGAGGACCACTTATCGGCATCCACGTCGTCGTAGCCATTGCTGCTGCCGCGGTAATTGTCATACCGCGTGCCGCCCAGCAGGGTAACGGGCAGATCGCGAAGGGTGATTTCATCCTGCAGCCAGCCGGAGCTGAAGTCGATCTTCGCCTCCGGGAAGCCGGTGGTTGTCCCGCCCGGATGCTGCTTCTGACGAGAGTATTCCCCGCCGTAGGTCAGAAGGTGTGCTGCAAAGGTGTCGCTGAACAGGCGGGTGCGGTTTTCCACCTTGCCGCCTTGGGTGGTCTGCTTGCGGAACTCACCGCTCCCGTCGATATTCTGGGCATTAATGCGCGCTTCGGACCAGTAGACCTTCGCGTCGGCGTTCAGCCAGTCGTTACCTTCCGGGGCGATGTGATAGCCCACCTGCGCGTCACGCTGAATGGTGGAGCGATCGGTCATCGGGTTGCTGCTGTCCGCCCCGGGGGTTTGCGGGTTTTTCGGTTCCCGTGCGGCGTTGTTGTAATAGCGCAGAGAGCCGCTCAGGGTCTGGGCCGGGTCGATTTTCCAGCTGCCTTTCGCCAGCATATTATTGATGGATTCGTCGTTCGGCGCGGTTGCACCGTCGCTCTGGCGGATATCACCGCGATCGCGGCTGGACCAGGAGACCAGACCGTCCAGCGTATCGGTGCGGCCGTAGGCGCTGGCGCCCATCCCGAGGCTGCTGTCGCCCGTCGCACCCGTACCAAACACGCGGTAACCGCTGTGTTTACCCGGTTCCAGCAGGTCTTTGGCGTCAACGGTGTCATAGGAAATCACGCCGCCCAGCGCGCCGCTGCCGTACAGCAGGGCCGACGGGCCGCGAACCACTTCGATACGCTTAATCAGGGCCGGATCGAGGAACGTGCTGTTCAGGTGGCCGGTGTCGGTGCCCTGAGGCACGCCGTCAACCAGCACCAGCACGCCGCGACGGTCATAGCCGCGCAGGTTCACGTCCTGCCCGTTGGTGCGCCCGGTACCGTCCAGCGTCAGGCCGGGGACGTTACGCAGCAGGTCGGCCGCCGAGCTGGCGGTCTGTTTCTCGGGCGCGCTGGCGTCAATCACGCTCACCATCATGGGGGCTTCAAAGGCGCTGCGGGCGTTGCCCGTGGCGGTGACGGTAATATCGTCCGTGGCGGCAACTGCCGCAGTCGGCAGGGCGCTGACGATCGCCAGCGCCAGAAGTGACGGGCGTAAAGACGCGGAAGGCAGGTGTGGCATAGCAACTCTCCATAAAGAATCGAAAGCGCTGGCTGCCTGGGGATAACCTGGGTGGCTGGCGAATGTTTTGGTTTATTTTGTGAGGATCAGTTTTCCGGCATTCGTCTGGCGCAGCAGGTAGTGCTGGCCGTGATGCACGATAATGACCCGGCCCTCATCGCCGAGCAGGGTTTTGCTGTCAATCCGACGCTCGGTAGGGGCTGGTGCTGTGTCTGTTTTTACTGGCGTTGCCGGGCTGTTATCCGTACGTGACATAATGTTTATAAATAACAATCAATGTAACAATGATAATCATTATCAATAAACTGCAAATTCACGGCAAGCGTTTTTGTGAAAAAAGGGTGAGGGGATCAAATTTTGAGGGAAGGTGCGGGCTGGTGCCCTCATCCCGCCCCTCTCCCACAGGGAGAGGGAGAAGGGCACGAACCGTAGGTCGGGCAAGCGCAGCGCCACCCGACGAGGGGTTAGAAGCGTGTATCGACCGCAGACGCCAGCTTATCCAACAGCAGCTCGCTGTCTTCCCAGCTCAGGCACGGATCGGTAATTGACTGGCCGTACACCATCTGCTGGCCAGCAACGATTTTCTGCGTGCCTTCTTTGATAAAGCTTTCCGCCATAATTCCGGCAACGGCGGTCGATCCGCTGCGGATCTGCTGGCAGATCTCATCGCAGACGTCCAGCTGGCGGCGATGCTGCTTCTGGCAGTTGCCGTGGCTGAAGTCCACCACCAGATGTTCCGGCAGGTCGAACTCGGCCAGCGTTTCACAGGCCGCCGCAATATCCTGTGCATGGTAATTGGGTTTCTTGCCACCGCGCATAATGATGTGCCCGTACGGGTTACCGCTGGTCTGGTAGATGGTCATCTGGCCGCTTTTATCCGGCGACAGGAACATGTGGCTCGCACGGGCAGCGCGGATGGCATCAACCGCGATGCGGGTGTTGCCATCGGTGCCGTTTTTAAAGCCGACCGGACAGGAGAGGGCGGAGGCCATCTCGCGGTGGATCTGGCTTTCGGTGGTGCGCGCGCCAATCGCGCCCCAGCTGATGAGATCGGCAATAAACTGCCCGGTCACCATATCGAGAAACTCGGTCGCCGTCGGCACGCCCAGCTCGTTGACCTGCAAAAGCAGCTTGCGCGCCAGCTCGATACCGTGGTTAACGCGGTAGCTGCCGTTGAGATCGGGATCGGAAATCAGCCCTTTCCAGCCCACCACGGTACGCGGTTTTTCAAAGTAGGTGCGCATCACAATTTCAAGGCGATGCTGATATTTATCCCGCAGGCCCTGAAGCCGTTTGGCATAATCCATCGCGGCATCCAGATCGTGGATGGAGCAGGGCCCAATCACCACCAGAAGACGCTTGTCTTCACCATTGAGGATTTTTTCAATGCGGCGGCGGGAAGCCGTCACGTGTTCCGCGACGGAGGCGGAAACAGGATGCCGCTGGGCCAGTTCAGCCGGCGTGACCAGGCTGTCAATGCGCGCAGTGCGGAGTTCATCGGTTTTATTCATGGAATGTCTCAGAAAATTTTTGCTTCATCGGCAGACTACCGGGAAGTGATGGGCATCACCTTAAACCAATCCCTGCTGATTTCAAGTTCGGGGCGACACCGCCCCGTGGTTGCCGATGATGATACCTGAATCTGAGTTAATGTACTAGCATATTAGTACATGCGGCGATTAAGCCCCATGATATCGAGAATCTTGGTGGCAATTTCTTCTACCGAATAGTTGGTGCTGTTCAGCCACGGGATCTGATTTTTGCGGTACAGCGCTTCCACTTCCGAGACCTCCATCCGGCACTGGCGCATGGAGGCGTAGCGGCTGTTCTCGCGGCGCTCTTCGCGGATGGCCGCTAGGCGCTCCGGGTTGATCGTCAGGCCAAACAGCTTGTGCTGCAGCGGCTTAAGGGCGGCGGGCAGCACCAGGTTATCCATGTCGTCAGCGATAAACGGGTAGTTGGCGGCGCGAATGCCGAACTGCATCGCCAGATAGAGGCTGGTCGGGGTTTTGCCGCAGCGCGAAACGCCAAGCAGGATCACCTGCGCCTGGTCGAGATTACGCAGCGAGATACCGTCGTCGTGGGCAAGGGTGTAGTCAATGGCGGCGATACGCGCGTCGTACTTGGTCAGGTTCCCGGGGTTCAGGCCGTGGGTACGGTGGGCGATGGGGGTCGGGTCGAGCTTCAGCTCGCTCTGCAGCGGCGCCACCAGCGCCTGCACGATATCCTGACAGAAGCCTTCGCTTTGAAGGATGATGGTGCGGATCTCGGGGATCACGATGGAGTAAAACACCAGCGGGCGAACGCCGGTCTGCTGGTAGATGGCGTCGATCTGGTCCTTCACCGCTCTGGCGCGGCTCTCATTTTCGACAAACGGCAGCGTAATGCTGTTGATCGATACGGGAAACTGCGACATCACCGCGTGGCCCAGCACCTCGGCGGTGATCGCCGTACCATCAGAAATATAAAAAACGTGACGATCCACAGCATTATCCATTTTACCCACCCTGAATATCATACGTAATTGTCTGAAAGCATAAATTAAAAAAGTAATTTACACAGCAAAGAACTTATCTGAATTATGAATGAAACGCTGTTTTTGATTTTACTGAAAAGTGGATTTCATTTTTCAAATAGCGACTTTATTTTTGTGGTTAACGGCTGAATATAGAGGAATCATTGGGTTAATCGCTGGTGGGAAAGTATCCGAAAAGTTGAAATTTTAAATTGCTTACACGATTCACCGTTTTTTTAGCGGAAATAAATATGCCAGTATAAATACGTAGTCAGGTGTTACTTACTCCGATCAAATATCACAAAAGGATTGTTTCGATGTCCAACAATGGCTCGTCACCGCTGGTGCTTTGGTATAACCAACTCGGCATGAATGATGTAGACAGAGTTGGGGGCAAAAATGCCTCCCTGGGTGAAATGATTACAAATCTGTCGGGTATGGGTGTCTCCGTACCGAACGGGTTTGCCACCACCGCCGATGCCTTTAACCTGTTTTTAGACCAGAGCGGTGTTAACCAGCGCATTTACGACCTGCTGGATAAAACGGATATTGATGACGTTACCGAGCTTGCCAAAGCCGGGGCGCAGATCCGCCAGTGGATCATCGACACACCTTTCCAGCCGGAACTGGAAAAAGCCATTCACGACGCGTACAACCAGCTCTCCGCTGACGATGCGCAGGCCTCCTTTGCCGTGCGCTCTTCTGCCACCGCAGAAGATATGCCGGACGCCTCGTTTGCCGGGCAGCAGGAAACCTTCCTCAACGTCCAGGGTTACGACGCGGTGCTGGTGGCGGTGAAGCACGTATTTGCTTCCCTGTTCAACGACCGTGCTATTTCCTATCGCGTGCACCAGGGCTATGACCATCGCGGCGTGGCGCTCTCCGCTGGCGTGCAGCGCATGGTGCGCTCCGACGTGGGCTCATCCGGCGTGATGTTCTCCATTGATACCGAGTCCGGCTTCGACCAGGTGGTGTTTATCACCTCCGCATGGGGTCTGGGTGAGATGGTGGTGCAGGGCGCGGTCAACCCTGACGAATTCTACGTTCACAAGCCGACGCTGGCCGCGGGCCGTCCGGCGGTGGTGCGCCGCACCATGGGCTCGAAAAAAATCCGCATGATCTATGCCCCAACCCAGGAGCATGGCAAGCAGGTTAAGATTGAAGATGTGCCGCAGGAGCAGCGCGACCGCTTCTCCCTGACCGACGCCGAAGTGCAGGAGCTGGCGAAGCAGGCGGTGCAGATTGAAAAACACTACGGCCGTCCGATGGATATCGAATGGGCGAAGGACGGTAACACCGGCAAGCTGTTTATCGTCCAGGCGCGTCCTGAAACCGTCCGCTCGCGCGGCCAGGTGATGGAGCGCTATACGCTGCACGCCCAGGGCAAAATCGTCGCGGAAGGCCGCGCCATCGGTCACCGCATCGGTGCCGGTCCGGTCAAAGTGATCCACGACATCAGCGAGATGAACCGCATTGAGCCAGGCGACGTGCTGGTAACCGACATGACCGACCCGGACTGGGAACCGATCATGAAGAAAGCGGCGGCTATCGTGACCAACCGCGGCGGACGTACCTGCCACGCGGCGATCATTGCCCGCGAGCTGGGTATCCCTGCGGTCGTCGGCTGCGGTGACGCTACCGAACGCATGAAGGACGGGCAGAACGTAACCGTCTCCTGTGCCGAAGGCGATACCGGCTACGTGTATGCCGATATCCTCGACTTCAGCGTGAAAAGCTCCAGCGTGGATACCATGCCGGACCTGCCGCTGAAGATCATGATGAACGTCGGCAACCCGGACCGCGCGTTCGACTTCGCCTGCCTGCCGAACGAAGGCGTGGGCCTGGCACGCCTGGAATTTATCATCAACCGCATGATCGGCGTCCACCCGCGCGCGCTGCTGGAGTTTGACGATCAGGATCCCAAGCTGCAGAACGAAATCCGCGAGATGATGAAAGGCTACGACTCGCCGAAAGAGTTCTACGTTGGCCGTCTGACCGAAGGGATCGCCACGCTGGGCGCCGCCTTCTATCCGAAACGCGTGATCGTGCGTCTGTCTGACTTTAAGTCTAACGAATACGCTAACCTGGTCGGCGGCGAGCGCTACGAGCCGGAAGAAGAGAACCCGATGCTGGGCTTCCGCGGGGCCGGACGCTACGTGTCCGACAGCTTCCGCGACTGCTTCGCGCTGGAGTGCGAGGCGGTGAAGCGCGTGCGCAACGACATGGGGCTGACCAACGTCGAAATCATGATCCCGTTCGTGCGTACCGTGGATCAGGCGAAAGCGGTAGTGGACGAGCTGGCGCGTCAGGGGCTCAAGCGCGGCGAGAACGGGCTGAAGATCATCATGATGTGTGAAATCCCGTCCAACGCCCTGCTGGCCGAGCAGTTCCTGGAGCACTTCGACGGCTTCTCTATCGGCTCAAACGACATGACGCAGCTGACGCTGGGTCTGGACCGCGACTCCGGCGTGGTTTCCGAGCTGTTCGATGAGCGCAACGAGGCGGTAAAAGCGCTGCTCTCGATGTCCATCCGCGCGGCGAAAAAGCAGGGTAAATACGTCGGGATTTGCGGTCAGGGTCCATCCGACCATGAAGACTTTGCCGCCTGGCTGATGGAAGAGGGGATTGATAGCCTGTCCCTGAACCCGGACACCGTGGTGCAGACCTGGCTGAGCCTGGCGGAACTGAACAAGTAACGCCACGCTGACCGGAAAAGGCGAGGATATTATTCCTCGCCTTTATTATTTCCGTCCGAATATGCTCCCCATCACAAATAAAACAAAAAACCAAATATCATAATTTGTCTGTCAATTTAGACAATTGTTAGCGCGCAAACCGTTGCTAATACTTGGGCCTTACTGCGCATTTCCCTTAAGAAGATGCGCAACTGGTTGAAATACGTTTTAACCTGATAAAAAGGCAAATAACAATGACACTCTCCTCTGTATTGCGTACCAAAGATAAAATAGGTTATGGCTTAGGCGATATGGCCAGCGCGCTGGTCTGGCAAACGGCCACGTTATTTCTTGCTTATTTCTATACGGACGTTTTCGGTTTACCTGCGGCCATTATGGGTACCATGTTTTTAGTGGTGCGCGTGGTGGATGCGTTTGTCGACCCGTGCATTGGCGCGCTGGTGGATCGCACTCAAACGCGTCACGGCCGTTTTCGTCCCTGGCTGCTGTGGTTTGCCATTCCGTTTGGCGTGAGCTGTCTTATCACTTTCTATGTACCCGACGTGGGGCCGACGGCAAAAATCGTTTATGCCTGCCTGACCTATGCGATCTTAAGCCTGATTTACTCCGCGATTAACGTGCCTTACTGCGCCATGCCGGGCGCGCTGACGCTGGATCCGCGCGAGCGCCACTCCCTGCAGTCGTGGCGCTTTGGCCTGTCGTTTATCGGCGGATTGATTGTGACGGTAATCGCCCTGCCGCTGGTCTCACTGTTAGGCCAGGGCAACGTGCAGAAAGGCTATTTCTATGCCATGAGCCTGATGGGGCTGCTGGGCATTGTGCTCTTTTTCTGCTGCTTCCTGATGACCCGCGAGCGGTATTCTCCGCGCAACGATACCTCCGGCTCCATGCTTACCGATTTAAAACTGCTGGGCCGCAACAGCCAGTGGCGCATCGTCTTCCTGTTTAATATTTTGCTGTTAACGGCGGTGGTGACGCGCGGCTCCGCCACGATGTATTACGTGAACTATGTGCTGCTGCGTCCGGATCTGGTTTTTGCCTTTATTGTTTCCGGCATGGTGGCCTCCTTAAGCGGGGCATTATTATCCGAACGGCTGCTGGGGAAATTTGACCGCGTCCGCGCCTACCAGTGGACGATTATTTCCTTCGTTATCTTCGGCGCGCTGATTTTCTTCCTGCCGCCTTCGCAGGTGTGGCTCATCTTTGGCCTCAACATCGTCTTTAGCTTTATTCAAAACCTCACCACGCCGCTGCAGTGGACCATGTTCTCCGATGTGGTCGACTACGAAGAGCACCGCAGCGGTCGTCGCCTGGACGGCCTGGTCTTCTCCACCGCGCTGTTTGCCATTAAGTTTGGCCTGGCGCTGGGCGGGGCGGTGGTCGGCTGGGTGCTGGGCATGGTGGATTACGCCCCGGGCCAGGCCAGCCAGGCGCCGCACGTGCTCTCGACCATCAACGCGCTGTTCACTCTCATCCCGTGCGCGTTGTTCCTCTGCATGGTCGCGCTGCTTGCTATCTACAAACTCAACAGCCGGCTGGTGGATTCCATCGCCCGGGAGCTGGCCAGCAAGCGTGACGTCAGACCCGAAGCGGGGCAGCTCAGCCCGGCAACCCCTTCCGCACTACAGGAGTAAAACATGACGGCTATCTATAAGGACGCGGGACGTCCCGTGCACGAGCGCGTTGCCGATTTACTGGCGCGCATGACCCCGGAAGAGAAGTTCGCCCAGATGCATGCGTACTGGCTGATCCTCGATGAAAACGGTCATCACCGCGAGCGAAGCGATCTGAGCGACGAATTCGCCGGCGTAAGCGAGCAGGCGTCGCTGAGCGAACGGCTGAAGCTGGGCGTCGGGCAGATCACCCGCCCGCTGGGCACCCATATTGTTGACGCAAAAACCGGCGTTCGCGCCGCCAACCGCCTGCAGCGCATGATGATGGAAGAGACGCGTCTCGGCATCCCGGCGCTGTTCCACGAAGAGTGCCTGGTGGGGCTGCTGTGCAAAGACGCCACGCTGTTTCCTTCGTCGCTGAACTACGGCTCCACCTGGGATCCTGAACTGGTACAGCGGGCGGCAGAGCAGATTGGCAAAGAGGCGCGCTCCGTGGGCTGCCAGCAGGGGCTTGCGCCGGTGCTGGACGTCTCCCGCGACGTGCGCTGGGGGCGCACCGAAGAGACCTTCGGGGAAGATCCCTGGCTGGTGGGCGTAATGGCAACCGCCTACGTGAAAGGGTTACAGGGCGATAGGCGCGACCTGCTGGCGACGCTCAAGCACTACGTGGGCCACTCGTTCAGCGAAGGGGCGCGCAACCATGCCCCGGTCCACCTGGGGTTTAGCGAGCTGAACGACACCTTCCTGCTGCCGTTTGAAATGGCGGTCAAGCTGGCCAATGCCGGTTCGGTGATGCCTGCTTACCACGACATCGACAATCAGCCGGGGCACAGCGACAGCTTCCTGCTGACCACCGTCCTGCGCGAACGGTGGGGCTTCGACGGCATCATTGTGGCGGACTACGGCGGCGTCAGCCTGCTGCACCAGCACCACGGGATTTCCCACGATGCGGCCGAATCCGCCGCGCTGGCGTTTAACGCCGGGCTTGACGTCGAGCTGCCGAAAGACGACTGCGCGCGCCGTCTGGCGGACGCGGTTGAGCGCGGGCTGATCGCTATGACCAAAGTGGATGAGATCGTGGCGCGCGTGCTGACCGAAAAATTCCGTCTGGGGCTGTTTGAAAAGCCGTATGCCGATGAAAACGGTATCGATCTGCAAAATGACGCTACCCGGCAGGTCGCACGGGAGGTGGCGACAAAATCGGTCACGCTGCTGGAAAACAACGGCATTCTTCCGCTCGGCGGTAAGCCCCGCGTCGCGGTGGTGGGGCCGACGGCAGACGATCCGCTGGCGTTGCTCAGCGGCTACAGCTTCCCGGTGCATCTGATCATCAGCGATATGGTTGAAGAGACCTCCCAGGTGACGACCCCGCGCGCGGCGCTGGAGCAGTATCTCGGCGCGTCGCAGATCCGCTATGCCAAAGGGTGCCACATCATCGAAAAACGGATGGCGGGCGCGCCGGTCTTCCCGGGCGACAGCGGCGGCAAGCCGATGCAGAAGTCGCCGGTATCGCAAAGTACCGCCCTGATTCCCGAGGCGGTAAACGCCGCGCAGGAGAGTGACGTGGTGGTGGCCTGCGTGGGCGATCTCGCCGGGCTGTTCCAGAGCGGGACCGTGGGGGAAGGTTCCGACACCGATTCCCTGAACCTGCCGGGCGTGCAGCAACAGCTGCTGGAGGCGCTGGTGGCGACGGGTAAACCGGTGATTGTCGTGATGACCGGGGGGCGTCCGTACAACCTGCAGGGGCTGGAGGACAAGGTCGCGGCGCTGCTGATGGCATGGGCGCCGGGGCAGGAAGGCGGCTGGGCGATTGCGGATGTGTTAACCGGGCGTGCGGAGCCGCAGGGGCGTCTGGTGGTGAGCGTGCCGAAAAGCGCCGGGGCAATGCCGTATTACTACAATCACAAGCTCAAAAGCGGCGGCACGCCGTTTGCGTTCCACTTCGGTGCCCGCTATCCGTTTGGCTTCGGCCTCGGCTGGACAACGTTTCGCTGGGGGGCTGCCCGCCTTGCCGAAAGCCGCGTGCCGGTCGACGGCGAGGTGACGCTGAGCGTGGATATCACCAACACCGGGGAGCGCAGCGGCAGCGAGGTGGTGCAGGTTTACGTCAGGGATAAGGTCGCCACCCAGGTGCGGCCGCTTCAGGAGCTGAAGGCCTTCCAGCGCGTTACGCTCTCGCCGGGCGAAACCGCCACGCTCACCTTTACGCTGCCGGTTGAGATGTTCAACTTCACGCGCCGGGACGGGAAACGCATCGTTGAGCCGGGCGAGTTTGAGCTGCAGGTTGGCGCATCGTCGGCGAATATCCGCGAGGCGGTGACGGTCAACGTGACGGGGGAGACGCGGGTGCTGCCCGCGGAGTGGCGGATGCTGAGTACCTGTGAGGTTACGCGCGCGTAGTCAGGACAAAAAAAAGCCCATCGTGGGAGATGGGCAAAGACTACACACAGCAATTCGTTGTTTCACTCAGGGGATTTCCATGCTTATAAATCAAGGTGTTGATCTATAACCGTGACCTAATAGTAGGCATTGTAATTTTTAGCGTCGATCGGATTCGTCTCATTAGTTAAAGAGACGTAAAGATTTCCTGAGGATAAGAGCAGATTAAGTGCAGGAATAGCGGGTCTGACCAGTGTGCAACGAATAAATACTTTAGCAGCGTTTAAGTATTACGGGGAAGGATGTAGGCCGGGTAAGCGTTAGCGCCACCCGGCAACATAACTTAATGCGTGTTCTTCTCTTCCAGCTCTTCCAGTTCGCTCAAAATCACGTCCGGATCCGTCCCCGGTGGCGGAATTTCATGCACCCAGGCGGAGAACAGACGCCAGGTGACGGCGAGCAGCACCGGGCCAATAAACAGGCCTATCATGCCAAAGGCAATCAGGCCCCCAATCACCCCGGAGAGGATCAGAATCAGCGGCAGGTCTGCACCCATGCGGATGAGGATTGGGCGAATGACGTTATCCATGGTGCCGACCACGCAGCTCCAGACCAGCAGCACCGTTCCCCACGTGGTATCACCCGTCCAGTACAGCCAGATAATACTAGGGACCAGCACCAGCAGCGGCCCCAGCTGCGCAAGGCAGGTCATCAACATCACAACGGTAAACACGGTGGCGTACGGCACGCCGGAAATCGCCAGACCGATCCCGCCCAGCACCGCCTGCACCAGCGCGGTCACCACCACGCCCAGCGCAACCGCGCGCACGGCCTGCGCGGCCAGCAGGACCGCCGCATCACCGCGCTTGCCCGCCAGGCGGGTGGCAAAGTGGCGAACGCCTAACGCCACCTGCTCGCCGCGCCAGTAGAGCAGGGCGCTGAAGAGCAGCATCAGGGTACAGTGCATCATAAAGCGGCCAATATGCGCGGCCTGACCCACAAACCAGGTGGTGGTAGTGCCAATATACGGCCGCACTTTCGCCATCAGCGCGCTGCCGCCCATCTCTAGCAGGCTATGCCAGCCGCTGTAGAGTTTGGCGCCCACAACAGGGATGCTGTTAAGCCAGGCGAGATCCGGCAGCGTGAGATCGCCACTGGTCACGGCGCGGATCACCGGGCCGCTGGAGTCAACGAGACTGTTTACCAGCAGGGCAATCGGGATGATAAACAGCAGGAACAGCAGGAGCGTCATAACCAGCACGGCGAGCCCGCGGCGGCCAAAAAGCAGCTTCTGCAAACGAAGCAGCAAAGGCCAGGTGGCAACCACAACGGTTCCGGCCCAGGCAAAGCCGAGAATAAACGGTTGTACGATCCACAAGCAGGCAATAATCATGAGGGCCAGGAACAGCACCGACAGCAAAATTTGCGCAACATCCCTGGGCTGGCGAACATTGACCATAAATGAAACTTTCCTTAAAAGAACGCCAGTACGACTGGCGGGAACGGAAACCGCGTCTCTTTAATCATTAATGATCTCAGCGGTTTTTGACAGGCGGATTTTGCCTGTAATTCTACGAAGCACATAAGAAAAAAATGTGATAAAACTTTCCGGACACAACGCAAACGATTTCACATTACTCTAATTAGGGTCGACGGTCATGATCCCACAGATTTCTCAGGCACCTGGCGTCGTTCAGCTGGTGCTTAATTTTTTGCAGGCACTGGAGCAACAGGGTTTTACAGGTGATACCGCCACGAACTATGCCGACAGGCTGACGATGGCCACCGACAACAGTATTTACCAGCTTCTTCCCGATGCCGTGGTTTTCCCTCGCTCAACGGCCGACGTGGCGCTCATCGCCCGGCTGGCCACGCAGGAGCGCTTTGCCTCGCTGGTCTTTACGCCGCGCGGCGGCGGCACCGGGACCAACGGTCAGGCGCTGAACCAGGGCATTATTGTTGATATGTCGCGCTACATGAACCGCATCATTGAGATCAATCCTGAAGAGGGGTGGGTGCGGGTCGAAGCGGGCGTCATCAAAGATCGGCTTAACCAGTACCTTAAGCCTTACGGCTACTTTTTTGCCCCGGAGCTTTCTACCAGTAACCGCGCGACCCTGGGCGGGATGATCAACACGGATGCTTCCGGCCAGGGCTCGCTGGTCTACGGCAAAACCTCCGATCACGTGCTTGGCGTGCGTGCGGTGCTGCTGGGCGGCGATATCCTCGATACCCAGCCGATGCCGGTTGAACTGGCGGAAACGCTGGGCAAAGATAACACGGCCATTGGGCGTATCTATCGTACCGTGCTGGAACGCTGTCGCGACAACCGCCAGCTGATCCTCGATAAATTCCCCAGGCTGAACCGCTTCCTGACCGGGTACGACCTGCGTCACGTCTTTAACGACGATCTGACCCAGTTTGATTTAACCCGCGTATTGACCGGCTCCGAAGGGACGCTGGCGTTTATCACCGAGGCGCGGCTGGATATCACCCGCCTGCCGAAGGTGCGTCGTCTGGTGAACGTCAAATATGACTCCTTCGACTCCGCGCTGCGCAATGCGCCGTTTATGGTGGAAGCGAAAGCGCTGTCGGTTGAGACGGTCGACTCCAAAGTGCTCAACCTGGCCCGGGAAGATATTGTCTGGCATTCCGTTAGCGATCTTATTACCGACGTGCCGGATAAAGAGATGCTCGGCCTCAATATCGTGGAATTTGCCGGCGATGATGGGGAGCTGATAGAGAGCCAGGTCGCCACGCTCTGCCAGCGGCTGGATGAGCTGATTGCGCAGGGCGAAGGCGGCGTGATCGGCTGGCAGCTCTGTAACGATCTGGCCGGGATCGAGCGTATCTACGCCATGCGCAAAAAAGCCGTCGGCCTGCTCGGGAATGCGAAAGGCGCAGCGAAGCCAATTCCCTTTGCCGAAGACACCTGCGTGCCGCCTGAGCATCTGGCGGATTATATCGTTGAGTTTCGCGCCCTGCTGGACAGCCACGGACTGAGCTACGGCATGTTCGGCCACGTCGATGCCGGGGTGCTGCACGTGCGTCCGGCGCTGGACATGTGCGACCCGCAGCAGGAGATCCTGATGAAGCAGATCTCCGACGACGTGGTGGCCTTAACCGCCAAATACGGCGGCCTGCTGTGGGGCGAGCACGGGAAAGGGTTCCGCGCGGAGTACAGCCCGGCCTTCTTCGGCGAACGGCTCTACGCGGAGCTGCGCAAGGTGAAGGCGGCTTTCGATCCGCATAACCGCCTCAACCCGGGGAAAATCTGCCCGCCAGAGGGTGTGGATGCCCCAATGCTGCAGGTGGATGCCGTCAAGCGCGGCACCTACGACAGGCAGATCCCGATCGCGGTGCGCTCCTCCTGGCGCGGCGCGATGGAGTGTAACGGCAACGGCCTGTGCTTTAACTTCGACGTGAAAAGCCCGATGTGCCCGTCGATGAAAATCACCAGCAACCGTATTCATTCGCCGAAAGGGCGGGCGACGCTGGTGCGCGAGTGGCTGCGTCTGCTGGCCGACCGGGGCGTTGATCCGCTCAGGCTGGAGCAGCAGCTGCCGGAAAAACGGGCCAGCCTGCGCGGGCTTATCGAACGCACGCGCAACAGCTGGCATGCCAACAAGGGAGAGTATGATTTCTCCCATGAGGTGAAGGAGGCGATGTCCGGCTGTCTGGCCTGTAAAGCCTGCTCCACCCAGTGCCCGATTAAAATCGACGTGCCGGAGTTCCGCTCGCGCTTCCTGCAGCTCTACCACACGCGCTATCTGCGCCCGGTGCGCGACCATCTGGTAGCGACGGTGGAAAGCTACGCCCCGCTGATGGCGCGCGCGCCTAAAACCTTCAACTTCTTTATCAACCAGCCGCTGGTGCGCAAGTTCTCCGAAAAGCACATCGGCATGGTCGATCTGCCGCTGCTGTCGGTGCCGTCGCTGCAGCGCCAGCTTGTCGGGCACCGCTCGGCGAACATGACCCTGGAGCAGCTCGAGGCGCTCACCCCTGAGCAAAAAGCGAAGGTGGTGCTGGTGGTGCAGGATCCGTTTACCAGCTACTACGATGCGCAGGTGGTGGCGGACTTCATCCGCCTGAGCGAAAAGCTGGGGTATCAGCCGGTGGTGCTGCCGTTCTCGCCCAACGGCAAGGCGCAGCACATCAAGGGCTTCCTGACGCGTTTTGCGAAGACCGCGCAGAAAACCGCGGACTTCCTGAATCGCGTGGCGCAGCTCGGGATACCGATGGTCGGCGTCGATCCGGCGCTGGTGCTGTGCTACCGCGATGAATACAAGCAGACGCTGGGCGACAGGCGCGGCGATTTCCACGTGATGCTTGTGCACGAGTGGCTGCCGACGGCGCTGGAAGATAAGGCTGTTCAGGACGTCAGCGGCGAACCGTGGTATCTGTTTGGACACTGCACGGAAGTCACCGCGCTGCCGGGCGCACCCGCGCAGTGGGCGTCCGTCTTTGCCCGCTTCGGTGCGAAGCTGGAGAGCGTCAGCGTGGGCTGCTGCGGCATGGCCGGCACCTACGGTCACGAAGTGAAAAACCACGCCAGCTCGCTCGGCATCTACGAGCTGTCCTGGCATCAGGCGATGCAGCGTTTGCCGCGAAACCGCTGTCTGGCGACGGGCTACTCCTGCCGCAGCCAGGTGAAACGGGTAGAAGGTAACGGCGTCCGCCACCCGCTGCAGGCTTTACTGGAGATAATTGGATGATCTGGAAACGTGCCGTGACGCTGCAGGCGCTGAACGCCATGGGCGAGGGAAATATGGTGGGGCTGCTGGATATTCAGTTCACCCGCATAGGCGAGGATGAGATTGAGGCCACCATGCCCGTAGACAGTCGCACCCACCAGCCGTTTGGCTTACTGCACGGCGGCGCGTCCGTCGTGCTGGCCGAAACGCTGGGCTCGGTGGCGGGATATCTCTGCACCGAAGGGGAGCAGAAGGTGGTCGGGCTTGAGGTGAATGCTAACCACATTCGCTCGGTGCGCAGCGGGCGCGTGCGCGGCGTGTGCCGCGCGCTGCATGCCGGGAGCCGCCATCAGGTGTGGCAGATAGATATTCTCGACGAGCAGGATCGCCTGTGCTGCTCGTCGCGGCTGACCACGGCGGTTGTGTAAAGTTTTCAGATGTTTTGCCTTTGGTCAAAAACTAGCCAGTGGGTTGTGATATACTGGTCAGGTTTTGTACATAAGCGAGGACATCATGGATACTGAAATAACCCCAACGCAGCTGGCAGTTGAATATTTACGTCGCGATAAGAGCAACCTGTCTCCGGCGCAGTACCTGAAAAAGCTGAAACAGCTTGAGCTGGAATTCACAGATTTGCTGGCGCTCTCTTCTAACGAGCTGAAAGAAGAGATCTACTTTGCCTGGCGGTTGGGCGTTCACGTCCATTGAGTACATGAGAATAAAAGGGCCGCGAGTGCGGCCTTTTTTGTGCCTGACATTCAGTATCGGGCGGGAAGCTTGTTGATTTTAATGAGCCTGCCTTCTTCTATTTCGATAAATCCGCCGGTTTTTAAATCCGCCAGAATGCGCATCACGCCGCTGCGGGAGAGCTGGGTTTTCTCCCTGATATACCTTTCCGCCGTCACGCTGAGCCGATAACCCTCATCTTCTTCCATCAGCGTGAATAGCTGCTGGCGAATCATCTCATAGGCCGTGGGCGCGCCCTGCGGCATCACGTTGTTATAAAGACGGCTATATACAAACATGAGCTGTTGAGAAAGCAGGCCCCACAGCGCCTTCTCCTGGATAATGTCATTCACCCGCTCGGCGGTGAGCGTCCCTATCAGGCACGGGCTGACGGTCTTAATATAATCATTGAAATAGATGTCGGTCAGGTTAGCGAGGCCGAACACGGCGGGGCTGCGCGCCGTAGACAGCATCATGTCATCGCTTCGTCTGTAGATGGCGATCGTCCCCTCAAGAATTAAATAGCACATACCCTGACCGTTAATTTGCAGGTCAAACCGCTCGCCGCGTGCGGCGCGTTGCGTTGTGCACTCGGGCAGCAGGTGTGAAATAAGTTCTTGCGCGTAGGGAGAACCCCGTTGAGACTTTTCTGGAAGGGACATGGTCGCCGACAACCTTAAAAATAACCTGGCTAATTATAGCGCTTCTCCTGGGGACAGGCACGCAGGCTATCAATATTTTCGCGGCAGATGGTGAATCTCCAGCAGCACCCCACGCTCCATGGTGATGTACTTCCCTGTCCTCAGTTCTGCCAGAATACGCATAATTCCACTGCGCGAAAGATAGGTCCGGCTCTTGATCCAGGCGGCCGCCGTCGTATTTTTACGTATGGCGTCGGGCTCCTGCATGAGCTCAACCAGCTGGAAGCGAATGATGTCGTAGGCGGACATTTGGGATATTTGCGCGCAATGCTCATACACCCGTGAGGCCGTATAAATAAGCAGCTTTGAAAAGTGTTCCCATAAATCCTGCTGTGAAACAATCTGGTTAAACGTCTCCAGCGACACGCGGGCAATTTCTGCCGTCTCCAGGGCCCGAACGTAGAGATGTTCCGAAGAAAATTGACTGCTAACGCCAAGAATAAAAGGCGCAGATTCAGAGTTCAACATGATACCGTCGCCGCGACGGTGAAGCGCCACGCTGCCCTGGAGAAGTAAAAAACACTGCCGCACATCGTCTTTATAATAATGCACGGTTTCTCCCCGACTGACGATCGTTCTTTTTGCCGCAGGTAGCACTGAGTTAATCAGCGTTTCTATATGGACAAGCGGTTTTAAACCAAGAACGGTCGAGTTGTGATTATTCAATGACGTGGTTAAACGCGTATTCATACGATACCTCTCGGCGACTACGGAGCGAGCATTTTTTGGATCTGGTGGAGAATTATCTTAAAAATGAAGGGGGCAGGGAATGTTTCTGCAGGGTCTAAAAGTAGACCGATGAGCGCCCGACAACTAACGCGTTGAATGGAAACATAAAGACGAACGGGTCTACTAATAGACCTGAAAAATAAGGCTCCGGCGCACCCGAAAGAAATGTTGAATTTACGTTAAATTAGAGTCTACAGCTAGACCACCAAAGAGTTGTATTCATAAAAATGATTATATAAATTTTAACCAGTCAGTCAGAAAGACCTTAAAGCTTTAATTGAAAAATAGATGAATTCGCCGTGATTCATTTATCAACTTTCTGCTGCGTGAGTTTCGATAATAAATAAAGTTATCCCGTGAACAGGAAAATGAAGATGATGAAAAAGAACATTATTTTAGCGATGGTGGCGACAGGTTCCGCCTTAATGATCGGCAATGCACTTGCTGCTGCAGGAACCGTTAATTTTAACGGTAACATTCTGGATTCCGCCTGCGATGTTGCGGTTGCCTCTCAAAACCAGGTGGTGGTATTAGGTGATTACAATAAAACAGAATTTCAGGCAACAGGCTCCAGAACTGCGGCAACGAAATTCGATATTGTTCTGAAGAACTGCCCGGTCACGGTCTCCAGTGCTAAAGTCCGTTTTGACGGCACGCCTGACCTGACTAACGCCGATCTGCTGGCGATTGATACCTCCGTCGCAGGCGCGGCAACGGGCGTTGCTATCAATTTGATGACCGCCGATAAGGCAGACCTGCCGCTGCACGGCAGTAACAGCTACAGCTATGCGTTAAGCAGCAGCGCCGACAATACGCTCAATTTCTACGCGCAGTATATTTCAACGGCGGCTTCGGTGACTGCCGGTCCTGCAAACTCCGTAGCAAATTTCTCCGTTGTTTATAACTAGTCATTAAGCAGAATCCGAGTCGGTTCCACGACGTTCTGCGCGGGGGCGGCCGCTGCCCCCGTGTTTCAAGAGGTGTAACATGAATTTTATTAGCAAGACCCTGCTCATTGCTGCCGCTTTGACGGCATCGTTTTCGAACGCTTTTGCCGGGGTCATTATTGGCGGTACCCGCGTGATTTTTGACGGTGGAAAAAAGGAGGCCTCAATCAGCATTAATAATGCCGATAGCGTGCCTTACTTAATCCAGTCCTGGGTCGAAATGCCAGAGGGTAATGCTAATAAAGCGCCATTTATTGTTACGCCGCCTTTATATCGACTGGAGGGTGGTCAGCAAAATATTGAGCGTATTTTATTGTCGGGTTCGCTGCCTCAGGAAAAAGAAAGTCTCTTCTGGCTGAATATTAAGGCGATACCGTCTGCCTCGAAACAGGCAAACTCGCTGCAAATTGCCGTGAAAACGCGCATCAAGCTGATTTATCGCCCGGCAGGTTTGAAAGCGTCAACACCGGAAGATCAGGCGAATAAATTAACCTGGTCGCGCAGCGGAAATAAGCTCATGGTCGCCAACCCCACGCCCTATGTTATCAACTTTAATGAAATAAGCGTCGGTAATAAAAAACTGGATGAGGTTTCGTGGGTAGCGCCGGGTGCAATGGCGGCATTTACCTTACCCGCGGGTGCCACGGGTAACCAGATTGCATTCAAAGTCATTAATGATTACGGCAGCCCCGGAATATTACATCAGGCCAGTTTTAATTTATCAGAAGCGGCGATCCTCCTATCAGCTCAGGTTAATGATGATGGCAACAAAAACGAAAATAATGCAGCCTGCGCGTCTGGCAATCTGTATCGCCTTTGCGCTGGTTAATGCAGTGCAGACGGTTTACGCCCGGGACTCGTTCAACGCCGAACTGGTTGAACTGGACAACCCGGGCGCGGGGAAAGCTGATTTATCTGCTTTTGAATCAGGTTCGCAGGCACCAGGGAAATACCACGTTGACATCATTCTTGACGACCAGCTCATCGAGACCCGCGATATTGATTTCACCTCGGTAAAAGAAGGGGAGGAGGGCGATAGCCTCCAGCCCTGTCTGAGTATTGAACAGCTTAGCGGATGGGGAGTCAAAACCGCGCTTTTTCCCGACTTAGCCAGCAAGGGCGCATCCTGCGTCAACCTGCGGGCGATCCCTCACGCCAGCACCGATTTTCAGTTTGCCGCACAGCGGCTGATTATCAGCATTCCCCGGGCCGCGATTGACCTGCCGGCACGCGGGTATGTCTCGCCAGCGCTGTGGGATGAAGGAATTACCGCCGCCATGTTGAATTACAGCCTGAGTGGCGCAAACAGCCGGGCAAAACAAAACGGCAGCGAAAACAGCGACAGTCAGTATGCCAACCTGCGCCCTGGCCTCAACGTTGGCCCCTGGCGACTGCGAAATTACACCACCTGGTCGCGGGGTGAGAACGGCCAGGACCGATGGGATACCGTCTACACCTATGCACAACGGGCCATCATTCCGCTCAGGGCGCAGCTCACCCTGGGGGATAGCTCCGCGCCAGCCGACGTGTTCGACAGTATGCCGTTTCGCGGCGGACAGCTGGCTTCGGATGACGACATGCTCCCGGATTCGCTGAAAGGCTATGCGCCCGTGGTACGGGGAATCGCGCGTACCAATGCCCAGGTGGTGGTGCGTCAAAACGGCTATCAGATTTATCAGACCTACGTGTCGCCGGGCGCTTTTGAGATCGCCGATATGTACCCCACGGGCGGGGCCGGGGATCTGGACGTCACCGTGAAAGAAGCCGACGGCAGCGAGCAGCATTTCACCCTCCCGTACGCTTCATTACCGGTTTTACAGCGCGAAGGACGGCTCAAGTATGCGCTAACAGGCGGGCAATACCGCTCATATAACGGCAGCGTGGAGAAGACGCCTTTCGGGCAAATCACGGGCATTTATGGTCTGCCCTATGGGCTCACGCTCTATGGCGGGCTGCAGGAGTCGAGTAAATATCAGTCGATCGCCACGGGACTCGGGAAAAATATGGGCGAGTTCGGCGCCATTTCTGCGGATATGACCCAGGCCTGGTCTACTCCGCAGGGCGGCGATAAGTCCAACGGTCAGTCCTGGCGCGCGCGCTACAGCAAAAACGTTGTGGGCACCGGCACCCATTTTTCGATAGCGGGCTACCGCTACTCGACCCGCGGTTACTACGGCATGCAGGAGATCCTCGATTCCTGGGGCGACAGCGCCGCGCTTCAGGACCGCCGCCGCAACCGGGCCGAGCTGACGATGAGCCAGACGCTGGGGCCCAGCCTGGGCTCGCTGACGCTGAGCGCGGCCCGCGAAGACTACTGGAATTCGGGTAAAACGATGGCGTCGTACAGCCTCGGTTACAGCAACGACTGGCACAACATCAGCTACGGCATCACCTGGACCTACAGCAAAAACGGCAGTGCGGGCTCAAGTGATGGCAATAAACGCTACGACTACGACCAGCTCCTGGCCTTTAACGTCAGTATTCCTCTTGAGAAGTTTTTTCCGCAAACTTGGGCTAACTATGGCGTGAGCACCAGCAAGAATAGCGGCACCACGCACAATATCGGTCTGAACGGCGTGGCGCTGGAAAACCACGCCCTGAACTGGAACGTGCAGCAGGGATACGGCTCGGACGGCGTTGGCTACACGGGAAATATGAACGGTGATTATAAGGGCACCTACGGTGAAGTCACTGCGGGCTATAGCTATGACAAACACAGCGAGCGCCTCAACTACGGCCTGCAGGGCGGGATCCTGGCCCATCAGGACGGAATGACGCTTTCCCAGCCCCTGGGTGAGACCAATGTTCTGATTCGCGCTCCGGGCGCGCGCGGCGTAGCTATTCGTAATCAACCGGGCGTCAGAACGGATTACCGAGGGTATACGGCGGTCAGTACTCTCTCCGTTTACCGTAAAACGACGTCACGCTTGCCCCGGAAAGCCTGCCGGATGACGTTGAGCTGGATATTAACACCCGAACGGTGACGCCGACGCGTGGCGCGCTCGTTTTGGCGGACTATACGGCGAGGGTGGGGCGACGGGTGTTATTTAACTTAATGCATAACGGCCATCCTGTTCCCTTTGGCGCAATGGCAAGCCTGAAAGGCGCCGACGGCGGCGTTATTGTTGGCGATAAAGGCCAGGCCTACCTCACCGGGCTGGCGAATCAGGGCACCGTCTTCGTCACCTGGGGAGCGGAAAGCGATCGGCAATGCCGCGCGCCTTACGCGCTTCCCCCTGAGTCGGCGGCGGGTGGAATGACCGAAATTAACGTTCCTTGCGTTTAGGATGTCTAAAATGCGCTTAATTTACATGATATTTCTGCTGTGGATCGCAGCAGGCTGGAGCAATGCTCGGGCTGGAACCTGTACGACAATTACGCCGCAGGAATCCACGTTGTCCATCGGCACCCTGACGGTACAGCGCGATGTCGCGGTGGGCACGGTGTTATTTTCGCGCAATGCGACGGTGACGTCGTCGTATTTAACCGGCTGCACCAATCCATTAATGCTGGGATTTAGTATGCGGTACCTCAATGCGACGCTGAGCGCGTATGGTAATCATGTCTATGACACCAACGTAAGCGGCATTGGCGTGCGCTTTTCATCGGGGAATTATTTTGAAAACCCGACCAATACCTTTTCCTATAGTGCGCAGGCCAGCTATGTCGAATGGTGGGGCGGTAAAATAGAACTTATCGTTACCGGACCGGTCTCGTCAGGGGCGTTGACGCCAGGCGTGCTGGGCGTCGTGATGCTGCAGGGCAGTGACGGCGTTTATCGAGAGGGCCTTACGACCACTTTGCTGGGCGGAACCATTAACGTCCTGGCCTGCACGATTACAACGCCGCAGCTGACGTTTCCGATAGGTGATATTTCTGCCGCAGTTTTTGGATCAACGGCAGGCACCACGCCTGCGGGCGCCCAAAATACGCAGAATCTGGGGCTTAACTGCGATGCGGGAGCGAACGTCAACGTATCGCTCAGCGGTATTCAGAATCCGGACGTTGCGACGACGAGCGTGCTGGCGCTGACGGGGCAAGGGAGTACCGGCGCGGCGAAAGGCGTTGGCGTCCAGCTGCTCTATAACGGTACGCCTCTTCAGCTCAATACCCGGCTGCCGTTAAAACTCGCGGCTGGTGGCCAGGAAGCGTTCCCCTTAACGGCGCGCTATTATCAGACGCAAACGACCGTAGAGCCCGGCACCGCAAATGCGTCAGCAACCTTAAATTTGACCTACCAGTAAAGGGGATGGCGATGAATATCATGCGTACGGCAGCGTTCCTCGCGGCGGTAATCAGCGGCCATGTGATTGCCGCGGACAGCGTTAACGTCAGCGTCACCGGCAATATTGTTGCCTCTCCCTGCGTATTTAATGGAGGGAATTCCCGTCTGGACGTTAATCTCGGCAATATTCAGGCGACCAATATGGTTACGCCGGGATCGCTTTCCGATCCGGTGGCCTTTGATTTGTTGTTCACCCTTTGCCCGGCGGGTACCCGCAGCGTAACGGCAACCTTTAGCGGAACGCCCGATCCGGTTGCCGGCGCTGGGTATTACAAGAACAGCGGTACGGCAGAAAACGTTGCCATTGCGATGACGGCGATGGGCAGCGATGCGCTTTTGGGGACGGGATCAAGCCTCACCCAAAATATTGCCGCAGACAGAACGGCGACGTTAGCCATGCAGGCGAGGGTTAAATCGGTTGCGGGCGGTGCAACGCCGGGGACGATAAGCGCGGCTGTCGTTCTTACCCTGCAGTATAACTGATGCGCTTTTGACTAACGGAGATGATATGTATTTTATTCGCCTTATGTTAAAGGGATGTACCGTTCTGATCCTGTTGGCGTCTATTATCTGGGCCTTTAAAGAGCCGGTGATTAAAACGGCTGACTGGGATCAAGGCAATAATGCGCTTGCGAAAATTGAGTGTCATGTGATGACCGATCTGTAATTTAAAAATATTACTTCAACTCTTTATTTTAACAACGCCGTGGCATAAAAATGGTCAATATTTTAATAAGCGAGGCTGATGTCTTATTTCAGTCTGGCTTGCAGTATTTTTTTAGGGATTTTTTTTCACGTGTCGCGCAGCAGGACGTTACATTTACATTTGATTTTACAGCGGACAGCATCAGAGCGGCTGATGTCATCGTGCTTGCGCTGTGCCAGGGAGAATACTTCACCTGTTTTCCCGAGCTGCAGGCGCGGGAGCAGGGCATCATCATCGGTATTGTTGAAGAGGATACCGGCCTGGAAGCGTTGCCATCCTGCTTTCAGGATATTATTTTCATTTCAAGAAGAGCGCCCCTGTCGCAGGTACGTCTTGTGCTCCTTAACGCCTGGCGGATTGCCCTGTTAAATAAATATCGGCGCCCTTCGATTTCGTGTTTCGAGTGCCAGCAGAAAACATTATCACCCCAGCAGATTCGCATTATGGTTGGCTTTTATAAAGGATTGTCGGTCAACGACATAGCGAATGAGTTATGCATCAGTGATAAAACGGTTTTTACGCATAAATATATGCTGATGCACAAATTTCATTTACGAAGCGATTATGAATTAATAAAGCTGCTTAACAGAATGGCAGAGAAGAATAGCTGGGCAAATATCTTTCACCAGTATCTGAACCGATAATTTCCAGGATTGATATGTTGACGCGTTTCGCTAATAGCACGGTGGCGTTTGCCCTCTGCCTTTTTTCATGCCCGGGATTTTCTGCAGGCCTGGTGGTCAACGACCGCGCCCTGCGTGACGATCTGGCATGGTTGTCCGACCGCAAGTTAATCCGCCTTGATCTCTCAACGTGGCCCCTGAGTGAGGCGGAAATCCAAAACGCGCTGTTAACGCTCCGCGCCAGCGAGGATCCCGTTAACCTGCGGGTTATTCACCGGATCCAAAAACGGTTACGGCAGCTCAAATCGTCGGGACAGGTTTCGGCTTTTGCCGCGACGGGTCGCAACCGGCTCCCGGCGGGTATGGACGCCGGGCATACCGCGGGGCAGTCGTTTAGCGCGGCTATCGGCATGAATGATAACGACTGGGATATTACCCTGAAGGGAAATATTGAGAGACGGCAGTGGATCGCTGACGCGTCCAGCGTTAACCCAAACGGCAGCTATGCGGCGTGGCGTCTGGCCAACCAGTGGTTAAGCTTCGGCGAGATCCCGCAGTGGTGGGGCCCTGGAAATGATGCCAGTCTGATCCGCTCTGATTCAGCACGTCCGGTAGTGGGGCTGATGATGCAGCGCGATGATCCCCAGCCTTTCGAGAGCCCCTGGCTTGCAGGGTTAGGGGCCTGGCAATATCAAATTTTCACGGGACAGATCCGACAATATTCGCATCCGGATCGGCCGAAGCTTTCAGGAGCCAGAGTGGCCTTTTCGCCGGGTAACGCGCTGGCGCTGGCGCTATCCCGCGAGATATTGTGGGGGGGAAAAGGGCGCCCGGAAAACTACGCGTCCTTCCGGGATGCGTTATTCGGGCAGGATAATACCGGAAACCAGAAAAGCGATCCGGGAGACCAGCTTGGCGGCATCGATTTTCGCGTGCATTTAGCCAGCCTGCTCGCGATTCCGGTGAGCCTGTATGGCCAGGTTGTGGGTGATGATGAAGCGGGATTTTTGCCCTCCCATAACGCCTGGCTGGGCGGCATAGAAGGGCACAATGTTGCGGGAAATAGCCAGATGAACTGGGCGCTTGAAGCGGCGGATACCCGTTCGCAAATGAAAGAGACCGGGGCGATCTATTATCACTACTGCTATCGCGGCGGTTTTTATCAGCAGGGCTGGCCGCTGGCCGATGCAATGGGCGGTGACGGCACGCGGTTCGCGGCGCGCGTGGAGTGGGTATTTGAGAACGACGAGCGGCTCAGCCTGCGTGGCGTGAGGGCTCGACTGAACCGTACCTCGCAGTCGTTCAACCAGGCCTATCCCCGTAACGAGACGCTGCAAGGGATCGAGGCCTCCTGGCAGACGCCGATATCCGATAGCGTTACGGTAGCCTCAGGAGCGTGGTTCACGCAGAGCGACCGGGAGCGTAACGATACGGGTCTCCAGCTGCAGCTTTTTTTCTCCAGTGAGCCCTGATTTATCGCGAAACCATCGTCAGTGCCGGGCAGGCGCCCCCGCCCGGCATTGTCCTTAGACATTCACGGCATTAATCAACCGCGTTTTCATCGTCTGATAAGAGGATGCGGCAAAATCCTCCGCCCAGCGCTGGTCCTCTATCGCCTCCAGCCGAACCGCGCAATACTTCGTTTCCGGCGTTTTCGAGACGGGATCGAGATTATCCTGAGTCAGCTCGTTGCAGGCGCCAATCCACCACTGGTAGGTCATATAGACGGCCCCGGCGTTGATGCGCTCGCTAATGCTGGCGCGGGTAATCACCTTGCCGCGACGCGAACGCACCCAGACCAGTTGCCCCTCCCTGATGCCCCCTTTTTCCGCGTCGGCAGGATGCATTTGCACCCGCCCCGGCTCGTCGGCCAGGCTCTGCAGCGCGGCGCAGTTACCGGTCATCGAGCGGCAGGAGTAGTGCCCCACTTCACGTACCGTACAGAGCACCAGCGGGAAATCCGCATCCGGGGTTTCCGCCGGGGCGCGCCACGGTGCGGCAAAGAGTTGCCCTTTACCGGTTGGGGTGTCGAACTGATTGCCTTTGTACAGGTACGGCGTGCCGGGATGATCCAGCGTCGGGCACGGCCACTGCACGTGGCCCATCTCGCCCATTTTTTCATACGTCACGCCGTAGAAGAGCGGGCACAGCTCGCGCATCTCATCCCAGATCTGCTGGTTATCCTCGTAGTGCATCGGATAGCCCATCTCGGTGGCGAGCAGGCTAATGATGTCCCAGTCGCGCTTGACGTTGCCGCTGGCTTCAATGGCCTGGCCAAAACGCTGGAATCCCCGGTCGGCGCAGGTAAAGACGCCGCCGTGTTCACCCCAGGAGGTGGCCGGGAGCAGAACGTCCGCCACTTCTGCCGTTTTGGTCATAAAGATGTCCTGCACCACGACGAAATCGAGCGCCTCAAAGCCGCTGCGCACCAGGCCTAGATCGGCTTCGGTCTGAAGCGGATCTTCCCCCATGATGTAATAGGCCCTGATCTTGCCTTCCAGCGCCAGGTGCGGCACTTCGGTGATGCGCGTCCCGACCCGATCGTCCATTTTATTGACGTCGATTCCCCACGCGTCGGCGAACTTCTGCCTGACCGCCGGATCGGTCACCGCCTGATAGCCGGGGAACATGTTCGGCAGCACGCCCATATCGCAGGCGCCCTGGACGTTGTTTTGGCCGCGCACCGGCCCGACGCCGACGGCAGGGCGGCCGAGGTTGCCGGTCAGCAGCGCCAGGCTGGAAAGCCCTTTAACCACGTCCACGGCCTGACCAAACTGGGTCACGCCCATTCCCCACATCACGGTCGCAGAAGAGGCCGCCGCGAAGGTGCGCATCGCCTGGCGAACGTCGCGGGCGGGAATGCCGGTCAGATGTTCGACCTTCTCCGGCGCATAGTCTTTTACCGTTTGTCGGTAGGCCTCCAGCCCTTCCGTAAAGCGCGCCACGTAGTCCTTGTCGTACAGTTCTTCTTCCAGCAGCACGTAGCCAAAGGCGTTAACCAGCGCCATGTTGCTGCCGTTTATCAGCTGCAGATGCTGGTCGGCGATACGCGCCGTTTCAATGCGTCGCGGATCGCAGACGATAATTTTTGCGCCGTTTTCACGCGCTTTCAGCACCCGGCGGGCAACGATAGGGTGGGAATCCGCGCAGTTATAGCCGAACACCAGCAGGCATTTGGAGTGTTCAATATCGTTGATTGAGTTGCTCATCGCGCCGTTGCCGAGCGTTTCCTGTAAACCGGCCACGGAAGGGCCGTGGCAGACGCGCGCGCAGCAGTCCACGTTGTTGGTGTTCAGCACCGCGCGGGCAAATTTTTGCATCACATAGTTTGTTTCATTGCCGGTTCCACGGGAGGAACCGGTGGTCATGATCGACCGCGGCCCGTGCTGCGCTTTAATGCTGCCGAGCCTGTGGGCGGTGTAGCGGATAGCCTCTTCCCAGGTAACGGGGGTAAATGCCTCGCCTTTGCGGTAGCGGATCATCGGCTGGGTCAGGCGTGGGGTGAGCAGACGGGTATCGTTAAGGAAGTCCCAGCCGTAAAATCCTTTCAGACAGAGGGTGCCCTGATTTGTGACGCCCTCTGCGGCTTCGGCTCGGATGATACGGTTATTTTCAACGACAAGGTTTAATTTACAGCCTGCACCACAGTATGGGCAGACGCTGGCGATCTTTTTCATCAATAACAGACCTGTTAAGAAATGAAGCAAAGTTAACTGAAAATTCCAGTCCCGTAAGCGGAGGTAAGCAGGAACCGTGCCAGCTTGATTTTGCTTGTTTTACAGGGCGTTGTGGAGAAGGGCGCGTGTCATCGTCAGACGGATCGTCAGTTTTGACGATGACACGTGAGGGGAAGGTGGAGAGAATGAGCTTACAGATCGTCCATCGTGTAACCCACCACGATTTCCAGCGTTTTACGAATTACATCCGCCTGTACCACGTCGTGGGTGGCTTCAAGCGTCTGGATCAGCCAGAGGATGATCGCTTTGTTAGACAGATGACCTTCTGAGGCCAGGACACAGCGTACTGCAGTAGAAAAAACAGCGGACTCTTCAGCAAAACGATCGCCTGCGTGACGGAAATACTCCGACAGGGCACTGTCCAGAAAAGCAGAATGGTATTCGGGTTGAAGCTGAATATTTTGTCTCATTTGTTCTCACCGTAGCTGTTAAATTGCAGTCAATGTATTTTTTTGGGGTCGGACGGTTTTCCACTTCCAAATAACGGCACTACATTGTCTCTGTTATCGTTGAGAGGTCCCTCTCTTTTCGTTCGTCCTTGCGCGGTTCTGCGACGTGTAAAGGCGATGCTGTTTGAGCCGATTTCGGCAATCACCACCGCAAGTGTCTCCCGCCGCTGGGGATCCTTTTCATGTTCTTTCATTACCCGCAGACGCAGCAGCAATCCTTCGGTTGTCACTGGCCCCCGCTCTTTCAGGAGTGAAAGAACGGCCTCGCCGATAAGCTGGTCGATCAGTCGGTCTGCGTCACTGCTATTCATAACCTTACCGTTCGAAGAGCAGACCAAGCAGCATGTGGTAATGCGCTTCCTCTTCCGGCCCATCGGCCTTTTCGAGGCGGCTCAGCAGTTTGGTACAGAGCGATTTGCGATTAAGGTTTCGCCCGTCGCTGAGAATTTCGACAACAACCTGGCCCAGCGTCTCCTGTTGGGTAGGTAGCGTGGCCTTCTCGAAGTACTGTGCGATAGCTGCTGCGGAATCTGAGACGTAACCTTTCTGCTGCATGTTTCGCTCCTGTAAAATTTTGTAATCACTAACGTTACAATTAAGGTATACATAATTTCTAAATCTGTACATAGAAAATGTACAGATTTTTAATATTTTTATGATATTTTTTATAAAGTCCTTATTATTCATTACATTAAAAGCTTGTCATGAAGCGGTAACGTTACAGAATATATTGTACAAAAAGGCTGGCCGCTGATAAGTTGTACACCACAGAAAAAAGTATCAGTAACTGCCGTAAACGATTGAGATGTAAATTATTTGTCAGCCAATTAATGTGCTATAAATGATTCTTACCCACCTTTTTGGTGGTCAAAACCCTAACCCCAGGAAAAGCATGCTCACTACCATCATTTACCGCAGTCATATCTGCGAGGACGTTCCGGTGAAAGCGCTGGAATCAATGGTCGCTGCTGCAAATAGTAAAAATCGGCAATCCAATGTCACGGGGATCCTGCTGTTTAACGGCACACATTTTTTTCAATTGCTTGAAGGGCCAGTGGAACACGTGTCTGCCATTTATGATCAGATTTGCAACGACCCGCGCCACCATAACGTGGTAGAGCTGATGCGCGATCACGGGCCTGTACGACGCTTTGGCAACGTGGGTATGGAGCTTTTTGATTTGCGCAACTTCGACAGGGATGAGGTACTGCAGCAGGTGCTGGACAAAGGCACGACGCGCTACCAGCTGACGTATAACGATCGCCCTCTGCAGTTTTTCCGCACCTTTGTCGAGGCCACGGAAAAAGCCAACTACTTTGAGCTGCCGCCGGCGGATTCATGGGATTTCGTTCCCGAAGAGACGGCCTTATCCGCGCAGCCGGAGGTGGTCGCGAAGGGGGCAGACTGCAGCTTTGCATTCCAGCCGATAGTTGACCCGTTTATGCAGCAGGTCGTCTCCTGGGAGGCGCTTATCCGCACGCCTGACGGCGACTCGCCGGGAGCCTATTTCGCGCATCGCCCCGACGTCTATGCCTCGGATTTACAAAGCAAACAGGTGGCGCTCGCCATGGCCAGCGCGCTGGGGCTGCAGAACCAGACGCTATCCCTGAACCTGCTGCCCATGACGCTGGTTAACATCCCCAACGCCGTGGATTTTCTGCTCACCGCGATTGAAGCAAACGGATTTGTACCCGAGCAA
Source organism: Enterobacter cloacae complex sp. ECC445 (assembly GCF_021892025.1). Lineage (NCBI taxonomy): Bacteria > Pseudomonadati > Pseudomonadota > Gammaproteobacteria > Enterobacterales > Enterobacteriaceae > Enterobacter > Enterobacter cloacae complex sp. ECC445. The sequence continues at coordinate 257,885 of NZ_JAKLRZ010000003.1, read as the reverse complement.
ATTGTGGTGGAGTTTACCGAAAGCGAAGCCATTTCCCGTTTTGACGAATTCACCGATTCGGTCAGGCAGCTTAAAAGCGCGGGCATCAGCGTGACGATCGATCACTTTGGCGCCGGTTTTGCGGGACTCCAGTTGCTGGCCCAGTTCCAGCCGGACAGAATTAAGATTAATCGCGATCTGGTGGCAAACGTGCATAAAAGCGGCCCCCGACAGGCCATTATTCAGTCGATCATCAAATGCTGTTCCTCGCTGGAAATTCAGTTCTGCGCGGTGGGCGTAGAGAAGGCGGAAGAGTGGATGTGGCTGGAATCTGCGGGAATTTCCCAATTCCAGGGACATCTTTTTGCCAGCCCCCGGCACGGCGGCATTCCGGCGATTGCGTGGCCTGAGAAAAAGTTCGAATTTTGATAAAGCTATACACTGCCAGGTAGAGTTAGCTGTACGAATGGCAAATTTTATACAACAATGTACTAACAGGTGAGGGGGAAAGCGGTCCGTTCACCTGAGCAAAATGCGGTCTTAGTTATACAAATGGTATGTACAATCTGATAAGGTTGGTGTAGTTAGGTATGGAAGTTCTGAGCGTGAGGGAGTTAATGGCCTATTACAGTATCGGCGAAGTGGCCGAACGATGCGGTATCAACCCCGTTACGCTGCGTGCCTGGCAGCGCCGTTATGGATTGTTGAAGCCGCAGCGCAGCGAAGGGGGTCATCGTCAGTTTGACGATGAAGATATCCTGCGTATTGAAGAGATCAAACGCCTGATGAAAAGCGGCGTTTCGGTCGGCAAAGTGAAAGCCTTGCTGGAAAATAAGGAAGTGTTGACGCAGGGCAACTGGGTCTCTTTCCAGGAAGAGATGATGACCGTTCTGCGCTACGCCAGCCCGGCAAAGCTGCGCGCCAAAATAGCCGAGTTCCGCCGCGATCACGCGACGGACGCGCTGATTGACAATATCATCTCACCCGTCCGTCAGCGGATGAACCAGGATCAAAATACCGTTCGCCATATGGCGAGCCTGCTCGACGGCGTATTGATTGAATTCGCGATCGCCATCCTGGCGGAGTCCCGAAAAAAAGCCGGTAAAGACGCTCTCCTGATTGGCTGGGAGTGCGACGATCGCACCCACCTGTGGCTGGAAGCCGCGCGCTTATCGCAGAAAGGCTGGCACATTGACGTTCTGGCAGAACCCATTGATTCGCCGCGTCCTGAACTGTTTCCGGGGCAAAAAATCTTTGTCTGGACGGGGAAATCCCCCACGCCCCGGCAGCAGGAACAGCTCGATCACTGGCGTGAGCAGGGATTTGCTGTCACCTTTCATCACTGAGTGTAAGAGGCCTTGAGGGCCTTTTTTTGTTTTTGTTCTTTTCTGAACAGAGGCTATCTCAAAAATAGGCATTTCCGATGCATATTTTACTTTTCTTCTCTTCGCCTCAAACCCCATAACAAAATGCATTATTAATCAATGCATTGAACAATTAAATCCATCCTGCCTGCATCCTGCCACAGGGTCTATGCTTAATAAAAGTAGTCAAAAAGGGCGGTTTAGCCCAATGCCCCTGCTGACAGGGGGTTGAAGTGATAATCGTTATCACTAACATGGCGTTATGCCCTGATGGCTTATCAGATGAGGTGGACCTATGGAACTGCATTCAGAAACCTTTAATCCTGCCGATTTTGCCTGGCGCGGTTTAACGCTCACGCCAGCGGCGGCGGCACATATTCATGAGCTGGTGGCGAAAAAGCCGGAGATCCTCGGCGTGCGTTTGGGCGTCAAACAGACCGGCTGCGCAGGTTTCGGCTACGTGCTCGATACCGTCACCGAACCCGAAAAAGATGACCTCGTATTCGAGACCGACGGCGCGAAGCTGTACGTTGCGCTGCAGGCCATGCCGTTCATAGATGGCACCGAAGTGGACTACGTCCGCGAAGGCTTAAACCAGCTGTTTAAATTTCATAACCCGAAAGCCCAGAACGAATGCGGCTGCGGCGAAAGCTTTGGGGTATAGGCGGAACTATGTCTCGTAATACTGAAGCAACGAGTGAAGTAAATACCTGGAGCGGTGGGCACCTCAACTACAAAGAGGGGTTCTTCACCCAGCTGCAGACCGATGAGCTGGCAAAAGGCATCAATGAAGACGTCGTGCGGGCGATCTCGGCGAAACGTAACGAGCCCGAGTGGATGCTTGAGTTTCGCCTGAGCGCCTTCCGCGCCTGGCTGGAGATGGAAGAGCCGCACTGGCTGAAAGCGCATTATGACAAGCTGAACTATCAGGACTACAGCTACTACTCTGCGCCGTCCTGCGGCAGCTGCGATGACACCTGCGCCTCGCAGCCCGGCGCGGTGCAGCAAACCGGCGCGGACAACGGTTTCCTCAGCAAAGAGGTGGAAGAGGCCTTTAACCAGCTGGGCGTGCCGGTGCGCGAAGGGAAAGAGGTGGCGGTTGACGCTATTTTCGACTCCGTCTCTGTGGCAACTACCTACCGCGAGAAGCTGGCAGAGCAGGGGATCATCTTCTGCTCCTTCGGCGAAGCGATCCACGATCATCCTGAACTGGTGAGAAAGTACATCGGGACCGTGGTGCCCTCTAACGACAACTTCTTTGCGGCGCTCAACGCGGCGGTGGCCTCTGACGGCACCTTTATCTACGTGCCGAAGGGCGTGCGCTGCCCGATGGAGCTTTCCACCTATTTCCGCATCAACGCGGAAAAAACCGGCCAGTTCGAACGGACGATTCTGGTGGCGGATGAAGGCAGCTACGTCAGCTACATCGAAGGGTGTTCCGCCCCGGTCCGCGATAGCTACCAGCTGCACGCTGCGGTGGTAGAGGTCATCATCCACAAAGACGCCGAGGTGAAATACTCCACGGTGCAAAACTGGTTCCCGGGGGACGGCAATACCGGCGGTATCCTGAACTTCGTCACCAAGCGCGCGCTGTGCGAAGGCGAAAACAGCAAGATGTCGTGGACCCAGTCGGAAACCGGCTCCGCCATCACATGGAAATACCCGAGCTGCATCCTGCGCGGGGATAACTCCATCGGCGAGTTTTACTCGGTGGCGCTGACCAGCGGCCATCAGCAGGCCGATACCGGCACCAAGATGATCCACATCGGCAAAAACACCAAATCCACCATCATCTCGAAAGGGATCTCTGCCGGACATAGCCAGAACAGCTATCGCGGGCTGGTGAAAATCATGCCGACGGCGACCAATGCGCGAAACTTTACCCAGTGTGACTCGATGCTGATTGGGGCAGACTGCGGGGCGCATACCTTCCCGTACGTTGAGTGCCGTAACAACACGGCCCAGCTTGAGCACGAGGCGACCACGTCGCGGATTGGGGAAGATCAGCTCTTCTACTGCCTGCAGCGCGGGATCGGCGAAGAAGACGCCATCTCGATGATTGTAAACGGCTTCTGTAAGGACGTGTTCTCTGAACTGCCGCTGGAATTTGCCGTTGAAGCTCAGAAACTCCTCGCCATTAGTCTTGAACACAGCGTCGGTTAAGGAAAGCACATGTTAAGCATTAAAGATTTACAGGTCAGCGTAGAAGATAAAGCCATCCTGCGTGGCCTCAATTTTGACGTCAAGCCGGGCGAAGTTCACGCCATCATGGGGCCGAACGGTTCCGGGAAAAGCACGCTTTCTGCGACGCTGGCGGGCCGCGAAGATTACGAGGTGACCCACGGCTCGGTGGAGTTTAACGGCAAAGATCTGCTGGAGATGTCGCCGGAAGACCGCGCGGGCGAGGGCATCTTTATGGCCTTCCAGTACCCGGTTGAAATTCCGGGCGTCAGCAACCAGTTCTTTCTGCAGACGGCGCTGAACGCGGTGCGAAAATATCGCGGGCTGGAGGCGCTGGACCGCTTCGACTTCCAGGATTTAATGGAAGAGAAAATCAAGCTGCTGAAAATGCCGGAAGATTTGCTCACCCGCTCGGTGAACGTCGGTTTTTCCGGCGGCGAGAAGAAGCGTAACGACATCCTGCAGATGGCGGTTCTGGAGCCCGAGCTGTGCATTCTGGATGAGACCGACTCCGGTCTGGATATCGATGCCCTGAAGATTGTCGCTGACGGGGTAAACGCCCTGCGCGACGGCAGGCGTTCGTTCATTATCGTCACCCACTACCAGCGCATTCTGGACTACATCAAGCCGGATTACGTCCACGTGCTTTACCAGGGGCGTATTGTGAAATCCGGTGATTTCACGCTGGTTAAACAACTGGAGGAGCAGGGCTATGGCTGGCTTACCGAACAGCAGTAATGCGCTCCAGCAGTGGCACAGGCTGTTTGAAGCCCAGGGCGGCACGCGCTCTGAGCAGGCGCAGCAGCATCTGCAGCAGATGCTGCGTCTCGGCCTGCCGACGCGCAAGCATGAGAACTGGAAATACACCCCGCTTGATGGCCTGCTCAACGCCGAGTTCGTGACCCGTCTGGCGGAGCTCGCGCCTGCACAGCGCGACGCGCTTGCTCTGCGCGTGAATGCCGTGTGCCTGGTGTTTGTCGACGGCGAGTACCGTCCGGATCTAAGCGACGCTTCCGAGGCGAGCGGATTTGAGGTTGAGGTCAACGACGATCGCCAGCCCCTGAGCGCCCCGGTTCAGCCCGAAGTGTTCCTGCACCTGACCGAGAGCCTGGCCCGCGGGGTGACGCACATCCGCGTGAAGCGAAACCAGCGTCCGGCAAAGCCGCTGCTGCTGATGCACGTCACCCAGGGTCTGGACGGCGACGAAATTAACACCGCGCACTATCGCCACCATCTTGAGCTGGCGGAGGGGGCAGAGGCCACGGTTATCGAACATTACGTCAGCCTCAACGAGACGCGGCACTTTACCGGGTCGCGTCTGACGATGAACGTTGCCGCTAATGCCCAACTTCACCACGTCAAGCTGGCGTTTGAGAATGCCCAGAGCCACCACTTTGCCCATAACGACATTGTCCTGGGTCAGGATGCCGCCGCGTACAGCCATAGCTTCCTGCTCGGCGGAGCGGTGCTGCGCCACAATACCAGCACGCAGCTTAACGGTGAAAACACCACGCTGCGCATTAATAGCCTTGCGATGCCGGTCAAATCAGAAGTCTGCGACACGCGCACCTGGCTGGAGCACAACAAAGGCTACTGCAACAGCCGCCAGCTGCATAAAACCATCGTCAGCGACAGAGGCCGCGCGGTGTTTAACGGCCTGATCAACGTGGCGCAGCACGCCATTAAAACCGACGGGCAGATGACCAACAACAATCTGCTGCTGGGGCGCCTGGCGGAAGTGGACACTAAGCCGCAGCTGGAGATCTACGCCGACGACGTGAAGTGCAGCCACGGCGCGACGGTGGGGCGCATCGACGACGAGCAGATGTTCTACCTGCGTTCCCGCGGTATCGACCAGCAGGCGGCGCAGAAGATGATTATTTATGCGTTTGCCGCCGAACTGACGGAAGCGCTGCACGATGGTGAGTTAAAACAGCAGGTGCTGGCGCGAATCGGTCAGCGTCTGCCTGGAGGCGAAGCATGAGTTTTCCCGTCGAGAAGGTTCGGGCAGATTTTCCGGTTCTGACCCGTGAAGTTAACGGTCTGCCGCTGGCCTATCTGGACAGCGCGGCCAGCGCCCAGAAGCCGAATCAGGTGGTGGATGCGGAGGCCGAATTTTATCGCCACGGCTACGCCGCCGTGCACCGCGGTATCCACACCCTGAGCGCCGAGGCGACCCAGCGGATGGAAAACGTGCGCACGCAGCTGGCCGCTTTCCTCAATGCCCGTTCGCCTGAAGAGCTGGTCTTCGTGCGCGGAACCACCGAAGGGATCAACCTGGTTGCCAACAGCTGGGGCAACGCGCAGGTCCACGCGGGGGATAACATCATCATCACCCAGATGGAGCACCACGCCAACATCGTGCCGTGGCAGATGCTCTGCGAGCGCGTGGGGGCGCAGCTTCGTGTGATCCCGATGAATGTCGACGGGACGCTGCAGCTCGAGCAGCTTGACGCGCTGCTGGATGACCGCACGCGGCTGGTGGCGGTTACCCAGGTGTCCAACGTGCTGGGAACGGAAAACCCGGTGGCAGAGATTGTTGAGAAAGCCCATCAGGCTGGCGCGAAGGTGCTGATTGACGGCGCCCAGGCGGTGATGCACCACGCCGTTGACGTCCAGGCGCTGGACTGCGATTTCTACGTGTTCTCAGGCCATAAGCTTTACGGGCCGACCGGGATTGGCGTGCTGTACGTGAAAGAAGACATCCTGCAGGCGATGCCGCCGTGGGAAGGTGGCGGGTCGATGATCGCCACCGTCAGCCTGACGGAAGGCACGACCTATGCCCGCGCACCGTGGCGTTTTGAGGCGGGGACGCCCAACACCGGCGGGATTATCGGCCTGGGCGCGGCGGTCTCTTACGTCTCTGCAATTGGCCTTGACGCCATCCAGGAGTACGAACAGCTGCTGATGCACTATGCGCTGGCGGAGCTTGCCAGCGTGCCGGATTTGACCCTTTATGGGCCTGCCGATCGTCAGGGGGTGATTGCGTTTAATCTCGGGAAGCATCACGCCTATGACGTGGGCAGTTTCCTCGATAATTACGGCGTGGCCGTGCGCACCGGTCACCACTGCGCCATGCCGCTGATGGCGTTTTACCAGGTACCGGCCATGTGCCGCGCGTCGCTGGTGATGTACAACACAACGGAAGAAGTCGACAGGCTGGTGGCGGGGCTTAAGCGCATCCACCAGCTGCTGGGCTAACGGAGAGGCATACGATGGCGGAACTGCCGGATAAAGATAAATTGCTGCGTAACTTTTCGCGTTGCGCAAACTGGGAAGAGAAGTATCTCTATATCATTGAGCTGGGGCAGCGCCTGCCGCCGCTCGGCGAAGAGGCGCATAGCCCGGCGAACAGCATTCAGGGCTGTCAGAGCCAGGTGTGGATTGTGATGGCGCAGTCGGATGACGGCACTATCGAATTACGCGGCGACAGCGATGCGGCCATTGTTAAAGGGCTTATTGCGGTCGTCTTCAGCCTTTACCAGCAGATGTCGGCGCAGGATATCGTCGCGTTTGATGTTCGGCCGTGGTTTGAAAAAATGGCCCTGACCCAGCACCTCACGCCGTCCCGTTCTCAGGGACTGGAAGCGATGATTCGCGCCATTCGCGCCAAAGCGGCAATCCTTAGCTAGACTTACAGAACAGCATTCATTCTGTTTCGCGAGGTGGTTCCCGCCTCGCTGGTTTTTCAGCTTTCTGGCGTTCTGTCAGTGAATAAGGAATCTCAGCATGAAGCGCGCGTCTGTTATAACGCTATTACTCCTCAGTTCGCTCGGTGCCGTTAATTCGGCCCGCGCGATGGACTATCCCTTGCCGTCCGCAGGCAGTCGCCTGATTGGGCAAAATCAAACCTACACGATACAGGAAGGGGATAATAAGCTGCAGACCATCGCCCGCCGGTTTAATACGGCGGCGCAGGTGATTCTGGAAACGAACAATACGATAGCGCCGGTCAATCCCGCGCCGGGAACCGTGATTACCATCCCGTCGCAGATGCTGCTGCCGGACACGCCGCGCGAGGGAATTGTCGTCAATCTCGCAGAGCTTCGGCTTTACTACTTCCCGCCGGGTGAAAACATCGTTCAGGTCTTTCCGCTCGGCATCGGACAGCTGGGGCTGGAAACGCCGGTGACGACCACGCGCGTGAGTCAGAAAATCCCTAACCCTACCTGGACGCCCACGCCGGGCATCAGAGCACGCTCTCTCGAGCAGGGCATTAAACTGCCCCCGGTGGTCCCTGCCGGGCCAAATAACCCTCTGGGACGCTTCGCCCTGCGTTTAGGCGTGGGAAATGGGGAATATCTCATTCACGGCACCAGCGCGCCGGACAGCGTCGGCCTGCGCGTCAGCTCCGGCTGTATGCGGATGAATGCCCCGGACATTAAGGCCCTGTTCGAACAGGTGCGGGTGGGCACGCGGGTACAGATTATCAATGAACCCGTGAAGTTTTCCGTGGAGCCGGATGGAAAACGCTATATAGAGGTTCACCGCCCGCTGGCGCAGGTTGAAGGTGAAAATCCGCAGGTTTCGCCCATTACCCATTCCGCAGACTTCGCGACCTTTGTTTCTCAGTCCGGGAGCGATAGGGCGCTGATTGATAAAGCCCTGTCACGTCGTGCCGGGATCCCGGTATTGGTGTCGTCGGGCAGCGGTCCGTCGGCCAGCAATAGCGTGTTGTCGGTGCAGAACAGCCGGGTATCGGCAGCGGTCGCGGAAGAGGAAGGGGAGAAGGTGACGCAGTAGTGGTTTGACGCAGGCAAAAAAAATGGCGCACAATGTGCGCCATTTTATTAACAGGTACTATTACTTACGGTATTTAGTAGCCTGGTTGTCCAGACGCTGGTTAGCGCGAGCTGCGTCGTCTTTAGCAGCCTGAACGTCGGAACGCATTGCGTTCACGTCGTTGCTCAGCTGGTCAACTTTAGCGTTCAGAGTCTGAACGTCAGAAGACAGCTGATCGATTTTAGCGTTGCTGGAGCAACCAGCCAGCAGAGTAGAACCCAGGATTACCGCGCCCAGTACCAGTTTAGTACGATTCATTATTAATACCCTCTAGATTGAGTTAATCTCCATGTAGCGTTACAAGTATTACACAAAGTTTTTTGGGTTGAGAATATTTTTTTGATGGGAATACACCTATTTTTGATCGTTCGCTCAAAGAAGCATCGAATCGACCCTTTTGGAGCAAAAATCTAAGTAAAAAAAGGTATTTATCATCGGATTCGTCTTAGATAATTCGCAATTAAATAGAAAAACCCGATTTGCAATTTGAATGACTTTGGCTAATGCCGGGAATAAAAAAAGCGCCCATTGGGCGCTTTTTATCAAAATTAATTCGTTCGTGAATTATTACAGCACGTGAACGGATGCAGTATTGGTCGTTCCGCTTGGTACCAGCGCACCAGAAACCATAACGACAACGTCGCCTTTCTGCGCCAGGCCGCTTTCCAGCGCCAGTGCTTTACCCTGAATGTAGAAATCGTCAGTAGAGGCGATCTCTTCGACCAGGTGGGCAACGACGCCTTTGCTCAGCACCAGCTGACGCGCGGTGGTTTCGTTGGTGGTCAGGGCCAGGATAGTGGCATCCGGGAAGTATTTACGCACGGCGCGCGCAGATTTACCGCCCTGAGTCGCAACCACAACCAGCGGCGCTTCCAGTTTCTCAGCAGTTTCTACCGCACCGCGGCAGACGGCTTCGGTGATACGCAGCTTGCGGCTGTCGTTGTTGAAGTCCAGACGGCTGGTCATCACGCGGTCGGTACGTTCACAGATGGTCGCCATGATGCCGACCGCTTCCAGTGGATATTTCCCTTTAGCGGATTCGCCGGACAGCATGACCGCATCGGTACCGTCGAGGATGGCGTTAGCCACGTCGCCTGCTTCTGCGCGGGTTGGGCGTGGGTTTTTGATCATCGAGTCCAGCATCTGCGTGGCGGTGATAACCACCTTACGCGCGCGAACGCATTTCTCGATCATCATCTTCTGCGCGAAGATCACTTCTTCAACCGGGATTTCAACGCCCAGGTCGCCACGGGCTACCATGATGCCGTCAGACGCTTCGAGGATTTCGTCGAAGTTGTTCAGGCCTTCCTGGTTTTCGATTTTGGAGATGATCTGGATCTTCTCGCCGCCGTGCGCTTTCAGGTGCTCACGGATCTCAACCACGTCGGAACGCTTACGGATGAAGGACGCTGCAACGAAGTCAACGCCCTGTTCGCAACCGAAGATCAGGTCCTGTTTGTCTTTATCAGCCAGTGCTGGCAGCGCGATAGAAACGCCCGGCAGGTTAACGCCTTTGTTTTCGCCCAGGTCGCCGTTGTTCAGCACTTTACAGATAACTTTATTGCCTTCGATAGCGGTGACTTCCATACCGATCAGACCATCGTCGACCAGCACGGTGTTGCCGACGGACAGATCGCTGGTGAAGCCTTCGTAGGTCACGGCAACGATTTCGCTGTTACCCACAACGGATTTGTCGGTAGTGAAGGTGAAGGTCTGACCCGCTTTCAGAGAGACGTCGTTGCCGCCTTCCAGCTTGATGGTACGGATTTCAGGACCTTTGGTGTCCAGCAGGATGGCGGCTTTTTTACCGGTCTTGCTCATCACGTTGCGCAAGTTCTGGATGCGCTGGCCGTGTTCAGCGTAATCGCCGTGGGAGAAGTTCAGACGCATCACGTTCATGCCGGCGTCCAGCATTTTGCTCAGCATCTCTTCAGATTCGGTTTTCGGGCCGATAGTACAAACAATTTTCGTCTTTTTCATGACAGTCTTAGTCTTTAAGTTGGGAAGGATATGGAAATCTCGCTCCGGGGGCGCACCGCCGCAGAGTCAAACCTGTGTTGCAAAAGAGTATATGACACGCACTAAGGATAGGAGACATCAAATGAGCGTGCAGAAGAAAGTGTGCCTGAGTGACAGCCCAACGAAGGAGAGGAGAAGTTGTACGTTGTTTTTTGTATTCCAAGCGCTGAAACCATTCACCAGGGATTTGGCGCGCATTATACGCTGATTTTAAGATAAAAGGAAAATGGAAACGGTGTTTCAGAAATAATCTGTGCAGTTTCACATAATATTGTTATCAAGGCGTTAAGCCATGATGACAACTTATGGCGGCAGGGGATTGACCTGCCGCATATTGCTTATTTTTGCAGCGCCTGACTGAGGTCGGCAATCAGGTCTTTGGGATCTTCAATCCCCACTGAAAGACGGATCAGCTGCGGCACAATGCCGTTTGCCAGCCGTTGCTCCAGCGGAATCGAGGCGTGCGTCATGCCGTAGGGCTGGCTCACCAGACTTTCCACGCCGCCCAGGCTTTCCGCGAGGGTGAACAACTTCAGGCTGCGGATCACCTCCGTGGCGCGTTGCGCATCGCCTTTGACCACCACGGAAATCATCCCACCGGGGAGCGCCATCTGCGTGCGGGCAAGCTGATACTGCGGATGCGATTCCAGGCCGGGATAGAACACCTTTTCGACCAGAGGATGCCGATCCAGCCATTGCGCAATCGTCAGCGCGTTGCTGCTGTGCTTTTCTACCCGCAACGCCAGCGTGCGAATACCGCGCAGGGTCAGAAAACTGCTGAACGGATCCAGAACGCCCCCCACCGCGTTCTGCAGATAGCCGAGCTTCTCCGCCAGCGCGGGGTTATCTCCGACAATCGCCAGCCCGGCCACCACGTCAGAATGTCCGTTCAGGTATTTGGTGGCGGAGTGCACCACGATATCGAAACCGGACTCCAGCGGACGGTGGATTACCGGCGACGCGAAGGTGTTATCCGCCACGCTGATGACGTTATGATGACGGGCGATCGCCGCGATGGCCGCCAGGTCCGCCAGCTTCAGCAGCGGGTTGGTTGGCGTTTCTACCCATACCATACGGGTATCCGGGCGGATGGCGGCCTCAAGCCCCGCTAAATCGTCCGGCTTAACCCAGCTGACCTGCAGGCCGGCGCTGCGCTTGCGCACGTTTTCAATCAGGCGATACGTCCCGCCGTAAACGTCATCAATGGCGACGATATGGCTGTCTTTGTCCAGCAGCTCAAGCACCGTTGAGATGGCCGCGAGCCCGGAAGCGAAGGCGTAGCCCCGCGTGCCGCCTTCCAGTTCGGCAATGGCGGTTTCCAGCGCGTGGCGGCTCGGGTTGCCGCTGCGGGAATACTCATAGCCGGTATGCTCGCCGGGCGACGGTTGCGCAAACGTCGAGGTAGCGTAGATCGGGGGCATGACGGCGCCGTGCTGGTCGTTGAACTCGCCGCTGTGTACGCTCAGGGTGGCCAGGTTTTTCATCATCTGTTCCTTTATTGCTGAAGACGGTTGCGCCAGGCGGTCAGAACGTCGCTGCGCGTAATCAGACCGAGAAAACGGTCGTTGTCATTAATCACGGCCACCAGGCCGCGGTCGAAGATGGCGTGCAGGGCGCTCTCCGGGGCACGTTTATCAAGAAATTCGACCTGACGCGTCATGGCTGCCGTCACCGGGAGCGCGAAGCGATCGCCGTCGCCGCCGATGTGCCGCAGGAGATCCCACTCGTCGACAATGCCCACTACCTTGCCGTTCTCCAGCACCGGCAGCTGGGAAATGTCGTACAGGCGCATGCGCGCCAGGACGGTTGAGAGCGTGTCGTCCGGGGCGGCGGTGACGGTGGCACCTTCATCGTGGCGCAGGGCAATGTAGTCGGAGAGATCGCCGGCCTGAGGGCGCGTGATGAGCCCCTGCTGGCGCATCCAGTCATCGTTAAACATCTTCGAGAGATATTTATTCCCGCTGTCGCAGGCGAAGGTCACCACGCGCTTCGGCGCGGTCTGCGCCTGGCAATACTTCAGCGCGGCCGCCAGCAGCGTACCGCTCGACGAGCCCGCCAGAATGCCTTCCGTTTTCAGCAGATCGCGCGCGGTGGCGAAGGCCTCGCGGTCGGTGATGCGCCAGGCGCGATTCACCCCTTCGATGTGGGCCAGGGGCGGAATAAAGTCTTCGCCAATTCCCTCAACCAGCCAGGCGCCCGCGTCGCGATAGCGCCCGGTCTCTACCTGGTCGGCCAACACCGATCCGGCCGGGTCAGCCAGCACAAACTCCGTTTGCGGAGAGTGCTCGGCGAACCACGCCTGCAGGCCGCCCAGCGTACCGCCTGAGCCGACGCCAACCACGATGGCGTCAATCTTGCCCTCAAGCTGCTCGTACAGTTCCGGCGCCGTGGTGGTGCGGTGCGCCAGCGGGTTGGCGTCGTTGTTGAACTGGTCGATGTAAAACGCGCCGGGCAGTTCGTTCGCCAGACGCCGGGCGTAATCCTGGTAATAGGCGGGATGGCCCTTGTTAACGTCGGAGCGGGTCAGCACCACCTGGGCACCCAGCGCGCGCAGGTGGAAAATCTTCTCGCGGCTCATTTTGTCCGGCACCACCAGGAGCAGCGAGTAGCCCTTCTGGGCGGCGATCAGGGCCAGACCGAGGCCGGTATTGCCCGCCGTGGCCTCAATAATCGTGCCGCCAGGCTGCAGCTGGCCGGTGCGCTCCGCTTCGTTAATCATCGACAGCGCAACGCGATCCTTAATCGAACCGCCCGGATTTTGGTTTTCCAGCTTCAGAAACAGCGAGCAGGGACCGGTATCAAGCTTATGCAGCTGGATAAGCGGGGTACGGCCAATCAGTTCGGTGACGGAGTGATAAATCGTCATGATGTTTTCCCTTCTGGATGTCATGACGAGATGATAGGGCGGTGAAATTTTGGCAATAAAGAACCCTTCACTGCAGTTTAGAACAGAAAGGAATATAAATGCTATTTCTGGACGTCAGGACAGCAAGACGTAAAGTTGTCTGGATGTGAGGATGGCTATATTGGCATAAAATGCTGCAAAAACGACCGTTTTTCGCGCGCGTCATCCGGCAGATATGCAGTCGGCAGATAATCATTGCTGAAATTGGTCTAAATGCTTTCCCCCATGTAAATCCGCGTTTATTCCCCAAAGTTATAACACATTCTTTTTTGTTCATTTAAAAGCTGATAACGCCTGTTTACACTCGTTTGGACATCCATACTTCTAAACCGCCACGGCGGCACGGATAACGAATAAGAATGATTGTACTGAGCAATATTTCGAAGGTTTTTGACAACGGAAAGGTGGCACTCACTGCCGTTGATAACGTCAATTTGACGATAGCACAGGGACAGATTTACGGAATTATCGGCTACAGCGGGGCAGGTAAAAGCACGCTGATTCGTCTGCTCAATGGTCTGGAAAAACCCAGCACCGGCAGCGTCACCGTTAACGGACAGGACATTTCGGCGGCAAAAGGTGAAGCGCTGCGTCAGGCCCGCCTGAAGATCAGCATGGTGTTTCAGCACTTCAACCTGCTGTGGTCGCGCACGGTGCGCGAAAACATTGCGTTCTCTATGCAGATTGCCGGCGTGCCGAAAGCAAAAATCGCCGCCCGCGTTGCGGAGCTGGTGGAGCTGGTTGGCCTGAAGGGGCGTGAGCATGCCTATCCGTCGCAGCTGAGCGGCGGACAAAAGCAGCGCGTGGGTATTGCCCGTGCCCTGGCGAACAACCCTGACGTGCTGCTCTGCGATGAAGCCACCTCCGCGCTTGACCCGCAGACCACCGATCAGATCCTCGATCTGCTGCTGGATATCAACCGTCGTTTCAACCTGACCATCGTGCTGATCACCCACGAGATGCACGTGGTGCGCAAGATCTGCGACCGCGTGGCGGTAATGGAGAACGGTAAAGTCGTGGAGGAGGGCGACGTGCTGAGCGTCTTTACCCATCCGCAGCAGCCGATTACGCAGCAGTTTGTCCGCCAGGTAAGCCAGTACGCCGAGGAGGAAACCTTCAATACCGAACTGGCAAACGATCTGGAGGGTACGGTCATCCGACTGACCTTTACCGGGCACAGCACGCATAAGCCGATCGTGGGTGAACTGACCCTGCGCTACGGCCTGCCGTTTAACATCCTGCACGGGAAAATGACGCAAACCGCCCACGGCGTTTTCGGGCAACTCTGGGTCCACGTCGCGGCATCCGATGAACAACTGAACAATATCCTCGCCGACCTGCAGCACAGCGATATTGAAGGCGAGGTAATTAAACATGGCTGAGAATCTCTTTCCGCACCTCAAGTGGGATCAGCTCTGGGCGGCGACGCTGGAGACGCTGTATATGACCGCGCTTTCCGGCGTAGCGACCTTTGTGCTGGGCATCGTGCTGGGTCTGACGCTGTTTTTAACCGCGCGCGGCGGGCTGTTCCACAACCGCACGGTGTATAGCGTCATGTCGATCGTGGTGAACGTGTTCCGCTCAATTCCGTTCATCATTCTGATCGTTCTGCTGATCCCGTTTACCAAGACCGTCGTCGGCACCATTCTTGGCGCCAACGCGGCGCTGCCGGCGCTGATAGTCGGTGCCGCACCGTTCTACGCACGCCTGGTGGAAATCGCCCTGCGTGAAGTGGATAAAGGCGTGATAGAAGCGACGCGCTCGATGGGCGCACGGCTCAGCACGCTCGTGTTTCGAGTTTTACTGCCGGAATCATCACCTGCACTGGTATCGGGTATTACGGTGACGCTTATCGCGCTGGTGAGCTACAGCGCCATGGCGGGGGTGATTGGCGCCGGTGGTTTGGGAAATCTGGCTTATCTGGAAGGATTCCAGCGCAACCACGGTGACGTCACGCTGGTGGCAACGGTGACCATTCTGATCATCGTTTTCATTATCCAGTTCTGCGGCGATGTCATTACTTCATTGTTAGACAAAAGATAATCTCTAAAAACACACAGGAACCCATCATGAAAAAAACGCTGACGCTGATCGCCGCCGCAACCCTGAGCGCCCTGAGCTTCGCCTCCTGGGCCGACACCCTGACCGTGGGCGCATCCAACACGCCGCACGCCGAAATTCTGGAGCAGGCAAAGCCGATTCTGGCGAAGCAGGGTATCGACCTGGAGATTAAACCGTTCCAGGACTACATTCTGCCGAACACCGCCCTGGCGGGCCGTGACATCGACGCAAACTATTTCCAGCACATTCCGTACCTGAATAGCGTGCTGAAGGATCATGCGGGCGATAAGGACTACGATTTCGTCAGCGCGGGCGCGATCCACATTGAGCCTATCGGCATCTACTCTAAAAAATACAAGTCGCTGAAGGACCTGCCGGAAGGTGGCAAGATCATCATGCGTGACGCGGTTTCTGAAGAGGGGCGCATTCTCTCCATCTTTGAGAAAGAGGGCGTGATCAAGCTGAAGCCGGGCATTGATAAAGTGACCGCGCGCATCAGCGACATCGTCGAGAACCCGAAAAAGCTGCAGTTCACGCCTAACGTGGAGGCGTCCCTGCTGCCGCAGATGTATAACAACGATGAAGGTGCCGCGGTGGTGATCAACGCCAACTACGCGATTGACGCCGGTCTGGATCCGGTTCACGACCCGATTGCGGTAGAGAGCGGTGAAAACAACCCGTACGCCAACATCATTACCGTGCATCGCGGTGACGAGAAGAAGAAAGATATCGTCGCGCTGGTGAACGTGCTGCACTCGAAAGAGATTCAGGACTGGATCCGCACTAAATACAAAGGCGCGGTCATTCCGGTAAACAACTAATTTACTGATTTTAAAGATGAAGCCCGGCGAGTCTCTCGCCGGGCTTCTTTTTTGTATCCGGCAGGAGAATCATTTAAGCTCAACGTTTAACAGGCAATGGAGTGATGACGATGGGTAACGTGACCAAAGATGAAGCGCTGTACCAGGAGATGTGCCGGGTGGTCGGAAAGGTGGTGCTTGAGATGCGTGATTTAGGGCAGGAGCCAAAGCATATTGTCATCGCCGGCGTCCTGCGCACCGCGCTGGCGAACCAGCGCGTTAAGCGCAGTGCATTGACAACCGAAGCGATGGAAACGGTGGTTAAAGCGCTGGCCGGGTAAGGTGCCAGCGCTTCGCAAGCTGCTCAAGCGAGCAGCAGAGCAGGTAGTAGACCACGCCCGTAAAGATAAAAATGGCCGCCGGGTAGATTTGCACCCGGTTGTTGACCTGTCCTGCCACCGTGGTCAGTTCCGGGACGTTGACGATAAACGCCAGCGACGTATCCTTCAGCAGGCTGATAAAAATTCCCACCAGAGACGGCAGAATATTCCTCAGCGCCTGCGGCAGCAGCACGCGCAGGAGGATTTGCCGGGTGCTGAACCCCTGAGACAGCGCCGCCTCGTGCTGCCCGGAAGGCAGCGCGTTAAGCCCGGCCAGCACCGAGTGCATCACGGTTGCCGCGGTAAACCAGGCCAGCGCCAGCGTGACGGTCAGCGCCCCCGGCAGATCGCCTCCGGCCATCAGCGGCAGGAGATACCACATCCAGAAAATCACGAAGATGAGTGGGATCCCGCGAATCAGCTCAGCCCACAAAAAGAGGGCCTTTCGCACAAGCCCGGTAAAGCGCCAGGCCAGACTCGCGAGCACTATCCCGCCGGGCAGCGCGATGACGGCGGCCCCGGCCGCCATCATTAACGAGAGCAATACGCCTCCCGGTTCACCGGCCGCCGCGCGCCCCCACAGCAGATAATCGAGGTTATCGGTGATGACGTTAAGTCCGGCAATCATGTTTTTCACTCCCTGAGGTGGCGACGTTTGGACGCTGACGTTTCGCCTGGGGGCCAGTGCGAACCAGCACCATCCCCATAACCAGGCCGGTCAGCAGGTAGAGAGCGGTACCGACGGTAAAGGCCTCCAGCGCGTGCGCGTTATAGCTCTCAATCTGCCTGACCTGATAGGTCAGCTCAGCAAAGCCAATTCCGCTGGCGAGCGAGGAGAGCTTCATCAGATTGAGGTACTGCCCCACAACGGGCTGCCAGGCGTTGGCCAGGCCCTGCGGCAGAAGGATGAAGCGAAACAAGCGCCACGTGGAGAATCCCTGGGCGAGCGCCGCCTCCCGCTGCCCGGCGGGCACGGAACGCAATCCTGCTTCCACCTCTTCGATTAAAAACGCCGAGGTAAAAACGCCCAACCCCCAGGCAGAGCATAAAAATTCGGGCGTAAACCACCAGACGTTGCCGGGCAGAATCGACCAGCTGTGATCCGCGTTGACCGCGTCGCGAAACGCCTGCGGCAGCCCGTTCCAGGCGGCAAAATACCAGAACAGTAGCTGCACCAGCAGCGGGGTATTGCGAAAGAGTGATACCCAGCCGCTGACGACCGCGTTCCCGAGTCGTCCGCCGGAAAGGCGCAGGAGCATAAAGAGCAGGGCGAGCAGGCTGGCCAGCATTATCCCGGCAAGCGTGACCCACAGGGTGGTGAGAAATCCGGAGAGTATCCATTGCAGAGGCTGTCCGGTCAGTACCCCCTGCCAGTCGAGCGCGGGCATTAAGGATGCTCCTGATGCAGCGGGTCGAGCACCTTTTGCAGGAACCGCTGCGCGCGCGGATGCGATGGCTGACTGAAAAACTGCGCCGGTGGCGCGGTTTCCAGAATTTGCCCGCCGTCGATAAAGACAATTCGGTCGGCAATTTCCCGGGCAAACTGCATCTCGTGGGTCACGACAATCATGGTGATCCCGCTGTGGGCGAGGGCTTTCATTACGTACAGCACTTCACCAATCATCTCCGGATCCAGCGCGGAGGTGGGTTCATCGAACAGAATAATTTGCGGTGAAGAGGCGAGGGCGCGGGCAATCGCCACGCGCTGCTGTTGTCCACCGGAAAGCTCTGCCGGGAAATGGTGGGCTTTTTCCAGCATGCCGACCTTCTCCAGCAGGGCCAGCGCGCGCTCGTGGGCGGGCTGCGGCTTCCAGCCGTGAACGTGTTCCAGGGCCAGGGTGATGTTCTGGCTGGCGGTGAGATGGGCGTAAAGATTGAACTGCTGGAACACAAACCCCACGCGGCTGCGCAGCTGGCGCAGCCCGGTCCCGGAAAGCGTTCCGGTTGGCTTGTTGTCGACCAGGATCTCCCCGCCGCTCAGGGTTTCAAGCTGGTTGATAAGGCGGATCAGGGTGGATTTTCCGGATCCCGACGGGCCGAGGATGGCAACCACTTCCCCCGGCGTGATGGTGAGATTAATGTCGTTTAACACCTGATGGTCGCCGTAGCGTTTGTCCACATGACGAAACTCGACGCTGGCCTGTTCCAGATGTGAAAAATCCGCGGCACCGGCCGCGGAGTGTGAAAATAAACCTGAGAGCATATTATCTGGCTTCTATTTTAAAGGCGCGAGGCTGGGGTGCTGGGGTGCCTGGACCAAACCAGACGTCGTATATTTTGGCCGCCTGACCGCTCTTCTCGAGATTAATCAGCTCGTCGTTGACGGCCTTCAGCAGCGCGGTTTCCCCTTTTTTCACCCCCACGCCAATCTCTTCTTTACTGAGCAGGTCGGGCAGAATTTTGAAGTTGGCTTTGTCCGGCGCCTGCGCCAGCAGACCCGCCAGAATGGTGCTGTCCTGGGTGATGGCCTGTACGTTACCGTTGCGCAGCGCCGTCAGCGCCAGGGGGATATCGTCATAAGAGAGCACGCGGGACTGCGGGAAACGCTGGTGCAGCGCCTGCTCGCCGGTCGTGCCTTTGACCGCGCCAATGCGCGCCCGGCTATAGTCATCAAGCTTATCCGGTGATTTCGCCGGCACCAGGAACTGCTGGCCGGTCACAAAGTAAGGGGTTGAGAAATCAATCACCTGCGCGCGTTCCGGGGTGATGGTGATATCCGCCACGATCAGATCGGCTTTCCCGGACTGCAGAAGAGGAATACGGTTGGCCGGATTGGTGGCAACCAGCTCAAGCTTCACGCCGAGCGATTTGGCCAGCGCCCTGGCAAAGTCCACGTCGTAACCCACGATTTCATGCGTTTTAGCATCAATCGAGCCAAACGGCGGGTTGGCGTCAAAGGTGGCCACTTTCACTACCCCTGCTGCCTTGATATCCGCCAGCCGATCGGCCTGCGCCTGCGCTGAAAGCAGGCTGCCCGCCGCCAGCAATCCCAGAACCAGTGCCCGTTTGTTGAACCCTTTCATTTTTGCTGCCATAGTCATACGCCATCCCGTTGTTTTTGTTTTACCCCGCTACGCTCCCATAAGGGAAAGCTATCGCCAAATAAGAAATCGTTCTTTGCTATGAGCAAAAAAGCATTAGTGAACAAGGTGTTAATGAAGAGTGAAAAAGGACAGGGCGCTATTTGCAGATCCTGCACATCAACAGTGGATTTTGGTATTTCCCCCGCGCGACGTTTGGGTGTTTAACTGAGATTAGACACGGCGAGAGAGGGTAAGACGATGAAAAAATGGATCAGCACGTTACGGCGGTTCTTTGCGAGCCGACCAGTGAATGCGGAGAACAGCGCGCAACGTGTTCTTGAGTCAATCCTGCCCGTCGCCAGCCTGTATGGCGTGGACGTTGCGAACATTGACCCGGAGTGGTTCCATGATAAAACGTCACGCTGAACTGCGCCGCACGCGCGAAATGTACTGGAATGAGCTGTGCGTGACGTATGTAAAGCCACAATGAGCGGAAAAGTACCCGGTGAATCATTCGGTTAATTAACCCGTTGTTTGTTACCTATAGGTCCTTTCATTAATGGAGATAATGATGAAACGGACCACGTTAACAACGACGCTTTCAGCCCCTGCGCTACTTCTCGCAATGCATGCGGCACACGCTGGGCCACAGGCTCATGTTGTCTGCGGCTACTCCCATACGCTTGGCGATGATGCCATCATGATGTTTGGCAGGCCCAATGAGGCCATGCTGCATGACTTCTTCGGCAATACGCGCACCGATGCCGGCTCGACCCGGGAAACCCTGCGCAAGCGGGAAGACACCACCTGCGATAACAAAGCGGATAGCTCGGCATACTGGGCACCTTCGCTGCGGCTGCCTGACGGCACGATCGTAAAACCTGCGTATCAGAAAACCTACTATCAGGCTTCGAATGTGGAATCCTGGCCGCTGCAGCCTTTCCCGGCGGGGCTCTCGCTGCTGGCGGGAGATCACCACGGCTCTGCGCCCAATCCGCACATCACTTTCCTGTGTGCTAACGGCAAAGGTTACACAACCAAAACGGGGGAGGTTTGCGGGTTACGAAAGGCGGGAGACGCCGTGCAGTTTAATATCGGTATTCAGTTCCCCAACTGCTGGGATGGCGTGAATCTCAAACCCGCTCACGGCATTGCCAACGCGACATACGATACGAAAGGGCAATGCCCGACGGCGTTTCCGGTAAAAATTCCAACCGTGAACATGAACATCGCCTATGTGCTTCCGACCATCACCTCTCTCGATACCGGCAAAGCCGAGCTTTCCCTCGACCCGATTATGCATGGCAACGAGCGCGAAGAGCGCTGGGGAAGTCTTTACACCGCTCATGCTGATTTTATGAACGGCTGGACGGATGAGGGCGCGCGCTTTATGACCGAGCTCTGTATGAATCGCGGACTGGACTGTGGCACGACCGTGCCCTATGCCTATTCAAAAGCGCAGGCAAACGTCTGGCTAAGCAGCCTCGAGCCGGGGCTCTCCCAACCTCAGCCGCAGGTGTTGCTGGTGCAGGATAACTGGCAGAACGGAGGCCGAACCCAAAACAGTGAGACCCTCTCGCTGGTGAAGTTTACGATCCCGCCGCTGCCCGCGGGGCAGGATCCTTCTCTGTTTAAATATCGCGTTCGCATTTACGGCGGTAAGGTAGAAACTGACGGGGCCGATCAGATCTTCTTCTATCCGGCCAGCAGCGACTGGGACCCTGCAACGGTGAGCTGGACTGACCGCCCGGCGTGTAGCTATAAATCCGATGCCGTGCTGTATCTCAATCATTCCAAAGAGTACAGAATGGTGGATGTCGACAAGGCCGTGCGCAAGGCGCTGGCTGAAGGGAAAACCGAAATCTCGTGGTATATCGGCGGCGACCGTCAGGGAAACCATTACCAGTTTGAACCGGCTTCTTCGGCCCAAAGCCTGGTATTGATGTTAACGGGGTTTAAAAAGACGCCCGAACTGTAGCGCTCCGTTGAGTGCCAAAAAAAAGCACCGGCTGACCGGTGCTTTTTTTATCAGATCTTGCAGGCATCACCGCAGTCATCGTCGGCGACAATCGCCTGCGCTTTTTTGTCTGCATCGTCCAGACGTTCCGCATTACGCTCTTCTGCTTCATCCAGACCGCTAAAGACTAAGTTATCGAGATCAATTTCCATGTGGCACCTGCTCTGTTCAGTTTTTGATACTGGCACAGTATAGGGCAAAAAAAGCCAGCAATGAACCTCGCAGCACATAAGGATAATCCCTGCCATACTCAGTGCTTTATCGCTGAGGAGAGCACATGATTACCCTCTGTAAAACCTGCGGAACCGCCTACGATGCCCAGCCGGACAGATGTCCCATTTGCGAAGATGAACGCCAGTATGTTCCTGCCACGGGTCAGGCGTGGACCGATCTCGACGCGCTCACCGCCACGCATAGCAACAAATGGCAGCAGCTGGAGCCGCGGCTGTTCGGAATTAAAACGGTCCCTGCTTTTGCGATTAACCAGCGGGCGCTGCTTCTGCAAACGCCCCACGGCAATATTCTCTGGGACTGCATCGCCAACCTCGATCCCGCAACTAAAACGCTCATCACCGCCCTCGGCGGCATCAGCGCGATAGCGATTTCACATCCTCACTACTACACCACGATGCAGGCGTGGGCTGCGGCGTTTGATGCGCCGGTGTACCTGCACGCCAGCGACAGAGAGTGGGTCATGCGCGACAGTCCGGCCATTCACTTCTGGGAGGGGGATGCGCTGGAGATTTTCCCGTCGGTCACCCTGCTGCGTCTGGGCGGGCATTTTGCCGGTGGAACGGTGCTGCACTGGCAGGAGGAGGGCGGAGTATTGCTGGTGGGCGATATTTTGCAGGTCACGCCGGGTAAAGACGCCGTATCGTTTATGTGGAGCTACCCAAACTATCTCCCGCTACCGGCCCGCGCCGTGGCGTCGGTCGTGCGTCATCTGGAAGGCAGAACGTTTCAACGTCTTTACGGCGCGTTCGAAGGGCAAAACATCCTCGCCAGCGCGGACGAGATTGTCCAGCGGTCGGGCCAGAAATATATTGCTTGTCTGAAGTGAAGCGCGGTGGGTAAACTTTACGAGTGTGATCTTGATCATACCTAAACTAAAACAGATAAAAGAGACATTGCTATGCAACATATCATTGAAGGTTTTCTCAGCTTTCAAAAAGAGATTTTCCCGCAACGTAAAGAGCTCTTCCGCAGTTTAGCGTCCAGCCAGAATCCCAAAGCGCTGTTTATCTCATGCTCCGACAGCCGTCTGGTCCCGGAACTGGTCACCCAGCAAGAGCCGGGACAACTCTTTGTCATTCGTAATGCTGGTAACATTGTGCCGCCGTTCGGGCCGGAGCCTGGCGGCGTCTCCGCCACCATCGAATACGCCGTCGTGGCGCTGGGCGTGACGGATATCGTGATTTGCGGTCACTCCAACTGCGGGGCGATGAAGGCGATTGCCGATAACGCCAACCTGGAGCCAATGCCGGCCGTGTCACACTGGCTGCGCTATTCCGACGCGGCGAAGGCCGTGGTAGAGAAGAAAACCTGGGATAAGCCGATCGATAAGGTCAACGCGATGGTGCAGGAGAACGTGTTTGCGCAGTTGAGCAACATTAAGACCCATCCGTCCGTTGCGGTGGGCCTGCGTAATAATTCCATCCGCCTGCACGGCTGGGTGTACGACATTGAAAG
This sequence comes from Enterobacter cloacae complex sp. ECC445, assembly GCF_021892025.1. NCBI lineage: Bacteria > Pseudomonadati > Pseudomonadota > Gammaproteobacteria > Enterobacterales > Enterobacteriaceae > Enterobacter > Enterobacter cloacae complex sp. ECC445. Next base: position 234,685 of record NZ_JAKLRZ010000003.1, on the reverse strand, counting down.
CGGCGAAATCCTTGCGCTGGATAAAGGCACGAAAACCTTCGTTTCGCTGTCTGAAAACCCGGAAGTGTTCTTCGAGTAATCCGCAACAGCAGGGCATGGAAGCCCTGTCAGTCCTCAGTATACGGTAATCTCCGCCGCGATCCCGACGCGGGTCTTTCCGCCGCTTTCGCCATGGCTTTCGCAATTTCCGCACACTCCGCCAGACCCTGAACGAAGGGACGATCGTGCATCAGCCACGGTATTGCGCCGAAGGCAATGCGACCGCGTACGGCGTCAGGCGCGTTCAGGGTGTAATCTTCGCCGATGTCGGGTATCTCTTCGCCCGTGGCTTCCAGCTGTTTTCGCAGCGTTGGAAAGGGCAGATCTTTCGTTTTGAGCGGCTTTTGCCCGCGCGCGTCAATAAAAACGTCGAAACGGTAAACGGTCTCTTTTGTGGTGATAACCGTTCGATCGCTGCCAATATCCAGCGTGTAATCCTCACCGAGCGCCGCCACGCTAATGATGCCCGCTTCACGAAGCGCGAGCAGCCTGCGGATCGACTGCGGAGGGATCGCCGCGTAGTTATCGATAAATACCCGCGCCAGCCCTTGTTTGAAGCGTTTAGCGTCTCGCTCGTTGAGATGGGGTACGATCGCCTGAACCACTTCATGCAGCCGAAGCACGGTATAGCGCCAGGCCACGGTGCGGCGCTCGCGCTTATTTTTTTCCACCTCTTTCAGGTTATCTTCTGCCCAGGTAAAGGGGCCGTGCCGTTTACGATCCTCAAACCAGGCCTCGCGAATGCTGTCCGCATTTAGCGTATGCAGCGATATTTTCTCGCACCACGTCGGGTCGGCGAGCTGCAGCTCTTTGACCATCAGGGTGAAGATGCGGTCGAGCAGGCCATCAGATCCCTTGTAAATCTCGCTTTCGGCCACGCGTTCGGTCAACACCGACAGCGGCTCATAAGGGATAGGGCAGTAAAAATCGGCTTCCGGCAGAATGCCCGTCCGGGACATCAGGACAATCTTCAGCGCCTCGCTGCCTTTATCCAGCACGAACCTATCGTCGCGAAAGGCACCGTGCTGCATCACGACCGCCATGGCCGCGTCGAGACCGCTCAGCGATGTGCCCATAATGCCGACCCGGCAGGCAGGAATGCTGGCGTCCATCAGGCCGGACCAGGGGCTTGGGAAGAACGTGCGCGTGGCTTCCTCCTCCTCTGGCCAGACGTGACCGGTGGCCACCACCGCCAGGTCGAAGCGTTCAGGAAAGGCGCCGTCGTTGACGGAAAGCGTAACGCCTTCTTTCGCGGGTGCGATATCGGTGACCCGGGCGGATTCATGAACATCAACCTGAAATCCCCGCTTTTTCGCCTCTTTTACGATAGACCGGAAGCTGTCGAGGAAATACTCGCCCAGCAGGAGCCGGGGCAGAAACTGCCGGTCGTGCAGGCTGGCTTTATCAACCTTAAAGCGCGCCAGATGGGCGTCGCTCTGGCCCTTAAGCCAGTCGAGGTAGGTCATAAAAATGGGCGGGATTTCAATGCTCGCGATATTTGCCAGCATCAGACGCGAGTTATCGTCGTCGTTATAGGGCATGCCTACGCCCGCTTCATCAGCTTGTTCAAACACGGAGATGGCAAGCGGCTGCGGGTTGTTCAGAAGCGCGTAAAAGGTATAAATCCCTGTTGGGCCGGAACCGATAATGGCGATTTTCTTCATCGACGGTCTTCCTGTTTTTTTCCATGAGGAAAGCGTAGCAGGAGAACGGTAATAAAAATGAAGGATTAGGAAAATTCAGGATATCAGAAGAGGATTTGCACCATTTCAGGACTGAAATGGTGCGTCCGAGTGGACTCGAACCACCGACCCCCACCATGTCAAGGTGGTGCTCTAACCAACTGAGCTACGGACGCAGAATGGTGCGTTCAATTGGACTCGAACCAACGACCCCCACCATGTCAAGGTGGTGCTCTAACCAACTGAGCTATGAACGCAACGTGTTGTCGGTGACAACGGGGACGAATATTAGCGGCACAGCACCGAGGTGGCAAGAGGGAAAATGCAATTTTCTCTCTGATTTCACGCGATTGCTGTATTACCGCGCAAAGTGAAGAGAAAGTAGCCGCCGGGCGGCGGCTACTGCGTATTTAACGTGCAGCGCGTTGCAAAATGATCGTTGATGGCTGGCGCTGCAGGAAGCGCATGCGCATCATCATCATAATTGCCGCCGACGTCAGGCCGATGATAAAGCCCATCCAGAACCCGGCGGGCCCCATGCGCTCAACCACCAGATCGGTCAGGGCCAGGATATAGCCACACGGCAGACCCAACACCCAGTAGGCGATAAAGGTGATAAAGAAGATGGAGCGCGTGTCTTTATAGCCGCGAAGCACGCCGCTGCCAATGACCTGAATGGAGTCAGAAATCTGGTAAATCGCGGCCAGCAGCATCAGGTGCGAAGCCAGCGTGACCACTTCAGGATTGTCGTTGTAGAGCAGGGCAATTTGCTCGCGTAACGCAACGGTAAAGAGCGCCGTACAGACCGCCATGCAGACGCCGACGCCCAGCCCGGTCCGGGCGGCCGTTTGCGCATCCAGCGTTGAGCCCTGACCCAGGCGAAAGCCAACGCGAATCGTTACCGCCGCCGCCAGCGACATCGGCAGGACGAACATCAGAGAGCTGAAGTTGAGCGCAATCTGGTGCCCGGCCACGTTCACAATGCCCAGCGGGGAAACCAGCAGGGCGACCACGGCAAACAGGGTCACCTCAAAGAACAGGGCGAGTGCAATTGGCAACCCTAGCTGCACCAGACGCGTCATGATGTTCCAGTCCGGCGTGCTAAACCTGTTCTCGTTGCGGATATCGCGCATGGAACGGGCGCGTTTTACAAAGACGATCATCGAGAAGAACATCACCCAGTAAACGGCGGCCGTCGCCACGCCGCAGCCGACGCCGCCCAGCTCCGGCATCCCGAAATGACCGTAAATAAAGATATAGTTCACCGGAATATTAACCAGCAAACCGATAAAGCCCATCACCATCCCGGGCTTGGTTTTCGCCAGGCCTTCGCACTGGTTACGCGCCACCTGGAAGAAGAGGTAGCCCGGTGCCCCCCAGAGCAGGGCACGCAGATAGCCCACGGCTTTGTCAGCCAGTGCCGGATCGATGTTATCCATCGCGCGAATGATATGACCGGCGTTCCAGAGCACAACCATAATCAGCACGGAAACAAATCCGGCCAGCCAGAACCCCTGGCGGACCTGATGGGCAATGCGTTCGCGACGCCCCGAACCATTGAGTTGAGCGATAACCGGCGTCAGCGCGAGCAGCAGACCGTGACCGAACAGGATGGCCGGAAGCCAGATTGATGTACCAATGGCGACGGCCGCCATATCGGTGGCGCTGTAGCCGCCGGCCATTACCGTATCCACAAATCCCATTGCGGTCTGGGCAACCTGTGCGACGATCACGGGTATCGCCAGTGCCAATAACTGCCGCGCTTCATTCATGTACTTCTGCACGTGAACACCTTTATATTCTAGTTATTTGAGAGACTAAAAAAGCCGCCGAAACGGGCAGCAAGAAGAAAAAGCAGGGGGGTGCCAGCTATTGTAGCGGGCTTTAGCTATTTATCTAGTGAAAAAATCGCCAGAAAATGCGCTCCGCTGGCAACCTGTTTTTCCAACTGTTATTGTGGTGGGATTAAACGGTGTCACCACCGTCCGGAAAAAACAGGAGTTGTATGCATGTTTACTGGTATTGTACAGGGCACTGCCAAAGTGGTGTCCATTGATGAAAAACCTAATTTTCGTACGCATGTTGTAGAGCTGCCGGAATATATGCTTGAGGGCATCGAAACCGGCGCGTCGATTGCCCATAACGGCTGCTGCCTGACCGTCACCGAAATTAACGGTAACCAGATTAGCTTTGATTTAATGAAAGAGACGCTGCGGATCACCAACCTGGGCGAGCTGGCGGTGGGCGATACCGTCAACGTTGAACGGGCAGCGAAGTTCAGCGATGAGATTGGCGGCCATCTGATGTCGGGGCACATCATGACCACCGCTGAAGTTGCGAAAATCGTCACCTCGGAAAATAACCGTCAAATCTGGTTTAAAATGCAGGATCCGTCATTAATGAAATACATCCTCTATAAAGGATTTATTGGCATTGACGGGATTAGCCTGACGGTGGGGGAAGTGACGCCAACGCGCTTTTGCGTGCATTTAATTCCTGAAACGCTGCAGCGCACTACGCTTGGTGCGAAAAAGCTGGGGCATCGCGTGAATATCGAAATCGATCCGCAAACCCAGGCGGTGGTGGATACGGTTGAGCGCGTGCTGGCGGCAAAAGAAGCGGCAATAATAAAGAACGTAGAAGAAGAATAAAAAATAGCCCCGGTTCAACGGGGCTATTTTTTTAGCGTGCGACCCGCAGGCCGTGTTCAATTCCGCGGCTGAAAACAACCTGCCAGAGCTGAATATCCCGCGCGCGAAACGCCCCCGCGCAGGCATTCAGATAATAGCTAAACATTCGCTTGAATCGTTCAGAATAGTTGTCCGCAATCTCTGGCCAGGCCTCCTGAAAACGCGCATGCCATGCCATTAGCGTGGTGTCGTAATCCGCGCCAAAGTTATGCCAGTCTTCCATGACAAAATGGGATTCACTGGCGTTGGCAATCTGGCGAACGGACGGTAAACAGCCATTCGGAAAGATGTATTTGTTGATCCACGGGTCAACGTTATTGTCGGTCCGCTTAGAGCCGATGGTGTGCAGCAGGAAGATGCCGTCCGGTTTTAAGTTACGATCCACGACCTCAAAATAGGTATCGTAGTTTTTCGGCCCGACGTGCTCGAACATGCCGACGGAAACGATCCGGTCAAACTGCTCGTTCAGATCACGGTAATCCTGCAGGCGGATATCTACGTCGAGGCCCTGGCAGCGTTCCCGAGCCATTTTTTGCTGTTCCGCTGAAATCGTTACGCCGACCACGCTGACGTCATAGTGCTTCGCCATAAAATACGCCAGCCCACCCCAGCCGCAGCCGATATCCAGCACGCGCATGCCGGGCTGTAGCTGCAGTTTTTCGCCGATCAGACGCAGCTTGGCCTGCTGTGCCTCCTCAAGCGTTGACGCGTCTTTCCAGTAGGCACAGGAGTATTGCATGAAAGGGTCCAGCATCCGGCTGAACAGGTCATTGCCCAAATCGTAATGCTCTTTACCGACGATCCATGCGCGTTTTTTATTTTGCAGATTAAACAGTCGGGCAGAGGCGACGCGCAGGGTGTCTTTCAGATGGCGAGGGAGTTGATTTTCCAGACCGGCACGCAGCACGCTGGCGAAAAAGGTATCCAGGCGCTCACACTCCCACCAGCCGTCCATGTAGCTTTCGCCCAGGCCTAACGATCCCTCTCGCAATACGCGTTTAAAAAAGTCGGGATGTTTAACCTGAGGATCGGATGGTGATGAACCATTGATAGTGATGCCTGCTCGACCTAACAGTTCACTGACGATCCGGGACCAGTTGTCGTCCGGAACGCTGACTTCTTCTATACACGATGAACTCATAGCTTCTCCATCACTCTGATGTGATCAGAACCTTCAAACAGCGTAGACGCTTTTTTGGTTTGTGAGAAATCTCACGGTAAAAACCGCGAGGCTAGTATCCGACGTAGAACAGAGGAAGGGAGATAACCCTTGCCGAAATGCCTTCCATGGTAAAACGGGAGCATTCCGGCTCCCGTTAACACTTAATATTTATCGTATTTAATCGAACCAAATTTAGTATAGGCCTCAAAATTTGGTGATTCAATAGAAAATTGTTAGCAACCTAATCACTGAAATGTAACATGATTTCAGGCGCAATCAGGCATGCGAGGTTTCCGCCTGCGACCGCGCATTTTGCTCGCGATGCGCAGCCGACTGCATGCGATAGCCCATCGCCGCCAGCGCAACGGTGACCAGCATCACGCTGGTGGTGGTCAGCAGCGGCGTTGCAATAAGCGCGGAGACCACCAGGCTTGCCAGGAAGCACAGACCCAGCTGCAGGGTATTTTGCAGCGCGGCGGCGCGGCCTGTCGCCTGCGGGAACGGACGCAGCGCCTGTGCCACCACGATGGGGTAAATCGCCCCGTTCGCCACGGCCATCACGCAGAAGGGGATCAAAATTTCAGCCAGGCCTGCGCCCGGAACAAACCCGACGGCCCAGGTGCCGATGACGCTCAGCGCATAGAGCACCAGCAGCCATGGCAGCATCTGCTGACCTTCCCATTTTTGCAGCGCCGCGCGGCAGCCGTACCCGCCTACCAGGAACGCGATGGTCTGTGGAACATAGCTCAAACCGATGGCCGCCGGGCTGTAGCCCATATCGTGCAGAATAAACGGCGAGCCGGTGAGCCACGCGAAGAAGCTGGCCGAACAGGCGGCATAGATCAGGACATTCCCGCGATACGCTTTCTCGCTCAGCAGGGAGGTAAAGGTGATCGGCTTCGCGTCGGCGTGCGCCTCTTTTTTATGCGCGGGCTTGAGGCCGAACGCCGGCAGCATCAGCACCAGGGTGATGGCAAACAGCGTGGCAAAGATCGCCTGCCAGTCGAAATGCGCGAGGATCCAGCTGCCCAGCAGGGGAGCGAGGGCAGGGGAAAGACCCACCAGCGGCATAATGGTCGCGAAAATACGGTTGGTACGGTTAGCCGGATAGTAGTCGGTGACCAGCGCCTGCCAGGTCACCGCCGCGGCACAGACGCCCACGGCCTGAATGAAGCGCAGCACCAGCAGCCAGGTAGCGTCACGCACCCACAGCATCCCCAGGCAGCCCACGGCAAAAATGGCCAGCCCCAGCAGCAGGACCGGTTTACGGCCAAAGCGATCCGAGAGCGGTCCCCACAGCAGCTGGGCGAAGGCAAAACCGGCGAGGAATAAGCTCAGGCTGGCGCTGATGGCCGCGGCAGGGGTTTGCAGATCTTCCTGCATCGCGGCAAACGCCGGCAGGTACATGTCGGTGGCCAAAAAGCCCAGCACGCTTAAGCCGCCGAGCCAGACTAAAAATCCTTTCCTGGGTTGCATTCTCTTATTCTCCTGAGGAGGCAGGTGTACGTTGGCGCAGAGTGTAGGGAGTGCAAAGCGGCTTGTGAAACGCTAATATTTGGCGGGTGCATTCAAATTTTTTGCAGGCAGAAAATGTGGTCAGATTATTCTCTTGAAGTGGTCGATGCTGTCGCGCGCAACGGCAGCTTTAGCGGTGCGGCGCAGGAGCTGCACCGCGTCCCTTCGGCAATCAGCTACACGGTGCGTCAGCTGGAGGAGTGGCTGGCGGTTCCGCTGTTTGAACGGCGGCATCGCGACGTGGAATTGACGCCCGCAGGCGCGTGGTTTTTGAAGGAAGGGCGTTCTGTTATCAAAAAAATGCAGATCACCCGCGAGCAGTGCCAGCAGATCGCCAACGGCTGGCGGGGACATCTCTCCATCGCGGTGGATAACATCGTGAAGCCGGAGCGCACCCGGCAAATGATCGTCGATTTCTATCGCCATTTTTCTGACGTCGAGCTGCGGGTCTCCCAGGAGGTGTTCAACGGCGTGTGGGACGCGCTGGCGGACGGCAGGGTGGAGATGGCGATTGGCGCCACGCAGGCGATCCCGGTCGGGGGACGTTACGCCTTCCGCGATATGGGGATGCTGAGCTGGAAATGCGTGGTGGCACGCGATCACCCGCTGGCGGCGATGGAAGGGCCGCTGAGCGACGATACGTTGCGCAACTGGCCTTCGCTGGTGCTGGAGGATACCTCCCGTTCATTGCCCAAGCGTATCACCTGGCTGCTGGACAACCAGCGGCGGGTGGTGGCGCCTGACTGGGAATCGTCGGCGACGTGCCTCAGCGCCGGGCTGTGCGTCGCGATGGTGCCCGTTCATTTTGCGCGTCCGCGCATCGATACCGGAGAGTGGGTGGCGCTGACGCTTGAGAATCCGTTCCCGGATGCGGCATGCTGCCTGACCTGGCAGCAAAATGATGTCTCGCCAGCGATGGCCTGGCTGCTGGATTATCTGGGCGACAGCGAAACGCTAAACCGGGAATGGTTACGGGAGCCAGCATAGCTGGCCCCGTAAAGGGATTAGCGACGGTAGTCGCGGAACGGACCATCCGCAACGGAACGGCGTTCAATCAGGCGCGGGTGGACCTCAATGGACTGCGACTCTTCACGTTTGTTGACGATCCTGTCGAGCAGCATGTTGAAGGCCGTTTCACCCAGCGAATCTTTCGGCTGGTGAATGGTGGTCAGCGCCGGGGTAAAGAAGCGCGCGTTACGCACGTTATCATACCCGATCACGGAAATATCCTGCGGCACGCGCAGACCCAGCTCGTCGGCCGCACAGAGCGCGCCCATGGCCATGATGTCGCCCCCGCAGAAAACGGCGGTCGGACGGTGCTGCTGGGAGACAATCTGCTGCATCGCGCGGTAGCCTGACTCCGGCTCAAAGTCGCCCTGCACGATCCAGTTTTCCGGCACGGTAATCAGCGCTTCTTCCATCGCTTTCATAAAGCCGGCCAGACGGCCCGCGCCGGTGTTGCGCTCCAGCGGACCCGGGATCACGCCAATCTCGCGGTGGCCGCGTTCGATCAGATAACGGCCCGCCATATAGCCGCCTTCAAAGGCATTGTCGATCACGGAGTCGGTGAAGTCCGCGCGCGCTTCACCCCAGTCCATCACCACCATCGGGATATGGCGATACTCTTCGAGCATCGACAGCACGGATTCCGGGTACTCGGAACACATCACCAGCAGGCCATCCACGCGCTTTTGCGCCATCATCGACAGGTAGGCGCGCTGTTTTTCAATGCTGTTCCACGCGTTGCCCAGAATCAGGGTATAGCCTTTCTGGAAGCAGTTTTTTTCTACCGCTTCAATGATCTCGGCAAAATAGGCCGCTTCACTGCTGGTCGCCAGCAAACCAATGGACTTGGTGTGATTAACCTTGAGGCTGCGCGCAACCGCACTTGGCGAATAGTGCAGCTCTTTGATCGCTGCCCAGACGGCGTTGCGCGTCTCTTCCGCCACAAAGCGGGTTTTGTTAATTACATGTGATACGGTTGTAGTGGAAACGTTTGCGCGTTTTGCTACGTCTTTAATTGTTGCCATTAAATGTCACTCCAGACCATATCCTAAACTCCTGAAAAACTTGAAGGTAAACGTTTGCCTTCTCTCACCCTTATCTCGCAATGTGGAATTGCGGCACGCCGGGAAAACGACACGGGACGTCAGGAGGGGGTCAATGGCCGGTACGCTAATAAATTTAGCGTGGAATTTTGTCCTATCTTGATGAAAAGGGGAAGAGGTAAAGTGGTTATCAGTATAAATCCAGGAAGATTTTTGACGTAATCTGTGCAAAAATGAGCAAGCTCACTTTTCGTGGGGGGATTAAAAGGAGAAAAATTGATGAGTTCCGATCTGAAGTTTTCGCTGTTCACCACCGTTGTTGTGCTGGCTCTGATTGTCGCGGCGGGTCTGACGGCTGCGCTGCACTGATTTACGCGGGGGGAGAGCCTTCTCCTCCCAGTTTCCCGGATTGTTACTTCTCAGGCAAAAATCTTTTGCCATTTTGTTAACTTCTCATTTTTTGTGATTAATGTCATGCTTTCTGCTTCTTTGTTCTGTGTCACCATATGACACGGCATCCGGAGTTGACGCATGAAAATCAATTTTCCCCTGCTGGCCCTGGCGATTGGCGCTTTTGGGATTGGCACCACTGAATTCTCCCCGATGGGGCTACTGCCCGTTATCGCCAGGGGCGTAGACGTTTCGATCCCTGCTGCCGGCATGTTGATCAGCGCCTACGCTATCGGCGTGATGGTAGGAGCGCCGCTGATGACGCTTCTCCTTTCGCACCGCGCGCGCCGCAATGCGCTGATATTCCTGATGGCCATCTTCACCCTGGGTAACGTGCTTTCGGCCATTTCGCCGGACTACACCACGCTGATGCTGTCACGCATTCTGACCAGCCTTAACCACGGCGCGTTCTTTGGGCTGGGGTCGGTCGTTGCTGCCAGCGTGGTGCCTAAACATAAGCAGGCGAGTGCCGTAGCAACCATGTTTATGGGCCTGACCATCGCGAACATTGGCGGGGTGCCTGCGGCAACCTGGCTGGGCGAGGTCATTGGCTGGCGGATGTCCTTCCTGGCGACGGCCGGACTGGGCGTGGTCGCGATGGTGGCGCTGTTCTTCTCCCTGCCGAAAGGCAGCGCGGGGGAACGTCCTGACGTGCGCAGAGAACTGTCGGTGCTGATGCGCCCGCAGGTGCTCTCCGCGCTGCTCACCACCGTGCTGGGAGCAGGGGCGATGTTTACCCTCTACACCTATATTTCACCGGTATTGCATGACATCACCCGCGCAACGCCTCTTTTTGTTACCGCGATGCTGGTGCTGATTGGCGTGGGCTTCTCGATCGGCAACTACCTCGGTGGGAAATTTGCCGACCGTTCCGTGAGCGGGACGCTGAAGGGTTTCTTAACCCTGCTGATTATCATCATGATCGCGATTCCCTGGCTGGCGCGGAATGAAGTCGGCGCCGCGATCGCGATGGTTGTCTGGGGCGCAGCCACCTTTGCCGTGGTGCCGCCGCTGCAGATGCGCGTAATGCGCGTTGCGCATGAAGCGCCGGGGCTCTCGTCGTCGGTCAACATCGGTGCCTTTAACCTGGGCAATGCGCTCGGGGCGGCAGCCGGTGGGGCCGTGATTTCAGGAGGGCTGGGATACAGCTTTGTGCCGGTGATGGGGGCGATCGTTGCCGCGCTCGGCCTGCTGCTGGTGATGATGTCGGGTCGTAAACAGCCCGAAGCAGCCTGCGCTGCGGATTAAGCCAAAAACGCAGAAGGGCGAACCCTTCTGCGCGTCTCTTACGCGGCGAAATTCTTCGCCACAAACTCCCAGTTAACCAGTGCCCAGAAGTGCTCCAGGTAGTTAGGGCGCGCGTTGCGGTAATCAATGTAGTAAGCGTGTTCCCATACGTCCACGGTCATCAGCGGCTTCGCGCTGGTGGTCAGCGGGGTACCCGCGTTTGAGGTGGACACGATAGCCAGTTTGCCATCCGCCTCTTTAACCAGCCACGTCCAGCCAGAACCGAAGTTCTTGATGGCGGCATCGGTGAACTTCGCTTTGAAGTCCGCGAAGCTGCCAAAGGCGGCGTTGATGGCGGTAGCCAGCTCACCGGCAGGTTCGCCGCCGGCATTTGGCGCCAGGCAGTGCCAGTAGAAGGTGTGGTTCCACACCTGAGCCGCGTTGTTGAATACGCCACCCTCTGAGCTGCGGACGATCTCTTCCAGCGTTTTGCCTTCAAAATCGGTGCCCTTGATCAGGTTGTTCAGGTTGGTGACGTACGTCTGGTGATGCTTGCCGTAGTGATATTCCAGGGTTTCCGCAGAAATGTGCGGGGCCAGGGCGTCTTTTGCATACGGTAGTGCAGGTAATTCGAACGACATTGCTTCTCTCCTTATTGTATTTTGCGTTGCCAATAACCACACAGACAACGTGGACAGGATAGCAAATTGAAAGGGTATGCAAAAGAGGAACTTACCCTGCCACGGATGTGGCAGGGCAGGGGTTAGCGAATGGTTTTCGGCGTCATCACGCGGCGCGCGCCGACGTAGTGGCGTACCCAGTAGTCTTCGCTGAGAGAGGTGATCTGAATATCCTGGCCGCTACGTGGAGACTGGATGAATTTCCCGTTGCCGACGTAGACGCCGACGTGGTCAGCCGTGCCGCGGCCCTGGGTGCGGAAGAAGACCAGGTCGCCGTTTTCCAGCTCGCCGCGGTCAACCGGTGAGGCATCGCGCAGGTGGTACATTTCGTTGGCGGTACGCGGAATGCGGAACTTAACCAGATCCTTATAGGCGTAATAGACGAGGCCGCTGCAGTCAAAGCCGGTACGCGGCGAGCTGCCACCCCAGTGATAAGGTTTGCCAATCTGCCCCATCAGTTTGTTCATTGCCGTTTTTTGCGCTTTCTGCACGCGCACCTTATGCACTTCCGCTATTTTCGTGACCTTCGTGCATTTCGCCTTGTGGCCTTTACGCGCGGTGCATTTTTCAGTCACGAGGTTAGCGGCGGTTTGCGAAGCTTTACTTTTGGCTGAGTGGGCAGTGCGGGAAGGCTTGGTTTTCGTCTTGCTGGAAGCGGTCTGTTTGGTTTGAGCCGGTGTTTTTTTCTTGTCGTTCTTAGCGGTGGTTTTTTTCTTACGTTCTGTAGCTTTCGCCAGATGGTTTTTTTGTACGGCAGAATGCCGCGCCTGCTGAGAGGCGTTTGCCACTGGCGTGAAGGTGAGTGAAGTAAACAGTAAAGCACAGAGCGTGATCGAGATTTTATTTATCCGCGCCACTGGGCAGTCCCCTGATAAATGCAGGTCATCAATAACACCCGCGTATGATTTACAAAGCCCGTCGATTCTAATCTATAAAAAGCCAGAAAGTTAATAGCATTTTTCAATCTACAATCGTGTTTCGTTAGCAAGTGCAAAAAAAATCATCATTCTGTCGCACATTCGCCCACTCCCTAAGCAAAACCCGGACTGCGGCCGGAGTAAACACCATTTGCAATGCAACTTTGCGTGACTCAGGGTAAAATGTATAAACGTGACAAAAATGTTATTTTCCGATGCCAGTCTGAACCGCTACAATGTCAGACGAATGCCGTAACAGAAGTTAAAGGAAGCAAGACATGAGCACCACTATTGAAAAAATCCAGCGCCAGATCGCTGAAAACCCGATTCTGCTGTATATGAAAGGTTCTCCGAAGCTGCCAAGCTGCGGCTTCTCCGCGCAAGCGGTTCAGGCGCTGTCAGCCTGTGGTGAGCGTTTTGCTTACGTTGATATCCTGCAGAACCCGGACATCCGCGCTGAGCTGCCTAAGTACGCTAACTGGCCGACGTTCCCACAGCTGTGGGTTGACGGTGAACTGGTTGGCGGCTGCGATATCCTGATTGAAATGTATCAGCGCGGCGAACTGCAGCAGCTGATCAAAGAGACGGCGGCGAAGTACAAAACCGAAGAGCCGGACGCAGAGTAATTTTCTGCGCAAATAAAAAAGCGACCCGCTATGTGGTCGCTTTTTTTTTGTCGGGTGGCGCTGAGCTTACCCGACCTACACGTCATCGGTAGCGTCAGCACCCGACACCAGCGGCCAGCCGCCCAGACGCTTCCAGCGGTTGACGATCTCACAGAACAGCTCTGCGGTACGCTCCGTGTCATACAGCGCGGAGTGCGCCTGCGTACCGTCAAATTCAATGCCTGCCGTAATACAGGCCTTTGACAACACCGTTTGTCCCAGCGCCAGACCGCTCAGCGCCGCGGTGTCGAAGGTCACAAAAGGGTGGAAGGGGTTGCGTTTGAGCGAGGCGCGCTCGGCTGCGGCCATGGTAAAGGTGTGATCGAAGGTAGCGTTATGGGCCACCATGATGGCGCGGCTGCAGTTCGTCTCTTTCATACCTTTACGCACCATTTTAAAAATGGCGTGCAGCGCATCATATTCACTGACCGCACCGCGCAGCGGGTTATGCGGATCGATACCGTTAAACGCCAGCGCTTCCGGCTGCAGGTTTGCCCCTTCGAAGGGTTCAACGTGGAAATGCAGCGTGGTGTCCGGGATAAGCCAGCCCTGTTCATCCATCTTCAGCGTGATGGCGGCAATTTCGAGCAGCGCATCGGTTTTAGCGTTAAATCCGGCTGTTTCTACATCAATGACAACGGGATAAAAACCACGAAAACGGTCGCACAGACCGCTAAATTGAGCGTTATCGGACATCAGGGTCTCTTACATGGGGAAAAAAGCAGAGCGCATTATGGCAAATTTTGGCGGGCGATGCAGTAAAACTACGGGCGCAGGCTGCGCCCTGAGGGATCAGTTGCCCAGACCGCGACCGGCGTCTTTGGCTTCAATCAGCTCGATTTTGTAACCGTCCGGATCTTCCACGAACGCAATCACGGTGGTGCCGCCTTTAACCGGACCCGCTTCACGGGTGACGTTACCGCCGTTGCTGCGGATGCGTTCGCACGCGTCGGCCGCGTTGTCCACTTCCAGCGCGATATGGCCGTAGGCGTTGCCCAGGTCATAGCTGTCTACGCCCCAGTTGTAGGTCAGCTCGATCACCGCTTCATCCGTTTCCGGGCCGTAACCCACGAACGCCAGCGAGTATTTGTATTCCGGGTTTTCGCTGGTGCGCAGCAGCTTCATGCCCAGGACGTTAGTGTAGAAATCAATAGAACGTTGCAGGTCGCCAACGCGCAGCATGGTGTGAAGTAGGCGCATAATTTCCTCATTAACCAATGAAATAGACTGTCATTTTGAACAGAAACGATGTTTGAGTATAGCGGCGAAGTATCGCCGCTATCAATGAACAACGGAGAGATTAGAGAGAAGGGTAGTCGGTGTAACCTTCCGCGCCGCCGCCGTAGAAGCTTTCCGGACGCTGCGGGTTCAGCGCCGCTTTTTTCTGCAGACGGGCAACGAGATCCGGGTTGGCAATGTAGTCGCGGCCAAACGCGACGGCATCAATCAGCCCTTTGCCGATCAGATCTTCGGCTTTCTCTGGGGTATAGGCACCCGCACCGATGATCACCCCGTGGAAGCGCTCGCGCACTTTCTGGCGGAAGGCTTCAGTGTAAGGCTTGCCGCCAGCCCAGTCCGGCTCGGACATGTGCAGGTAAGCAATGCCGCGTTTCGCCAGCTCTTCGATCAGGTACAGCGCATCGGCCTCTTCGTTCGGACCGTTGTCGACGTTCTGGAAAGAGCCGATTGGCGAGACGCGAATGCCGATACGGTCCGGGCTCCACTCCTGGCATACGGCATCAACCACTTCCAGCACCAGGCGGGCGCGGTTTTCGACGCTGCCGCCGTACTGGTCGGTGCGATGGTTAGACGACGGGGAAAGGAACTGGTGCAGCAGGTAGCCGTGCGCGGAGTGCAGCTCAATCAGGTCAAAACCGGCTTCGCGGGCGTTGGCTACCGCCTGGCGGAAGTCGTTCACGATACCCGGGATTTCATCCAGCTCAAGCGCGCGCGGCATAGAGGTATCCACGCGGATCGCATTGCCGTTTTCATCGCGCAGGGAGGTACGGGTATTGGCGCTCAGGGCCGAAGCGGAAACCGGCGCCTGACCGCCAGGCTGAATGCTGCTGTGAGAGATACGACCGGTGTGCCACAGCTGGACGGCAATGCGCCCCTCTTCAGCATGGACGCCCGCGGTGATTTTCTGCCATGCGGCGATCTGTTCCGGGCTGTGAAGTCCCGGTGCACCCGCATAACCCTTAGCCTGAGCGGAAATCTGCGTGGCTTCGGTGATAATCAGGCCAGAGCTTGCGCGCTGACGATAGTATTCACCCATCAGTGGGGTTGGGATGTCGCCCGGCTCAATGCTGCGCAGGCGGGTTAGCGGAGCCATGAATACGCGGTTTGGCGCAGTAACGGCACCCACTTTCAATGGGGTAAATAATTTTTCAGCTGACATAAAGACTCCTGAGTAGACCAGTCGACTAGTAATGAGATAAATAAAAACGCCTGCTATACGCCAGGCGCAGTAATCGTACTTTTCACATGCGCCAGCGCGCTTTCCAGCGGAACGGCACTGCGAGAAATTTTTGCCTGCAGGTTAGCGCCGAGCCAGAGCGCATATAACACCTGCGCCTGGGTTAACGGCTCGCCGGAAAAGGCCAGCGTTTTTTCATCGCGGCCTTTCTCCAGCGCCTGGGCCAGCAGGGCGATAACGCCGCTGGCACCTTTATCCATCGCCGTGCGCATATCTTCAGAAAGATCGCACACTTCTGCAGAGAGTTTAACGGTCAGGCAACCGCTGATAATGCCCTGCTGACAGAACTGGTTCAGCGTTTCCTGATAGTAGTTCAGAACGCGATCCCGGTAGTTCCCTTCACCCGACGCAAAGTGGTTCGCCAGCCGCTGGTGATAGCCAGCATAATGACGCTCCAGCATCGCCACGCCGAAGGCCTCTTTGGACCGAAAGTAGTGATAAAACGACCCCTTCGGTACCTCAGCGGTTTTTAATAACTCGCTCAACCCCATACCGGTAAATCCGCGATGCATGCAAAGCTGCTCGCCGGTTGCCAGGAGATGTTCGCGGGTATCGTGTTCAGTATTTCTGCTCATGGCCGCACTCTAATAGACCGTTCGGTCTAATGCAAGCGCGATTACTGACGACATGCGCTCAGTATATCCAGCTGCGGCTGATAAACCGTTGATTTCACGTCCATCATACCCAAAACGGTGGAGAACAAATTGTCCTGGGAAACCGCATTTTTTGCTGCATGGTCACGCAAACACCGTTCGTTGATGCCAAAGTTTTTCGCGTAGTCCTGGGACAGCCAGAACATAAACGGAATATGCGTTTGTTGCTCCGGTGCCAGCATGTACGGCGTGCCGTGCAGATAAATACCGCTTTCCCCCAGTGATTCACCGTGATCGGAGAGATAAATCAGCGCGGTGTTCATGCTTGCCTGGCGCGCTTTCAGCGCATCAATGGTTTTACTGACCATGCTGTCGGTATACAGGATGGTGTTGTCATAGGTGTTCATCAGCGCCTGATGGTCGCAATCCTGAATTTCATTGGTGTCACAGGTTGGGGTGAACTTACGGAAGTTATCCGGGTAACGGCGATAGTACGCCGGGCCGTGGCTTCCCATCAGGTGGATGACCAGCACCGTATCTTGCTTCACGCCATCCAGCACGTTGTCCAGACGATAGAAGTTCACATCGTCAATACAGGATTTATCTTTGCAGAACTGATCCAGATTCCACTGCGTCATGTCGGTATGCGGCACGCGGTCACAGGCGCCTTTACAGCCGCCGTCGTTGTCGCGCCACAGCAGGTTGACACCCGCATGCTTGAGGACGTCAAGCAGCCCTTCCCGATGGTGAGCCAGGTCGGCATCGTATTTGCTACGCGTCATGCCGGAGAACATGCAGGGAACGGAAACCGCGGTTTCAGTCCCGCACGACGAGGCCTGCGGGAAGTTAATCACGTCCTGCTTTTTCAGCTCCGGGTTGGTTTCACGCCCGTAACCATTCAGGGAGTAGTTTGCCGCGCGAGAGGCTTCGCCGACGACAAGCACCAGAACGGTTTTCTTCTGTTGACCGGTAATCAGCGGCCCTTTATGGGCATCTTCACCAATGCGCACCAGCGTTTGATCGCCGGCAAACCAGCGCATTTTGCTGTACTTCACCACGGCGCTGACATAGTTCGCCGGGGTCACCATTTTGACGATGCTTTTATTATTGCGGAACAGCGACGCGTAATCTTTATAGAACAGGGCGGCAATCAGGATGATCACCAGCAGAGCGCCAAGCATCGCGGCGACGCGCGTCAGCAGCGCGTACCACCATTTTCCGGTACGAATGCGGGTGAGCGCCAGCACCACGGACGGCACCAGGCCAGCAACGGCAATCCACAGAATCATCTGCGGGGTCACCAGGGCGGTCGCTTCCTGAGAGTTGGTTTCGAACACGTTCACAATCATGTTCTGATCGATAACCGCGCCGTAGGTGTACATAAAATACGTCGCCGCGGCGCAGCCGACGGTCAGGACGATCAGCAGCGGCTTACGGATATACGGAATATTAAGCAGGCTAAAAACAATTACCCAGCCGCAGAACAGGACCAGCGGTACGGACGCGGCAAAGAGGAAATCGTGAAGGTGAACAGGGGCGATAATGGCCCAGCTGCGCTGGATAAACAGCCCATTAATTAGCGTAAAGAAGAAAGCACAGCCCAGGGTAAATTTTATGTCGTTACATTGTAACTTTTTGATAAACCACATCGATCGGTAAACCTGTTTTTTTGATGATGGGCAGAGTATAGAGAGGGAAGATTAGTGAAACCTTAATGCCACAAATCTGTGGTAATGGCCTTGCATGCGGGGCGTTTAACGTCTTCACTGTAGGTGAGAGTGGCTATCTGGAGGTGAGTGTGGCAGAGCAGCTGGAGTTTTTCCCTATCCAGAGCCCGTGCCGGGGTATTTGTCAGGTGGATGAACGCGGATATTGCCGCGGGTGCATGCGCACCCGTGATGAACGCTTTAACTGGCAAAACTTCAGCGACACGCAAAAGCAGGAGGTATTACGCCTCTGCCGTCAGCGTCTTCTGCGCAAAATACGCGCAAACAAAGCCGGTGAGACCGAAGAACCCCAGCAACCTTCACTTTTTTAACACGGTAATTGCGTATACTCATGACATCACGTCCTTGAGGAAAATGTTATGGTTCAGCGAATTACCCTTGCCCCCCAGGGGCCAGAATTCTCCCGTTTTGTGATGGGCTACTGGCGCCTGATGGACTGGAATATGTCCCCCCTCCAGCTGGCGAGCTTTATTGAAGAGCATATCGATCTGGGCGTCACCACGGTCGACCATGCGGATATTTACGGCGGTTACCAGTGCGAGGCCGCGTTCGGCGAGGCGCTCAAGCTGGTTCCGGCACTCCGCGATCGCATGGAGATCGTCACCAAGTGTGGTATTGCCACCACAGCAAAACCCGAGCACGCCCTCGGTCATTACATCACCGACAGCGCGCATATCATCAAGAGCGCCGAGCAGTCGCTGGTCAATCTGGCGACCGATCGTATCGACCTGCTGTTAATCCACCGTCCGGATCCGCTGATGGATGCCGATGAGGTGGCGGAAGCCTTCCTGAACCTGCATCAGAGTGGGAAAGTGCGTCACTTTGGCGTTTCCAACTTTACCCCGGCACAGTTTGCGCTGCTTCAGTCTCGGCTGCCGTTTACCCTCGCTACCAACCAGGTTGAGATCTCCCCGGTACACCAGCCGCTGCTGCTGGATGGCACGCTCGACCAGCTGCAGCAGCTGCGCATTCGCCCGATGGCCTGGTCGTGCCTGGGTGGCGGACGCCTGTTTAATGATGATGAATTCCAGCCGCTGCGCAACGAGCTGGAAACCATCGCCCGTGAACTGAACGCCGAGAGCATCGAGCAGGTGGTTTACGCGTGGATCCTGCGCCTGCCGTCAAAACCGCTGCCCATTATCGGTTCCGGTAAAATTGAACGCGTGCGTTCTGCACTGGCCGCCGAAGAGCTGCAGATGACCCGCCAGCAGTGGTTCCGCATCCGCAAGGCTGCGCTCGGTTACGACGTACCATAAACCGTCATCATAAGGTGACTTTCCGGTGAAATCTTTGCCCCTGGTATACACTTAAGGGGCAAAAAATAACCCGTGGAGGTCATATGAAGCGTTTTATTCTGGCAACGATCGCGCTGGCTGTTTGCGCAGGGGCGCAGGCAGCCAGCGACGAAGTGGAAATGAATCTCGTCACCTCTCAGGGGGTGGGCCAGTCCATCGGAACGGTGAAAATTACGGAAACCGATAAAGGACTGGAGTTCGCCCCCCATCTTAAAGCACTCCCGCCCGGTGAGCATGGTTTCCATGTTCACGCCAAAGGCAGCTGTCAGCCCGCGTTAAAAGAGGGTAAAGCGTCGGCGGCGGAAGCGGCAGGAGGGCATCTGGATCCCCAGCACACCGGCAAGCATGAGGGCCCGGACGGAATGGGGCATCTGGGCGATCTGCCCGTACTGGTGGTCAATAACGACGGGAAAGCCACCGATCCCGTCGTCGCGCCGCGTCTGAAAAAGCTGGATGAGGTCAAAGGTAAAGCGCTGATGATTCATGTCGGTGGCGACAATATGTCCGACCAGCCGAAACCGCTTGGCGGCGGCGGGGCACGTTATGCCTGCGGCGTCATCTGATCCCCGATCGTACCCGGCGGTGGTGCCAGCTCCAGCTGCGACAGCGAGCAGTGCAGCCGCCAGATTATCGAGGCTAAATCACGGGCCGCGGGGTGATGATGTCGTGCCAGGGTATCGCAGATCCGCTGCAGTTCATTCAGCGTGGTTGCCAGCGGCCGCTGCTGGACACCGCGTTCGCTCATCACATCGCGCAGCAGGGAGATACACACGTCACGAACCTGAGACAGCGGATCGGACCGCGTTTCCCATGCGCGAAGCTGCCAGACCACGTGCGAACAGTTCAGTAGCACCACCCCCCAGCGCAGCAGCCAGCGTCGGGACAGGGCGTCCTGGCTGTTATTCAGCTGGCTGACGTGGTGATACACCAGCGATTCATACTCGTTTTCACCCATATGCGGTTTACGGCTCAGCTGGTCGACAAATCCCCTGCGTAACTCCCGAATATGCCTGCGGCTTTTCCGCGCATCAGAGCCGGGGCGCAGCACCGCGAAAGCCAGCCACGCCAGCCCCACGCCGAGGATCTTGGCCAGGTTGTCGTTGAGAAAATCGGCATAATCATACACCGGCGGATTCGTCACCGAGATAAACGAGCCCATAAAGACAATCAGCTGTCCCCAGAGTCCTGCGAGCTTTGGCATTTGCAGCTTCAGAAGCTGCATGGTGGTCAACAGGGGAAACAGAAACAGCAGGAACTGCCACAGATCGCTTATCTGCACCATCAGGCCAAACTTCACCACAAAACTGAACAGCGAGAGCAGCACCAGCGTGCGCAGCAGGAGCGTAAGCGAGTTGAACGGCGAGGCCGCGACGGAGTAAAGCACGCAGCTGATGGCGGCAAGCGTCAGCGCCGCCGTACCGGAGTCCCACTGCGTGGTGATGCTCCACGCGCCAACCAGCGTCAGCGCACAAAAGGTACGAAAACCGCTCCACATCGCTTCCAGATAGTCGGTGTGCCGCGCGAGTGCCGGGCTGCCGGGGACGTTAAACTCCGTTATCGGACTGGCATTCTCGATCGCGTTAATCCAGCGGCTGCTGCGCAGGTATAACCGACAAAAGTAATTCAGGCGCTGCCAGAAGGCGCGATGACGGTAGTCGTACTCATCCACCGGGGCGAGCGGGGCAATGATCCTGGCAACGGTGTAGATATCCGCATCCGGGCGGGCAAGCGCCGCGAGCAGCGCGTCAATCACGGCGCGGGTGTTTTTGGGCGGCGTCGGCCAGCTGAGCAGCATCCGACGCAGGCTTGAGATGGCGCTGGTCATGCGGAGCTGCTGGTGCAGCAGGTAGTTAAGCAGCGTGTTCTGACGGCGAAAACGATAATGACTCCAGAACGCCTGAATGCGCAGCAGATTCGTGGTCAGGATCTGCCCGATAACCCTTTCATGCGCGAGGCGGATGTCGTCGTTGGTGTCCGGCTGCCACAGCAGGCTCGCATGTTCCAGCAGCCGGGTATGCATGGTTTTAAGCGCGGTAATCAGCGCCGTGCCGTCAGAGGTGCTGGGCAGGATCATCATCATAAACCCGCCGCTCAGGATCCCGACAATCACTTCGCAGACGCGCGCCTGGGCAATGTCCCACAGCTCGGTGGTGTCGAGGACGTTGACCACCGGGAAGGCAATAATGGCGGCGGTATAGCCCGCCAGCTGGAAAGCATAGGCGACGTTATTGGTAAAATGGGCGCAGGCCCAGGTACAGCAGCCCAGCCATGCCGCCATGCTCAGCAAGAACATCCACGGATCGTTTAGCGTGTGGCCCGCGATAATTAACGCCGCGGTGGCACCCAGCAGGCTTCCCGCGATACGCCCAAGGCTTTTGCTGATCACCCCACCCACGGTGGGGAAGCTCACGACCGCCGCTGAGGTCAACGCCCAGTAAGGTTGGTCGAGATTCAGATAATAGGCGACCGTCAGAGCAAGACACATCGCAATGCCGTTACGCAGCGCGTAGCGCCACTGGGGGCGCGTCGCCTTCATCCACGGCGTGTTTTGCCAGGAGGGCAGCTGAAGCTTCATTGACGGGTTCCGATTGAGACGGTACAGGTGGTGCCGGACACCAGCGTGATGTCCTCGGGCAAACGATCGAACTCCACGCGAACAGGAACGCGCTGGGCCAGGCGCACCCACGGCACGTTCGGCTTGATGTCCGGCACCAGCTCGGAATCCGTTTCTACGCTTTGATCGTAAATGGCGCGACCGATGCTGGAAACGTGACCCTGTAACGTTTGCGAGCCGCTGTAAAGCGTTATCGCGGCAGGCGAACCCTGATGAATGTGGCGCAGTTTTGTCTCTTCAAAGTAGCCCACGACGTAGAAAGAATGGCTGTCGACGAGGGCAAAAACCGGCTGGCCGGTGGTGGCATAGTTCCCCACCCTGGCGGAGAGATTGGTCACCCATCCATCGACAGGTGCCGTAACCACGGTTTGGGTCAGCTGCCACTGCGCCTGCTTCAGGGTCGCCTCCGCCACGTTAACGTTAGCCTGCATGGCCTTGACGTTGATATTCGCGGTATCTAAATCTTCCGCTGAAATGTAGTTTTGCGACAGGTGGCGGCGGCGGTTGGCCTCGTTGTTGGCCTTCGCGAGGTCAGACTGGGCCTTCGCCAGCTGCGCCTGAGCGTTCAAAATGGCAATGTGGTAAGGAGTGTCGTCGATTCGGAATAAAACCTCTCCCTTTTTGACGAACTGGTTATCTTTAACCAACAGCGCCGTAATACTTCCCGACACCTGAGGGGTTATGCTGACCTGTTCAGCGCGGACTTTTCCGTCACGCGTCCAGGGCGACTGCATATAAAAATTCCACATCCACCAGCCCGCAACCAGCGCGAGGGCAAGGACAAACAGGGTGGAAAAATACTTTAGCGTTTTCATGGATATATTCACCACACGGTCAAAACGGCAAGGCCCAGACATACGGAAAGGGCAAACAGGGAGAGATCCATCAGCATGGGATGCCAGATTTCACCGGAGTACATCCAGTCGCGAAGCAGGCGATGCGCGATGAGCCAGAGCATAAAGCCCACCAGAACGGCTTTGAACAGGGGAGGAAAGTAGACTGACGCACCGAAGATCAGGTCCTGAAGGGCTAAACCCTCTGAGTGATGAAAAAACGTCACGGGCAGAAATCCTTTGCAGTGAACAGAATGCCGCGTTGGCTTGTCTTAGTAGGATGAAGCATCGCAATTCAGTGTAAGTCATACTTTAAGTTCGATGAATGCAGTATTGCATTTGTTTTGGCAATACAAATGCTGCACACTATTCTAAAATCAGTATAATAACTTAGCAAGCTAATTATAAGGAGATGAAATTGGAATCGCCATTAGGTTCTGATCTGGCAAGGTTGGTACGCGTCTGGCGTGCTCTGATTGACCATCGCCTGAAACCTCTTGAACTCACCCAGACGCACTGGGTGACGCTGCACAACATTCACCAGCTGCCGCCCGACCAGTCGCAAATTCAACTGGCAAAAGCGATAGGCATTGAGCAACCGTCGCTGGTGCGCACGCTTGACCAGCTGGAAGAGAAGGGGTTGATCTCGCGCCAAACCTGCGCCAGTGATCGTCGCGCCAAGCGGATTAAACTCACCGAGAAAGCGGCGCCTATCATCACGGAGATGGAAGCCGTGATTACCAAGACGCGCGGTGAGATTCTGTCAGGCGTGTCGCCGGCCGAGCTGGAGATGCTCATCAGCCTGATTGCTCGCCTTGAGCAAAATATTCACGAGCTGCAGTCGCGCGACTGAACAGACAACAGGGCCTTGCATCCGCAAGGCCTTTTTTCTATTTAAAGATAACGACGCGGTTACGGCCTGTCTCTTTTGCTTCATACATCGCTTTATCCGCGCTTTCCACGCACTCTTCTGCGGTCGTTGACGACGACGTAGCCGTAAACACCCCCATGCTGATGGTGATCGGCTCCGGCAGATGGCCCCCGCTGCTGGTTTTATCAAAGCTGCTCAGGTTCAACCGGATCCGTTCCGCCACCTGGCCTGCGGCATCTGAAGAAGTATTGGCCAGCATCAGGACAAACTCTTCGCCGCCAATACGCGCCGCGATATCATGCGGGCGAACGGAATCCATCAGCAGATTAGCGACAAACTGCAGGACTTTATCGCCCTGGAGATGGCCATAGTTGTCATTGATGCGCTTGAAGCGATCGAGATCGCTCACGATAACCGACACGGGGCGGGTGGGCTTAGCATCGTCCAGCGCCTGGCTCAGGGATTCATAAAAATAGCTGCGGTTATAGAGGCGCGTGAGCGGATCGCGAATCGAATTTTGATACGACTGCTGATACTTTACATGCGAGTCGCGATACAGCCTGAAAACATCGTAAAGCAGAACAAAAATAATGATCAGCGTCGCGACGGTTTCAAATAGCCGGGCGCGATACCACGAGATATCTTCGGCATGTCCACCCAATAGCAGCATTGTGAGCGTGACGATATAGCAGAGACACAGAAAATTCCCGCCCGCCCAGAATAGGTTACGCACGCGCGTAATAATCATCAGCGTTGCTAATGTCACCACCCAGAGCACAATTAAAGAAATATTAATACAGTGGCTCCAGAGAACCATAAACTGCCGTGTTTCATTATCAATCAGATCGATGGATAAAAACCCTGAATGGCTGGAGTACATCCAGGTCAGAATTAGCATGCAGGCGGTAAAAAGACAGGCGCTACTTACGATGGCGATATGCGCCAGGCGTGAAAGAGGCTGATTGCGAATGGGGAAGAGTAATGCGGAAGCGATTATCAACAGCGCCATTAAGATATGGCGGAACATATAGTAGATCATCGCATCGTTGTAGTTCACGACGTTGAACTGGTAGAGGTCCAGCCAGGCGGGAAAACTGGACAGCGTGCCGACCATCAGCAATGCCGACCCGGCAAAGGCAAAGGCTATTGGAACCAGATACAGCCGCTTCTTATCACACCAGTATTTCATTGCCATAAAACAGGCAATAAACAGGTGAAAGACAAGTAGAAAAATGGTGAGCGTTGGGAACAAGAGCGGCGAGAAGGAGGGAACCCATTCAGCCAGTTTTGAAAATAGAGCTTGTATTATTCCGATGACAATAATGCAACCGAAAAAAAACGAGAGATAACGACCTTTTACAGAACGACTATTCGCAAGCATATAAATTTTTTTAAATTATTAAAAAGGAATGAAGGTAAGAGACTTGCGAAGAGTCTAAACAATTAATTCGATAAATACTTTGCGCAGAAACAATATACAGCTTAATTGATAATTGATGTGCTAAATGTATTTTGTAAATATATTTATGTAAGTGATATATATTGTAAATGGATGTGGTCCGGTGACCACATCCATTTTTTTATTAACGTGGGGACACGGTCACCTGACGTCCGTTGCTCGCCAGCACTACGCGCTGGCCTGCAGAAAAGCGGGTATTGCCTTGTTTCTGAACAACCATGATCGTGCTGCCGTCGTCTTTACGAATTTCCAGCTCTACGCCCTGGGTTTTGTTCATCGCACCCTGAACGCCCTGGCCTGCTACACCACCCGCAACGGCACCTGCGGCTGTTGCAAGAGAACGGCCTGTACCACCGCCGACGGTATTGCCCAGGAAACCACCCAGCACGGCACCGCCGATTGCGCCCATCACGTTGTTTTCATCACCACCCTGAATCTGTACAGGACGTGCGTTAACAACGGTACCGTAAGTCACGTTCTGAACCTGTTTCGCTTCAGAAGCGCTGTAAACGTCGCCAGAGAGTGAACTGTCATTCACACAGCCAGCCAGAGTTAAACCAATCAGCGAAACGCCCAGTACACGTAAAATCATTTGACTCTCCTGTTCACCAAAAACGCCCGATTTGGGGCATCCGTTATGGCTAAATTATATGGCATAAGGGGCCATAGTTCATATCTTTGCACTAACAATAGGAAAATTGTACTTGAATTTGACTTAACGAGAGATAAACAGGTGCCGTCTGTGTTACCCGTCTGACATTGTTAAAAAATATTATCGCCGGATGGCAATGCTGCGCCGTTTATGGTTGAGTGGGTATCCTTAGCCCACGTAACGTAAGGAAAGCGCATGAAATCGGGTCGCTACATTGGTGTGATGTCGGGTACCAGCCTGGATGGGGTAGATGTCGTTCTGGCCGCCATTGACGAAAAAATGGTGGCACAGCAGGCAAGCCTGACCTGGCCAATCCCCATTTCGCTGAAGGAAGATATTCTGAGCATCTGTCAGGGCCAGCAGTTGACCCTTTCCCAGCTTGGGCAACTTGACGTTCGCCTGGGGGCGCTGTTTGCGGATGCGGTGCAGGCATTGATGCAAAAAGAACATCTTCGCCCGCAGGATGTGGTGGCTATCGGGTGTCACGGACAAACGGTCTGGCATGAGCCCGGCGGAGAGGCCCCGCATACCCTGCAAATCGGCGATAACAACCAGATTGTGGCAAAGACGGGCGTAACGGTAGTTGGCGATTTTCGTCGTCGCGATATTGCCCTGGGCGGTCAGGGCGCGCCGCTGGTGCCCGCGTTCCATCAGGCGTTGCTGGCGCACCCGTTCGAACGGCGTATGGTGCTTAATATTGGCGGCATCGCCAATCTGTCAATGCTCATCCCAGGACAGCCGGTCCGCGGCTACGATACCGGCCCGGGCAACATGTTAATGGACGCCTGGATCTGGCGCCAGTGCGGCCAACCGTATGACAAAAACGCGGAGTGGGCGAGCGCGGGAAAAGTCATTTTGCCGCTGTTGCAGTCCATGCTGAGCGATCCCTATTTTGCCTTACCCGCGCCGAAAAGCACGGGGCGTGAATACTTCAACTTAGGCTGGCTTGAACGTCAGCTGGCACCCTTCCCGGCGCTTGCGCCGCAGGATGTCCAGGCGACGCTTGCCGAACTCACGGCCGTGTCGATCTCCGAACAGGTGCTTCTCAGCGGCGGATGTGAACGCCTGCTGGTGTGCGGAGGCGGAAGCCGCAATCCGCTGGTAATGGCGCGTCTTGCCGGGCTACTGCCGGGCACTGAAGTGTCGACCACGGATGAGGCAGGCATTAGCGGTGATGATATGGAAGCGCTGGCCTTCGCCTGGCTTGCATGGCGCACGATAGCCGGACTGCCGGGGAATTTACCGTCCGTAACCGGTGCGCGCGAGGCGAGCGTCCTTGGGGCGATTTTCCCGGCAAATCCTCGTCATAATCAGAGTTAACTGAAATTCAGCGCGGCGCGTCGTCGTTAGAATGGAACGAAACAGGAGGGCAGCCATGCCCTCCAGGACCAGGAAAGTCTTCGGAATACGCCCATGAAAAAACTACTTCTTATTGCCGCCCCTTTGTTGCTCTCAGGATGCAGCGTCTACAACCAGCTTATTGAGCGCATGCAGACCGATACGCTGGAGTATCGCTGCGACGAAAAGCCGCTGACGGTAAAGCTGAATAATCCACGCCAGGAAGCCAGTTTTGTTTACGACAATAAATTGCTGACGCTGAAGCAGGGCATGTCGGCCTCGGGCGCACGCTACACCGACGGTATCTATGTATTCTGGTCGAAAGGCGACAGCGCTACGGTCTACAAACGCGACCGCATTGTGCTGAACAATTGCCAGCTCGAAAATCCGAAGCGTTGAGATTTTTACAGGGGCGGCGCACAATAGCGCCACCCACTCTCAACGTCAGCTAACGCCATGTCAGATAACGACGAACTGCAGCAAATTGCGCATCTGCGCCGTGAATACACCAAAGGCGGCCTGCGTCGCCAGGATCTTCCCGCTGAACCCCTCGTGCTTTTTGAACGCTGGCTGAAACAGGCCTGCGAAGCGAAACTCGCCGACCCAACGGCCATGGTTGTCGCCACGGTAGATGAAAACGGTCAACCGTATCAGCGCATCGTATTGCTCAAGCATTATGACGAGAAAGGGCTGGTGTTCTACACCAACCTTGGCAGCCGCAAGGCGCACCACTTAGAAAACAATCCGCGCATCAGCCTGCTGTTCCCGTGGCACATGCTGGAACGACAGGTCATGGTCACCGGCAAGGCGGAACGTCTCTCGACCCTTGAAGTGGTGAAATATTTCCACAGCCGCCCGCGCGACAGCCAGATTGGCGCCTGGGTATCAAAACAGTCCAGCCGAATTTCTGCCCGCGGCGTGTTGGAAAGTAAATTCCTGGAGCTTAAGCAGAAGTTCCAGCAGGGTGAAATTCCCCTGCCAAGCTTCTGGGGCGGCTTCCGTATCCCGATTGAGCAAATAGAGTTCTGGCAGGGGGGCGAACATCGCCTGCACGACCGCTTTTTATACCAGCGCGAGGATAGCGGCTGGAAAATCGACAGACTGGCGCCGTAATCCCCGAAATTTGTTGATTTAAGCGCTAGCGCACGCCGCGCTTGCGCTTTATTCTATGGTCCTTTCGCATCAGGCGAAAAGTCGTGTACCGGCAAAGGTGCAGTCGTTTATACATGGAGAATTTGATGGCAAGCAGTAACTTGATTAAACAATTGCAAGAGCGGGGCCTCGTGGCCCAGGTGACGGACGAGGAAGCGTTAGCAGAGCGACTGGCGCAAGGCCCGATCGCGCTCTATTGCGGCTTCGATCCCACCGCTGACAGCTTGCATTTGGGGCATCTTGTTCCATTGTTATGCCTGAAACGCTTCCAGATGGCGGGCCATAAGCCTGTTGCTCTGGTGGGTGGCGCAACCGGTCTGATTGGTGACCCGAGCTTTAAAGCCGCTGAGCGTAAACTGAATACCGAAGATACCGTGCAGGAGTGGGTGGATAAGATCCGCAAACAGGTTGCACCGTTCCTCGACTTCGACTGTGGTGATAACGCTGCAATTGCCGCGAACAACTACGACTGGTTTGGCAGCATGAACGTGCTGACCTTCCTGCGCGATATCGGCAAGCACTTCTCTGTTAACCAGATGATTAACAAAGAGGCGGTTAAGCAGCGTCTGAACCGTGACGATCAGGGTATCTCTTTTACCGAGTTCTCCTACAACCTGCTGCAGGGGTATGACTTTGCCTGCCTGAACAAGCTGCACGGCGTTTCCCTGCAGATTGGCGGTTCTGACCAGTGGGGTAACATCACCTCCGGTATCGACCTGACCCGCCGTCTGCACCAGAACCAGGTCTTCGGTCTGACCGTTCCGCTGATCACCAAAGCAGACGGTACCAAATTCGGCAAGACGGAAGGCGGCGCGGTGTGGCTGGATCCGAAGAAAACCAGCCCGTACAAATTCTACCAGTTCTGGATCAACACGGCAGACGCCGATGTTTACCGCTTCCTGAAGTTCTTCACCTTCATGGATATTGCAGACATCAATGCGCTGGAAGAAGAAGACAAGAACAGCGGTAAAGCACCGCGCGCCCAGTACGTGCTGGCGGACGAAGTGACCAAACTGGTTCACGGCGAAGAAGGTCTGGCCGCGGCAAAACGCATTACCGCAAGCCTGTTCAACGGTACCCTGAGCGATCTGAGCGAAGCGGACTTCGAACAGCTGGCGCAGGACGGCGTACCGATGGTTGAGATGGAAAAAGGGGCTGACCTGATGCAGGCGCTGGTGGACTCCGAGCTCCAGCCTTCCCGCGGTCAGGCGCGTAAAACCATCGCGTCTAATGCGATCACCATCAACGGTGAAAAGCAGGCCGATCCGGAATATACCTTCGTTGACGGCGACCGTCTGTATGGCCGCTACACGCTGCTGCGTCGCGGTAAGAAAAACTACTGCCTTGTCTGCTGGAAGTAATTAACAGTCTCCAGGGGCGTGGGAAACCACGCCCCTTTTTGTTTTTTCAGGGTTTGGTAAGAAAATAATGAAGAATATCCTCGCCATTCAGTCCCACGTTGTATTTGGACATGCTGGCAACAGCGCAGCGGAATTTCCGATGCGTCGCCTCGGCGTCAACGTCTGGCCCCTCAATACCGTGCAGTTCTCAAACCACACGCAGTACGGCAAATGGACCGGCTGCGTGATGCCGCCTTCGCACCTTACCGAGGTTGTGCAGGGCATTGCGGATATCGACCAGCTCAGGCGCTGTGACGCCGTGCTGAGCGGTTATCTCGGCTCAGCCGAGCAGGGGGAGCATATCCTCGTCATCGTGCGCCAGGTGAAAGCGGCAAACCCGTCGGCAAAATACTTCTGCGACCCCGTCATGGGCCATCCGGAGAAAGGCTGTATCGTGGCGCCCGGCGTCGCAGAGTTTCACGTCCGCCACGCGCTGCCCGCCAGCGATATCATTGCGCCAAACCTGGTTGAACTTGAAATTCTCTGCGAGCATTCGGTTAACAGCGTAGATGAGGCGGTAAGCGCGTCTCGCGAGCTGATCGCTCAGGGGCCGGAAGTCGTGCTGGTAAAACACCTCGCGCGCGCAGGGCTGAGCCAGGACCGTTTTGAGATGCTGCTGGTGACGAAAGATGACGCCTGGCATATCAGCCGTCCGCTGGTCGATTTCGGCCTGCGCCAGCCGGTTGGCGTGGGGGATGTGACCAGCGGGCTTCTGCTGGTGAAATTGCTGCAGGGCGCAACGGTGAGAGACGCGCTGGAGCATGTCACTGCGGCGGTGTACGAAATCATGATTGAGACGAAAGAGATGCAGGAATATGAGCTGCAGGTGGTCGCGGCGCAGGATCGTATCGCGAAGCCGGAGCACTATTTTAGCGCAACGCAGTTGTAAAACATGCCGGGTGGCGCTGCGCTTACCCGGCCTACAAAACCCCTAGGCCCGTGCAAGCGAAGCGCCGCCGGGCGATATTAGCTAAGACCTTCCGCTTTCAGCGCCGCAGCCACCGCAGGACGCTCTGCGACGCGTTTCATATACGATGCGATGTGGTCTAACCCTTCCAGATTCAGCTTAACCGCGCGCGCCCAGCGCAGAACGGTAAACAGGTACGCGTCGGCAATCGTGAAGCGCGAACCGCTAATCCACTGGTCGTCTTTCAGCGACGCGTTAACGTACTGCAGCTTTTTCTCAAGAAGCGCACGTACGGTCGGTTTGAACTCTTCTGGCGTATCCGGGCGGAACAGCGGCGTAAAGCCTTTGTGCAGTTCGGTTGCAATATAGTTCAGCCATTCCAGCGTCTTATAGCGAGAAACGGTACTGACCGGCGCCAGCAGCTGGCGATCCGGCACGCTGTCGGCCAGGAACTGCATAATCGCCACGCCTTCGGTCAGCAGAGTACCATCATCCAGCAGGAGCGCCGGAACTTGTCCCTTGGGGTTAATAGCAAGAAAATCATCGCCATTTTCCAGACGCTTTTTCATCAGATCAACGCCATCCAGCGTGAAATCTTTGCCGCTCTCGCGCAGGGTGATATGTGAAGCAAGAGAGCACGCGCCCGGTTTGTAGAACAGTTTCATCGGTAACTCCTTTTTGCTGAGGTTTCAGCTATGTTAGTGCGCGGATAGACAAAAAAAAAGCCGCTAATGCATTAGCGGCTTTTCTTCGGTCGTTTCTCAATACTCTTACGCGTTAGCGGTGTTGGTCGCTTTTGCGGTTTTATCGTCATCCTGAGTCATACGATTCAGCTTCGGCGCGGTCAGCAGCATCAGAACGGCAATTACCGCTGTCGCGATACCAATCTGCATGAACACGGTACCGTAGACGTTCAGGGAGACCAGTGGGTCAGTAACGTTTTCCGGCACGGCCATCAGGTTCGCAATTTTACCTGCGATAATTGCTGCACCGGCAGTGGTCAGGAACCAGCTACCCATGATGAAGCCCATCAGACGCTGTGGAACCAGCTGAGCCACCATCGCCAGACCCAGACCGGAGATCATCAGTTCGCCGATAGACTGCAGCGCGTAGCTCAGAATCAGCCAGTTAACGGACACGATACCTGCGTCGGTCGCAAATTTAGTCCCCAGCGGCAGCACGAGGAACGCACCGGAGCACAGCACCATACCAATCGCAAACTTATGCGGCATCGGCAGACGGTCGCCCATCTTGTTATAGATAGCGGCCAGAATCGGGCTACCAATCATGATCCAGAACGGGTTCAGGGCCTGATACTGCTCCGGCTCGAACGCGATACCCAGGATACTGTGCTCAACGTTACGAATGGCGAAGAAGTTCAGAGACGTTGGCATCTGGCTGTACAGTACGAAGAAGATGATTGCTTCCAGCATCAGAATGAACGCCACAATCATCTTACGGCGTGCAGCACCCTGCATAGCGAACGCTTCTTTCGCGAAGATGATCACGATACCCAGCGCAACCACGCCCAGAACGGCGCGAGCGATACCCTGGTTGTGCAGCAGCCAGGTGGCGATCGCAGCCAGAACCACAATGCCCACGATGGTCGCCAGCAGTTTGCCCATGTGCACAGGTTCGAAGTCAGGTTTTGAACCGTAGTCTTTAACCCAGCTGCGGCAGAACAGGAAGTTCACCACGGTGATCAGCATACCGACGAAGCTCAGCGCAAACGCCACGCTCCAGCCGAACTTAGCTGCGAGCCATGGGGTTGCCAGCATGGAGAAGAATGAACCGATGTTGATGGACATATAGTACATGGTGAATGCACCGTCCAGACGCGGGTCATCTTTGCTGTAGCAGGTAGAGAGCAGGGAGGACGGGTTCGCTTTGAACAGCCCGTTACCGACGGCAATTGTCGCCATACCCATATACACGACAGCGGCATCATGCCCTGACCATGCTACCAGACCATAGCCAATCGCCAGGACAATGGCGCCCAGCATGATGACACGTTTAGTCCCGAGAACTTTATCACCCAGCCAGCCGCCAATAGCAACCAGACCGTAGACGAGGGCGCTGAAGGAGGAGAACAGCGTGATGGAATCGGCTTCGGACATACCCAGCTGTTTTACCAGGTAAACCGCCATGATCCCTTGCAGGCCGTAATAACCAAAACGCTCCCATAACTCAATAGAGAAGATGAGATAGAACGCTTTTGGTTGTTTAAAAGCGTTAAGACTCACGCTTTCATCTGTTGGTTTATTGTTTGCAGTAGACACATATACCTCTTTTTTTACATCCCATATTAACGGGGGTGTTCATAGCGCGATGGCCGTAGCCCATACGCCTTATAGTTATATTGGGAGGAGAAACGGCGGGTAATGTTCACTATCCTGCCCCATCTGGCAAGACGTTTGTAATAATCTGTTACATATATCTGGGGTGGTATAATCGTCGGTTCATACAAATGTTATTCAGCGTTAAATTTTATACGATGAGTAAAGGGAGTTTTTTCGACTGGCGACAACCCTCCATGACGGGCATTTGGCGATATGTTCTGCTATTTGCCTCTTCTGGCAGTGGTATAGCCCATATTCTGAAAAATAGCTGGTCTTATCGTCGGTAAAGAAAGAGAAGCATCTTGTCAGACAAAGGGTTTAAGCCGATTTTGACAACAAAAAATCAACATGAAGTTATCAGGGTGATCGCGATCACAGATGTATAGAAATTTTTGGCTATGAAAGAAGTATTAACCTGTTTGGGCGTTAAACAGCCGAACAAGTGACAGGTTAGGGCAAACGAAAGGCGGACAAATAACGGCCAAAAGAAGGGCGTCTGGTAGCCCTTCTTTTGGTAGGGGATTATGGCGATCAGGAATAGACTTTTTCTTTGTATTCGCAAAGATCTTCAATAATACATGAGCCGCAGCGAGGCTTACGGGCAATACAGGTATAACGGCCATGCAGAATCAGCCAGTGATGGCAATCAACCTTAAATTCGGCCGGAACCACTTTTAACAGCTTCTCTTCGACCTGCTCAACATTTTTCCCCGGCGCAAAGTTTGTCCGGTTAGACACGCGAAATATATGCGTATCCACGGCAATGGTGGGCCAGCCAAACGCGGTGTTGAGCACCACGTTCGCGGTCTTACGCCCTACGCCCGGTAAGGCCTCCAGCGCAGCGCGATCTTCCGGTACTTCACCGCCGTGCTGTTCCAGCAGGATCCGGCAGGTCTTAATGACGTTCTCGGCTTTGCTGTTAAACAGGCCAATGGTTTTGATATACGACTTCACGCCTTCCACGCCCAGCTCCAGCATGGCCTTCGGCGTATTGGCGACCGGATAGAGCAGGGCGGTGGCTTTATTGACACTCACGTCGGTAGCCTGTGCAGAAAGCAGCACGGCGATCAGCAGCTCAAACGGGGAGGTAAAATTCAGCTCCGTCGTCGGGTGCGGGTTCTCGTCCCGCAGACGGGTCAGGATCGCAATGCGCTTTTCTTTATTCATGAGGCCTTCTCGGGTGTCCCTTCCAGAACGCTACGCTCGGCCGCGCGGCGCTTACGTTTTTCATCAATCAGGTATTTTACTGCCAGCATCATGCCAAGGCCAATAAACGCCCCGGGCGGCAGCATCGCCAGCAGGAACGGCGTATCGGTGTGGAACACTTCAATGCGCAGCGCTTTGGCCCAGCCGCCCAGCAGCGCGTCTGCGCCGTCAAATAGCGTACCGTTTCCAAGAATTTCACGCAGCGAGCCCAGCACGAACATGGCGCCCGTCGCCCCCATACCAATGGAAAAACCGTCCAGCGCCGACATGGCGGGGCTGTTTTTCACCGCAAAGGCTTCCGCACGTCCAACCACGATACAGTTGGTGACGATAAGGGGAATGAAGATCCCAAGCGACTGGTACAGGCCGAACGCGTAGGCGTTAATCAGCATCTGGACGATACTGACCACCGACGCAATGATCATGACGTAAATCGGAATACGTATTTCCGACGGCGTCCAGCGGCGCAGGGCAGAGATGGAGAGGTTGGTCAGGGTCAATACCAGCGTGGTGGCCAGACCCAGACCGAGCGCGTTGGTGGCGGTGGACGTGACCGCCAGCAGGGGGCACATCCCCAGAAGCTGGACCAGCGCGGAGTTGTTCTTCCACAACCCCTGGACAATAACCTCTTTAACCTGGCTCATGATTACTCCTCACAGGCCGGAAGATTGTTGATTTGCGCGGGCAGCGTTTCAGCATACAGCCCGGCTCGTTTTACGGCGTTCACCACGGCGCGCGGCGTGATGGTCGCCCCGGTGAACTGGTCGAACTCGCCGCCATCTTTCTTCACCGCAAACGCGGTGTCACCTTCACCATGGATGACTTTACCGGCGAAATGCAAAATCCAGTCGCTCAGACGGGTTTCAATTTTATCGCCAAGACCCGGCGTTTCATGATGTTCCGTCACGCGGGTGCCCAGTATGGTGCCGGAGAAATCGCTGCCGACGAGCAGCTGAATGGCGCCAGAATAGCCGTCGGGTGCCGTCGCCTCCATCACCGTGCCGACCGGTTTATCCCCTTTGCGGGCGATAAACAGGCGGTGCGGGCCTTTGCCAAGCTGCGGCGCGTCTACCACGAAGCAGCTCTTTTGCAGGTCATTATCGTAGAAATCTGACGGGATCACCTGATCGAACAGCGCCTTTTGCTGCTTAGTGGCCTGTTCTTCGATGGTCGTTTTGGTCAACGCATTCACCAGTGCCGTCAGCCCCGTCAGGACCGCGGCGAAGACAGCCAGCGTGACGCCGTGTTTTTGCATCGTTTTTAACATGGCGAAACCCTTAGCGGTGGCCGTACACGCGTGGACGCGTGTAATAGTCGATGAGCGGAACGGTAATGTTGGCGAGCAGGACGGCAAAGGCCACGCCGTCCGGGTAGCCGCCAAAGCTGCGGATAAGCCAGACCAGCAGGCCTGCCAGCGCGCCGAAGATGAGGCGTCCACGGTTAGTCGTTGATGCCGTCACCGGATCCGTCAGGATAAAGAAGGCGCCCAGCATGGTCGCGCCGGAGAGCAGGTGCATCTGCGGGCTGGCCAGTGATTCAGGTGAGAATACCCAGCCAAGCGTGGCGCAGACCGCCAGCGTCACGAGGAAACTGACCGGAATATGCCAGCGGATGGCTTTCTGCTGCAGCAGGAACAGGCCGCCCAGCAGGTACGCCAGGTTGACCCACTGCCAGCCGGCTCCCGCCAGCATGCCGCTGTAGATCGCGGATTTCATGATCTGCTCAACGCTGTGCCCGGCGTGCAGGGACGTTTTGAACGTGTCCAGAGGCGTCGCCTGGCTGATGCCGTCCACGCCCATTCGCAGCGCGTTCATATCCTCGCCGAGGGCCGTATGGCCGGTAAAGATAACGTGCAGGGCATCCATAAAGCCCGGAACCGTGGCGGCAATGTCGTACGGCGGCAGCCAGCTGGTCATCTGTACCGGGAAGGAGATCAGCAGCACCACGTAGCCGATCATCGCCGGGTTAAACGGGTTATGGCCCAGCCCGCCATACAGCTGTTTAGCAATAATCACCGCAAACACGGTGCCGAGTACCACCATCCACCATGGGGCAAACGGCGGGATACTGATGGCCAGCAGCAGGCCGGTCAGCAGCGCGGAGTTGTCGGCAAGAATTCGGGAGACCGCCGCCTTGCGCAGCTTAAGCACAAGGGCTTCCGCCGCCAGGGCGCTGGCGCAGCCCAGGATTATCTGGAACAGGGTTCCCCAGCCGAAAAACCAGCACTGAACGGCAATGCCCGGCAGCGCCGCCAGGCAGACCAGCATCATGATGCGCGATGTCTGGCGCTGATTGTGGGTGTAAGGGGAGCTTGCGATTCTGAAAACCATTTAATCCTCGTTAACTGCTTGCTGTGCGGCTTTCTTCGCCTGAACGCGCGCAATGGCGGCGGCAACGGCAGCCTTGCGCGGGTCATCGTTGGCGGCCTGCGGCTGCTCTTCCTGCTGCGCAGCCTTGCGGGCTTTAGCGCGGGCAATCGCCGCTTCGACGGCGGCTTTACGCGGGTCGACAGGGGCTTCGGGTTCTGCGGTCTGCGTCTGCTGCGCCGCCTTTCGGGCTTTGGCGCGGGCTATGGCCGCATCGACAGCGGCTTTGCGCGGATCGACGGCGTCCTGCTCGACTACCACATTCTGCTCACCGACCTTGCGGGCCTTAGCGCGGGCTATTGCCGCTTCCACGGCGGCTTTGCGTGGGTCAACCTCAGCATCCGTCTGGGCCGTTTGCGCTTTTTCTGCCTGACGGGCGCGAGCCTGAGCTTTACGCACTTCACGCGCAGCAATGGCTTCGCTGTTGTCCGGCTTCTCTCCCGCCGGGATCACCACTGTCTGGGCGGCATTCGCCTTTTTCTCGCGAACGCGCGCCAGCGCGGCGTTAATTGCATCCTGATCTTTTTCACCAGGCTGAACGGCGGCCTGCTTATGGCGCTCCTGACGGGCGGCTTTTTCCCGTTCCAGCCGCGCCTGGCGCGCTTCAAAGCGCGCTTTGGCTTCTGCCGCACGTTTTTCCTCCATGGAGATGGCATAAATCTCGGCCTTCTCCTGACGGAAATACTGCACCAGGGGAATATTGCTCGGGCAGACCCAGGCGCAGGCGCCGCATTCGATGCAGTCGGCCAGGTTATGGGCTTTTGCCTTGTCGTGCAGCTGGCCTTTGCTGTACCAGTACAGCTGCTGCGGGAGCAGATCCGCCGGGCAGGCATCGGCGCAGGCGCTGCAGCGGATGCAGCCTTTCTCTTCCTGCTCTTCGCCCATCTCGGTCGGCGAAGGGGCGAGCAGGCAGTTGGTAATTTTCACTACCGGAACGTCCAGCCACGGCAGGGTAAAGCCCATCAGCGGGCCGCCCATGATCACCATCTGGTCGCTGCCCGGGCAAAACTCCGCCTGTTCAAGCAGATGACGCACCGGCGTACCGAGACGCGCCCAGACGTTGCCCGGACGGGAGACCGATTCGCCGGTCAGGGTGACCACGCGCTCGGTTAGCGGCTCGCCGTCAATCACCGCGCGCTTCACGGCGTAGGCGGTGCCCACGTTCTGCATCAGCACGCCGATATCCGAAGAGCGTCCGCCGTGCGGAACCTGCTTGCCGGTGAGAATTTGCGTTAGCTGTTTCGCGCCGCCAGAAGGGTACTTGGTCGGGATAACGCGCAGGCTGATATCGTGACTGCCCGCCAGCACGGCGCGCAGCATGGAGATAGCCTGCGGTTTATTGTCTTCAATACCGATCAGCACTTCCCGCGGCTGCAGAATGTGCGCGAGGATGCGGATGCCTTCCACCACCTGGGCGGCACAGTCCTGCATCAGACGATCGTCGGCGGTGATATACGGTTCGCATTCGGCGGCGTTGATAATCAGCGTCTGAATGTTATCGCCACCGCCGCGCAGCTTGACGCCGGTCGGAAAGCCCGCGCCGCCCAGCCCGGCGACGCCGAACTGGTGAATGCGCTCGATAAGCGCTTCGCGGCTGTGGGCGCGGTAGTCGCTCCAGCCGTCACGATCGATCCAGCGGTCTTCGCCGTCGGCTTCAATAATCACGCTCAGCTCTGAGAGCGCGGACGGATGCGCCACCGTATGAGGGGCGATGGCGACCACTTTGCCGGAGGTTGGCGCGTGCACCGGCAGCATACGTCCGCGACCAAAGGTCAGCGGCTGGCCGCGAAGAACCGTATCGTCTTCTTTCACGCACAGCTCGCCCTCGGCCCCGATGTGCTGCTTGAGCGGCATGACGAAACGGGTCGCCAGCGGAATTTGACGCAGCGGCGTGCCGCTGGACTGGGTTTTCATTTCCGGTGGATGAATACCGCCGTCAAAGTCCCAAATCTTCTCTTTTCTGAAAGCAGAAAATAACTTAAGCATGTTGTTCCACAGGAATATTGCGAACCGGAATGGTTTGAAGATCCCACTTCCAGCTTTCGGTAGTCGTTTCAACCGGGCGTAACTCGATACATTGCGTCGGGCAGGGGGCCACGCAGAGGTTACAGCCGGTGCACAGGTCCGCCACGACGGTGTGCATGGCGCGGGTTGCGCCCACAATGGCGTCGACCGGGCAGGCCTGAATACATTTGGTGCAGCCGATGCAGTTGGCTTCGTCGATCACGGCCAGGGCACGCACCGGCTCCTGCACCTCCGCGTCGCCGTCAACGGGCTGCGGGTCAACGTTGAGCAGGGCCGCGATTTTCAGCATCACCGCTTCGCCGCCGGGCGCACAGCGGTTAATTTTCTCACCCTGAATGCCCACCGCTTCAGCGTAAGGACGACAGCCAGGGTAGCCGCACTGCCCACACTGGCTTTGCGGCAGAAGCTCATCAATTTTCTCTACAACGGGATCGTCCTCTACCGCGAAACGGCGGGAGGCGTAACCCAGGATAAGGCCAAACGCTAACCCCAGGACGCTGATAGAGGCGATGGCAATCCAGATAGCACTCATTACAACTTCACCAGACCACTGAAGCCCATAAAGGCAAGAGACATTAAACCGGCGGTCACCAGCGCAATCGCATTACCGCGGAAGGGAGCGGGAATATCCGCAGCGGCCAGGCGCTCGCGAATAGAGGCGAACAGCACCATGACCAGCGAGAAGCCGACGGCCGCGGAAAAACCATACAGCGCCGACTGCATAAAGTTATGGCCAAGGTTGATGTTCAGCAGCGCCACGCCGAGAACGGCGCAGTTGGTGGTGATCAGCGGCAGGAAGATACCCAGCAGGCGGTAGAGCGCCGGGCTGGTTTTGCGCACCACCATTTCGGTAAACTGCACCACCACCGCGATAACCAGAATAAAGGCCAGCGTGCGCAGATAGGTTAACCCCAGCGGGATAAGGATCCAGGTATCGATCCACCACGCGCAGATGGACGCCAGCGTCATCACGAAGGTCGTCGCCAGCCCCATACCCATCGCCGTTTCCAGCTTTTTGGAAACGCCCATAAACGGGCACAGGCCAAGGAACTTCACCAGAACGAAGTTGTTAACCAGCACGGTGCCGACAAAGAGCAGTAAGTAATCGGTCATTATTTAGCCTGAAATAAAAAAGCCGCCTATTATCGGACAAACCAACGCAGGCGACAACAGGTTATCTGTAGGGTTATTACGGGTTCACGAAGGTGTTTTTCACCCGCGTCGAACGCTTGAAATAGGGCACCAGCAGCGCCGCGGCCAGCAAAGGGAAAAGCAGCTGACGAACGGCCAGCGCGTCTGATACGGGCGAAAAAGCAAACGCCTTCACCGCGAGCAGGACCGAAATCAGCAGCCAGATGATGTAGTGCTTAGGCACGCTCTTGCGGCGCTTAAAGAAGGCAATGGTCAGCCACAGCGTGTAGTACCACATGCCAATCGCGAATACGAACGACACGAACCACAAAGCAATATTCAGCACGCTTTGCGACATCAGGGTCTGGATGGCGTGAGGGGTAATCAGTGCGGTGGTATACAGCAGCAGCGCAAGTGATGCGCTTAATAAGGCAACCAGCAGCCATGCCAGTGGGGCGATTAACCAGCCTCCGATGCGTTCTCCAGGCGTTGCGGTCATGAACTCTCCCATAATCTGCGCGAAATGTTGAACAGCCAGTTTGCAGGGCGGAGAGTATATAACATTTCGCGCGGATGGCTACTTTCTTATAAAACGTAACGCCATACGGACTTAGGCACTTCACCGACGTTGAACAAACGACCGCCGGACACCAGCTCCGCGCGGCGATGGTCAGCGGCGCGATACATATTAATAATGTCCTGATTATCCGACAGGGTGTAGTTCAGATGGTCAAACAGTTTTTCCAGGCTCTCAAGCGAATTGATTTTGCGAAATTTTAATAAATAGTCCTGAACTGTCATATTAATAAGTTTCCATATAAAAGTGAGTAATACCCTTTAAGGTAATTCGGTCGAATAATAAACGGATTAATAAAGACGTAAACAGCCCACTCAGGTCACGCGACGAAATTAGGAGTTTTCTTTGCTGAAATTCAGGCATCAGACGATGCCTGGAAGAGAAGGTTAACCGTGTTCACCAGGGCTGGCAATACGTAACTGACATATTGTGTCACTCTTTATTGCAGTAACCGGTTACTTAGGTTGGGCGACGGTGACAGGCTCCGGCGGCTGGTAGTTATCGATATGGCTGGCGACGCCTAGCAAAATGACCGAAACCCCAAGGACAATCCAT
This sequence comes from Enterobacter cloacae complex sp. ECC445, assembly GCF_021892025.1. Lineage (NCBI taxonomy): Bacteria > Pseudomonadati > Pseudomonadota > Gammaproteobacteria > Enterobacterales > Enterobacteriaceae > Enterobacter > Enterobacter cloacae complex sp. ECC445. The sequence goes on along the minus strand of NZ_JAKLRZ010000003.1, from coordinate 194,094 downwards.
CCCGCTAATTCAATGATTCGATTAATGATTGACGTCATGATTCGCAATTGTACTTTATCCATAAAGACAGGGCGCAAATGTTACAGCGACGTTTCCCCGACGGCAAGCGCTTTGGGAACGGTTCCCTTAAACAAAATCAGTAAGTTAATACTATGTAACAAAAACAACCCGTACAACCTGCTATTTTAAATCATATGGCACATTATTAATTTGCCGCCATGCCGGGTTAGCCAGTGTGAAATAAGAACGTCATAAAAGAGGATGACACTATGAGTGATAATATCCGCGTCGGGCTTATCGGCTACGGGTACGCGAGCAAAACGTTTCATGCGCCTCTGATTGCCGGGACGCCGGGAATGGCGCTGGCGGCGGTATCCAGCAGCGATGCCGCTAAAGTCCATGCCGACTGGCCCTCCGCGCCGGTTGTCTCTGAACCAAAGCACCTTTTCAACGATCCGAATATTGATTTAATCGTCATCCCCACGCCGAACGATACCCACTTCCCGCTGGCAAAAGCCGCGCTGGAAGCCGGTAAGCACGTGGTTGTCGACAAACCCTTTACCGTGACACTGTCACAGGCGCGTGAGCTGGACGCGCTGGCAAAGAGCCTGGGCAGGGTGCTGTCGGTATTCCATAACCGCCGCTGGGACAGCGACTTTCTCACGGTAAAGCGGCTTCTCGGTGAAGGCACGCTAGGGGAGATCCTCTTTTTTGAATCGCATTTTGACCGTTTCCGCCCGCAGGTGAGAAACCGCTGGCGCGAGCAGGCCGGCCCGGGCAGCGGTATCTGGTACGATTTAGCCCCGCATCTGCTGGATCAGGCCGTTACCCTTTTTGGTTTGCCGGTAAGCATGACGGTCGATCTGGCCCAATTGAGGCCCGGGTCGCAGACCACCGACTACTTCCACGCGGTGCTCAGTTACCCGCAGCGGCGGATTGTGCTCCACGGCACGATGGTCGCGGCCGCCGAATCGGCCCGCTATATCATTCACGGCACGCGGGGAAGCTACGTGAAGTTTGGTCTCGATCCGCAGGAAGACAGGCTGAAAAACGGCGAGCGTCTGCCGCAGGAAGACTGGGGCTACGATATGCGCGACGGCGTCGTCACGCGGGTGGAAGGCGAGGAGCTGGTTGAGGAGACCCTGCTGACGATACCGGGTAACTATCCGGCCTATTATGCGGCTATCCGCGATGCGCTGAACGGAACGGGAGAAAATCCGGTTCCGGCCAGCCAGGCGATTCAGATTATGGAGCTGATTGAGCTGGGTATCGAATCTGCCAAACATCGCGCCACGCTCTGTCTGGCATAAGGTGAAGATAATTTGTAGGCCGGGTAAGGCGCAGCCGCCACCCGGCAAAAAGGTTTACGCGGCTGCCACCTTATCCCGCAGCGCCTGCTTCTCCACAGGCGTCAGGAAGGCCATCTCCAGCCCGTTGATCTGCGCCTGACGGATCTGCTCGCGGCTCAACCCCGCCTGCGGTGCGGCGATGTTGTATTCGTGGATGATATCCACCCCCTGTACCGCCGGATCGTCCGTGTTAAGCGAGGCCAGCACGCCGTGCTCAAGGAACGTTTTCAGCGGGTGATTCGCCAGCGTCGCCACGGTGCTGGTCTGAATGTTAGACGTCAGGCATGATTCAATCCCGATACGCTGCTCCGCGAGGAAGTCCATCAGGGCACGATCTTCTACCGCCTTCACGCCGTGGCCGATACGCTCGGCGCCCAGCTCGCGGATGGCCTGCCAGATGCTCTCCGGTCCCGCCGCTTCACCGGCATGCACGGTGATGTGCCAGCCGGCATCGCGCGCGCGGTTGAAGTGGGAGAGGAACAGGCTGCCCGGGAAGCCCAGTTCGTCACCGGCGAGGTCGACAGCGGTGATGGCATCGCGATGGGCCAGCAGCGCTTCCAGCTCCTGCAGGCAGGCGGCTTCGCCGAAGGTGCGGCTCATAATGCCAATCAGACGGGCCTGAACGTCGAAGGTTTTACACCCTTCGCGGACGCCTTCAATCACGGCTTCCACCACGCCTGCAACGGGCAGGCCGTGGGTCATTGCCATATAGCCCGGCGAGAAGCGCAGCTCCACGTAGTGCAGGCCGTTGCGGGCCGCATCTTCAATATTCTCAAACGCCACGCGGCGGCAGGCATCCAGCGAGGCCAGCATCTTCACGCCCCAGTCGAGTTTGCTCAGGAAGCTGACGAGATCCGGTTCATTTGAGGTGACCTGGACGTGGGGGATCAGAGACTCAAGCGTCTGTGCAGGAAGCGTTAAATTGAACTGGCGGCCAAGATCGAGAATGGTTTGGGCACGAATGTTACCGTCAAGGTGACGATGAATATCAGTTAAAGGCAGGCGTGTATCAATCATGGTCGCACTCTTTTCTGGTTAAAGTGCGCCATATTATAAAAACAAAACGGGGTAAAAAGCTATTTGCGCAAGGGAATATTCCGTTGCGCAAATAGATCACAGAAGCGAATTAATCCCTGCTATAAGGCGTTGAACTCCTTGTTCCAGCTTGCTGCGCGGGCAGCCTGCGTTCAGGCGGACAAAACCATTTCCCTCTTTGCCGTAGGTATATCCCGGCATGATGGCGACTTTTTGCTGCTCGATCAGCACTTTTTGCAGCGCCCGATCGTCAATATTCAGCGGGCGCAGGTCGATCCAGGCCAGATAGGTCGCCTCCGGGGGCTGCCAGTTCAGTTTCGGAAAAGCGCTGTTTAGTTCCTGGGCGATATAGTGCAAATTGGCGTCGAGATAACTCCGCAGGGCATCCAGCCACGGGGCTCCCTGCTGATAGGCGGCAATATGCGCCGTCAGCGCCAGCACGGAAGGGGAAGAGAGTCCGTCCCGGCCTTTTAGCGCGCTGAGATAGCCGTTACGGCTCGCTTCATCAGCGATCAGGCCGTAGGCGCCCGTCAGCGCCGGAATATTGAAACTCTTCGAGCCGGAGGTCAGAAGCGCCCATTTGCCGCGCGCCACCTCGTTCCACGGCGTGTGGCGATGCTCTCCCCACACCATATCCATATGAATTTCATCGCTAATTACCGCCACGTCATAGCGTGCGCACAGCTCAGCCATCTGCGTCAGCTCATTCCGCGTCCAGACCTTGCCGGTCGGATTCTGCGGGCTGCACAGCAGCAGGATTTTGTTTTCCGGTTTCGCCAGCGCCGCTTCAAGCGCGGCCATATTACCCAGCCAGCCTGCGGCATGTTTTTCCATCTCCACGGGCACCACGTGACGGGCATTCCCCTCTATGGCGTTGTAAAACGCATCGTACGCCGGGGAGTGAACCACCACGCCGTCGCCGGGGTTTGACCAAAGACGAATCATTTCAGAGACCATATAAATGACGGAAGGGCCATAAACGATAGAGTCGGTTTCAATCTGGCTGTTAAAGCGCTGCTGGAACCACTGCGCGACGGCGGCGAGAAACTCGTCGTTTTTCCAGCGGCTGTAGCCAAACACGCCGTGATGGATGCGCTGGTGCAGCGCGTCGGTAATGCAGGGGGCGGTGGCGAAATCCATATCCGAGATGGTGAAGGGCAGCAGATCGGCCGCACCGAAGCGGTCGGCCACGTAGTCCCACTGCGTACACCAGGTGCCGTGTCGATCCACGACGGTTGAGAAATCAAACATGCTTTAATCCTTAACGTAAAACCCCCTCATGCTGAGGGGGTTGAGGCATCAGGCTTCGACCGTTCGCATCAGGGTGGCCAGCTCGTCCTTAACCGACTGTACCTGCGGGCCGATAACCACCTGCAAATTATGCTGATTTAACTGTACCACGCCGATTGCCCGGTTGGCTTTCAGGGCGTTGGTGTCCACTTTTGACATATCCGCCACCGACAGACGCAGACGGGTAATGCAGTTATCGAGAGAGGTAATGTTATCCGCACCGCCCAGCGCCGCGAGAATCGCTGGCGTGTTATAGCCGGATTTGCCGACGGTGCCTGCGACAGCCTGCTCGACGCTGGAGGCTGTTTCAACATCACGACCCGGCGTTTTCAGGTTGAAGCGGGTAATCGCGAAGCGGAAGATGCCGTAGTACACCGCAAACCAGATGGCCGCCACGACCGGCACCAGATACCACTTGGTGGACAATCCGTGCAGGATCCCGAACACCACGAAGTCAATCACGTTGCCGTCGGTGTTACCGATGGTGACGCCCAGCACCGCCATAACGGTAAAGCCCAGACCGGTCAGCACGGCGTGGATGAGGTACAGCACCGGCGCAACAAACAGGAACAGGAATTCGATAGGCTCGGTGGTGCCGCCGACGACGCAGGCGATGACGCCGGAAATCAGCAGGCCTTTAATTTTGTGACGGTTTTCCGGGCGGGCGCAGTGGTACATCGCCAGCGCCGCACCCGGCAGGCCGCCGAGGAAGGCCGGCATTTTACCCTGCGAGAGGAAGCGGGTGGCGCTTTCGGAGAAACCGTGAGTGGTTGGACAGCTCAGCTGCGCCTGGAAGATGGTCAGCGCGCCGCTTACGTCGTGACCGCACACGTCCATCGTCCCGCCCGCTTCGGTGAAGCGAATCAGGGCGACCAGAATGTGCTGCAGGCCAAACGGCAGCAGCAGGCGCTCGCCGGTACCGAAGATCATCGGACCAAAATCGCCCGCGCCGTTGATGATGCGGCCAATGCCGTTGATGCCCAGCGCAAAGACCGGCCAGATCAGCGGAATGATCAAACCAAACAGGCCCATGACCACCAGGGTCACAATCGGCACAAAGCGGGTACCGCCGAAGAAGGCCAGGGCATCCGGCAGGCGAATATTGTGGAAGCGTTCGTGCAGCATCCAGATAATCACCCCGGCGATCACCGCCCCGAGGATCCCGGTATCAATAGACTGGATGCCAATCACGCTCTGAATGTTGTTGGCCTTCAGCACGGCGGCGTCGGTGGTCGGCAGAATGCCTTTCGCGGTCAGCCAGAAGTTAACCGCCAGGTTCATCACGGCGTAACCCACGAAACCGGCAAACGCCGCGACGCCTTTGTTCTCGCGCGCCAGGCCCAGCGGGATTGCGATGCAGAACATCACGGGCAGGAAGCTAAAGGCAAAGGAGCCGACTTTACTCATCCAGATGAAGATGGCCTGCAGCACGGGCGTCCCCAGGAACGGGATGAGCGTGATGACGTCTTTACTGCTGAGTGAACTGCCGATCCCGAGCATGATCCCGCAGAACGAGAGGAGTGCCACGGGCAGCATAAAGGTTTTACCCAGTTGCTGGAAAAACTCCCACAGCGATATTTTTTGTGCTGCTTTCGCCGTCATAAAACGACTCCTTTATTGTTAAAATCAGTTTATCTGCTTCAATGCTGCGAGAAGATAAAACGTTTTATCAAAGTTTAGTGCGCGCTAAATCACATTCTCAGGCATTAACTGGTAGTATAAAGATAACGTATTGATAAAACGTTTTACCGATCTCATTTCAGGGAGTCACGCCGACACATGGCTGTAGCAAAAAAAATCACCATCAACGATGTCGCGCTGGCGGCGGGCGTTTCCGTCAGCACCGTTTCTCTGGTGCTCAGCGGAAAAGGGCGGATCTCGCCTGCAACCGGTCAGCGGGTTAACGAGGCGGTTGAACAGCTGGGCTTCGTGCGTAACCGCCAGGCGTCGGCGCTGCGCGGCGGGCAAAGCGGGGTGATTGGCCTGATTGTGCGGGATCTGACGTCTCCGTTTTATGCAGAACTGACCGCCGGGCTAACCGAAGCGCTTGAAGCGCAGGGGCGCATGGTCTTTCTGCTTCACGGCGGTCGCGAGGCCGATCAGCTTCTTTCCCGGCTCGATATGCTGCTGAACCAGGGAGTGGACGGAGTGATCGTCGCCGGGGCGTCGGGCGTGGGTAGCGAACTGTGCGAGCGCGCCGCCGAAAAAGGCGTGCCGCTGGTCTTTGCCTCACGCGCCAGCTACCTGGACGAGGCCGACACGCTGCGCCCGGATAACATGCAGGCCGCGCAAATGTTGACCGAACATCTGATTCGTCGCGGGCATCAGCGCATTGCCTGGCTCGGGGGGAAAAGCTCGTCCCTGACGCGCGCGGAACGGGTAGGCGGCTACTGCGCGACGCTCATTAAATACGGTCTGCCGTTCCACAGCGAATGGGTGGTGGAGTGTGAATCCAGCCAGAAGAAAGCGGCGGAAGCGATAGGCGCGCTGCTGCGAAGCAGTCCGACGATCAGCGCCGTGATTTGCTACAACGACGCGATCGCGATGGGGGCCTGGTTTGGCCTAATCCGCGCCGGACGCCAGAGCGGCGAGGGCGGGGTGGAAACCTTCTTCGGCCACCAGGTGGCGCTCGGGGCGTTCGCCGACGTCGGTGAAAGCGCGCTCGACGATCTGCCGATCGTCTGGGCCACCACCCCTGCGCGCGAGATGGGCTATACCCTGGCGGACAGGATCATGCAGCGCATCGAAAATACGGACGTGCAGGCCGGGCACCAGATTGTGGCGGCGCGGCTGGTGCCGGTGAAATAATCTCCGCTGCACATCGCCCGGCGGCGCTGTGCTTGCACGGGCCTACAAAAGATTCGAACCACCTGGTGACAATAAAAAACCCCTCATGCGAGGGGTTTTGACGTTTACTGCTGCGGCGCGGCCGGTTCGGCTGGCGCAGCCGGTGCTGCCGGTTCCGGCATCCCCAGCGTCGGCATGCCAAACATGCCGACGAAGTCTTCCAGCGGCATTTTGTCGCCGTTGAGCGTGACCTGGCCGTTGGCGTACTGCAGGCTGGTGGAAATCGTGTTGTTGTCCACCTTCGTGATGCGGAACATCTGGCCCATGGCCGCCAGACCTTTCACCTGCTGGTTTGCCAGCTTGCCGGCGTCTTCATCGCCGTAGCCTTCCAGCTTCGCAATCTGGGTCATAAACTCGGTCGCCATATCCATCGGGATGGTCAGCTTGCTGTCGAGCGACTTCACGCTGCGATCCACTTCCTGCGCCAGCGTTTGCGGTTCACCCGTTGCGGTGGCCGGATCTTTCAGGAACAGCGACAGGTTGAAGCTGGTTTCGCCTTTGCTGTTTTTCCAGCTCAGCGGCGCCACGGTGATGACCGGCTCGCCCTTCAGCAGGATCGGCAGGTTGTTGAACAGTACCGCCATGGCCTGCTGCTGGTACACCTCAGGGTTCTGCTGCAGCGCGGCATCGGTCAGCAGCGCCTGGCTCTCTTTGCTGTATTTCTGGCTAAATTCGTGCCACGCCTGGCCGTCGATATTGCCGATCTTCAGCGACAGTTTGCCGGTACCCAGATCCTGATTCTGCACTTTCAGGCTTTTAAGCGTGTAGTCCAGCTGCGTGTTGATGCTCTTGCCGTCTTTGGAAACGTCGGATTTACCGTTGACGTCCATGCCTTCCAGCACGGCCATCTCTTTCCCTTCAACCGCAATGGCAACCTTGTCGAGAGACAGCTTCTGATCGCCGATACGCTCTTTGAAATCGGTCATGCGGCTGTTGCCGTCGGCTTTCAGGTTGTTGAAGGTGAGCTGCACCTTTTGGTTGTATTCGTTCACGGCGTTGACCAGGCCGCTTTCCGCTTCACCCGTCAGGGAGAACACGTTTCCGTCGCGGTCCGCGTCAAGCTTGAAGTTGCCGCCGCTGAAGGCGACTTTCTCATTCTCTTTCTCGTAGTTCAGCGCTTTCAGCGCAATATCGGAACGCGTGTCACCGGCATAGCTGATGCGGGTGTTAATGTCGAAAGGCGATTCATTCTTTGCCAGGTCAAATAGCGGTTTGGTGACGTCGTTGTTCACCAGCACGGTATGAACGGATGCCATGGACGGGATCAGGTTAAAGGACTTCAGCTGCGCCAGCGGAAGGGGGCCGTGGCTCACCACTTCGTCCAGAACCACGCTCTGGCCCGGCTTCAGCCAGCCGTTTTCACTACCAGCAACCGGCTTCACCACCAGCTGCATACGGCTGGTGAACACGCCGCGGTGATAGTTCTGGTAGCTCAGCTCCAGACCCGCCTCCGGCGCGCTGCGCTTAATCTCTCCGTTTGCCTGCGCCACCATCTCAGCCAGGCGGCCTTCCAGCTGTTTCCCGGTAAACCAGGAAGCCCCCGTCCAGACCACGCCCAACGCTACAATCACTCCAACCGCTACGACCGATTTTTTCATTGCGACTATCCCTAAAATGAAACCAGGCGGTAAAAACCGCCCGGAGATATTAAGCCTGCAACTAGCTTAGCAAGAGTTGTTAAAAAATTCAGTAAGTGCTTAAAGCTTATTGAAAACGCGCGCCAGGCGCCCGGTGCCGCTCACGCTGACCGGCGACTCGTTTGCCGCGACAAAGGCGGATTCACCCGGTTTCAGCGCCAGACGCTGTTCGCCTTTGTGCAGCGTCGCTTCGCCTTCCACGCAGAACAGGATCGCCGCGCTCTCCTGAGCGACCGAGGTTTCAGCGCGGCTCAGGTCGTGCAGGGAGAAGGCAAAATCGTCAACCGGAATAGGGAAGTCCAGCTCTGCACCGTTCTTCACCGGCTGAGTCAGCAGCTCTGCGGCAGGTTTTGCCACAAACTTCACGTTGGCAACCAGCTCGGGAATGTCGATGTATTTCGGCGTCAGGCCCGCGCGCAGCACGTTATCTGAGTTAGCCATCACCTCCAGCGCCACGCCCTGAAGGTAGGCGTGCGGGGTTTCCGCGAACAGGAACATTGCCTCGCCCGGGTTCAGCTTCACCACGTTCAGCAGCAGAGGAGAGAACAGGCCGCTGTCGTCCGGGTAGAACTCGGAAATCAGACGGATGGTCTCCCACGGCTCACCGTGCTGGCTGTCCAGCGCCGCTTTCAGCACCGCCAGCGCGTGGGATTTTTCTTCACCCTGCATATTCAGCAGGCTGGCAAACAGCTGGCTCAGCGCGTCGGCGTTCGGGTTTTCAAGAAAATGCGCGATAGCGTTATGGGCACCCGCGACCGGCTGCAGCAGGGAGATAATCTCTGAAAACTCGCGGAACGCGTTCATCGCCAGGAACGGCGTCAACGCGAACACCAGCTCCGGCTTGTGGTTAGGATCTTTGTAGTTACGCTCGGCGGCGTCTAGCGGAATACCTGCCGCGTTCTCTTTCGCAAAGCCGATTTCAGACGCTTTCTTGTTCGGGTGAACCTGGATGGAGAGCGGCTGGTCGGCGCACAGTACCTTAAACAGGAACGGCAGTTCGCCAAAGCGTTGAGCCACCTTGTCGCCCAGCAGCGCGGCTTTATCGGCGTCGATGACGTCACGCAGGCTGCGTACCTGGCCGCTGGCGTCTTCAATTTTTGAGCTGCTCTTCGGGTGCGCCCCCATCCACAGTTCTGCCATCGGCAGGTTGTTCGGGTTCGCGATACCGTAGAGATCCGTTAACGCAGTTTTACTTCCCCAGGCGTAGTTTTGCACTGAGTTAATGAGTTTTTGCATTATCAAGCCCTGATTCAAATGTGGAATTAACTCCGCGTATTAAAGCAATAAACCACATGGAAGTAACCTGTGGATGTAAAAAGTCGTACTAGTCTCAGTTTTTGTTAAAAAATTGTGTAGGATAAGCTGACTCGCTTTTAAGCCGGGCAGCGGAACATCTGCCCTGAATAATCAGACCGAAGCAGTAAGTGAGAGAACAATGTCGAATAAACCCTTCCATTATCAGGATCCTTTCCCGCTGAGTAAGGATCGGACCGAGTATTACCTGTTAACCCGCGATCACGTCTCCGTCTCCGAGTTTGAAGGACAAGAGATCCTCAAGGTGGATCCGCAGGCGCTGACCCTGCTGGCGCAGCACGCATTCCACGACGCCTCGTTTATGCTCCGTCCTGCGCATCAGCAGCAGGTGGCCGATATTCTGAGCGACCCGGAAGCCAGCGAGAACGATAAATACGTTGCCCTGCAGTTCCTGCGTAACTCCGATATCGCGGCGAAAGGCATTCTGCCAACCTGTCAGGATACCGGCACGGCGATCATCGTCGGTAAAAAAGGCCAGCGCGTCTGGACCGGCGGCGGCGATGAAGCGGCGCTGGCGCACGGTGTTTACAACACCTACACCGAAGATAACCTGCGCTACTCGCAAAACGCCGCGCTGGATATGTACAAAGAGGTCAACACCGGCACCAACCTGCCCGCACAGATCGATCTCTACTGCGTCGACGGTGACGAGTACAAATTCCTCTGCATCGCCAAAGGCGGCGGTTCGGCCAACAAAACCTATCTCTACCAGGAAACCAAAGCGCTGCTCACCCCGGGCAAGCTGAAGAACTACCTGGTTGAAAAGATGCGCACTCTCGGCACCGCGGCGTGCCCGCCGTACCATATCGCGTTTGTGATTGGCGGCACCTCGGCGGAAAGCACGCTGAAAACCGTGAAGCTGGCCTCAACCAAATACTACGACGGCCTGCCGACCGAAGGTAACGAGCACGGCCAGGCGTTCCGCGACGTGCAGCTTGAACAGGAGCTGCTGGAAGAGGCGCGTAACCTGGGCCTCGGCGCGCAGTTTGGCGGCAAATACTTTGCCCACGACGTGCGCGTGATCCGCCTGCCGCGCCACGGCGCATCCTGCCCGGTCGGCATGGGCGTCTCCTGCTCTGCGGATCGCAACATCAAGGCCAAGATCAACCGCGAAGGCGTGTGGATCGAAAAACTGGAAAACAACCCGGGCAAGTACATCCCGGAAGAGCTGCGTAAAGCGGGTGAGGGTGAAGCGGTTCGCGTTGACCTCAACCGTCCGATGAAAGAGATCCTGGCGCAGCTGTCGCAGTACCCGGTGTCGACTCGTCTTTCCCTGAACGGCACGATTATCGTCGGCCGCGACATCGCGCACGCGAAGCTGAAAGAGCGTCTGGACAACGGCGAAGGGCTGCCGCAGTACATTAAAGATCACCCGATCTACTACGCGGGCCCGGCGAAAACGCCTGAGGGGTATGCGTCCGGCTCGTTAGGCCCAACCACGGCGGGCCGTATGGACTCGTACGTCGACCAGCTGCAGGCCAACGGCGGCAGCATGATCATGCTGGCGAAAGGCAACCGCAGCCAGCAGGTGACGGATGCCTGCCACAAGCACGGCGGTTTCTATCTTGGCAGCATAGGCGGCCCGGCGGCGGTCCTGGCGCAGGGCAGCATCAAGAGCCTGGAGTGCGTGGAGTACCCGGAACTGGGTATGGAAGCGATCTGGAAAATCGAAGTGGAAGATTTCCCGGCGTTTATCCTGGTGGATGACAAAGGTAACGACTTCTTCAAGCAGATCCAGTCGTCCCAGTGTTCGGCGTGTGTGAAGTAATTCTGTAAATAGCCGGGTAAGGCGAAGCCGCCACCCGGCACCAAAAAGAGCGCACAAAGCGCCATATCGTTTCTCAGAAGTCATTAATACTTATCCTTTAAGCACGTGAGCAATCCCGCTTTTGTTATCAAGGAGAAAGTCATGACAACGGTACGCCATGAGAAAGACTCGATGGGCGCCATCGACGTCCCGGCCGACAAGCTATGGGGCGCGCAAACCCAGCGTTCGCTGGAACATTTTCGTATCTCGACCGAAAAAATGCCGGTCTCGCTGATTCAGGCGCTGGCGCTCACCAAACGCGCCGCCGCGAAAGTGAACCAGGATTTAGGCCTGCTGGCGGCGGACAAAGCGACCGCCATCATTAACGCCGCCGACGAAGTGCTGGCGGGCAAGCATCCCGATGAATTCCCCCTCGCCATCTGGCAGACCGGGTCCGGCACCCAAAGCAACATGAACATGAATGAAGTGCTGGCGAACCGGGCAAGCGAGCTGCTGGGCGGCGTGCGCGGCATGGAGCGTAAGATCCACCCGAACGATGACGTTAACAAAAGCCAGAGCTCCAACGACGTCTTCCCCACGGCGATGCACGTGGCGGCGGTGATTGCTGTCCGCGAGCAGCTTATCCCGCAGCTCAACGTGCTCAAATCCACGCTCAACGATAAGGCGCAGGCCTTCCGCGACATCGTCAAAATTGGCCGTACGCACCTGCAGGACGCCACGCCGCTCACCCTCGGCCAGGAGATTTCCGGCTGGGTGGCGATGCTGGAACATAACCTGAAGCATATTGAGTACAGCCTGCCGCACCTGGCGGAGCTGGCGCTCGGCGGCACGGCGGTCGGGACCGGGTTAAACACCCATCCGGAATACGCGGTGCGCGTGGCGCAGGAGCTGGCAAACATCACCGGGCAGCCGTTCGTCACCGCGCCCAACAAGTTCGAAGCGCTGGCGACCTGCGATGCGCTGGTCCACACCCACGGCGCGCTGAAAGGGCTGGCGGCGTCGCTGATGAAAATCGCCAACGACGTGCGCTGGCTGGCCTCGGGCCCGCGCTGCGGCATCGGTGAAATCAGCATCCCGGAAAACGAGCCGGGCAGCTCCATCATGCCGGGTAAAGTGAACCCGACCCAGTGCGAAGCCATGACCATGCTCTGCTGTCAGGTACTGGGCAACGACGTGGCCGTCAACCTGGGCGGGGCGTCCGGCAACTTCGAGCTGAACGTCTATCGCCCGATGGTGATCCACAACGTGCTGCAATCGATTCGTCTGCTTGCGGACGGGATGGAGAGCTTTAACGAGCACTGTGCGGTCGGGATTGAGCCGAATCGCGAACGTATCAGCCAGCTGCTTAATGAATCCCTGATGCTGGTGACGGCGCTGAATACCCACATTGGCTACGACAAAGCCGCCGAGATCGCCAAAAAAGCGCATAAGGAGGGGCTGACGCTGAAAGCCTCCGCCCTGGCGCTGGGCTATCTGACGGAGGCGGAGTTCGACGCCTGGGTGCGCCCCGAGGCGATGGTCGGCAGCCTGAAATAATCAACCCGCCACGTACAGGTGCAGCCGCGGTATAATCAGCTGCAGCGGCTGCGCCTGAGGTCGGTAACGGTGCTGGACATTGTCTGCATCATAATTCAGCAACTCACCAATATCCGGCACGATGGCCCCCCGATCGGCATCATAAAGCGCAATCAGCGGCGTCGGGCAGGCATACTGCACCTGCTTTTGCTGGCCGGAATACCAGACGCGGGCGATAGGCTGCACCTTCACCGGGCGCTTAATCTTGAGGCGCGCGTCCGTCGGCAGCGAGGCGATGCTGTGGTACTCCTGCTCGAGGCGCTCGATCCACTGTTCACGCGACCACGGTGCGACGGTGCGCGGCGTCTTCAGGCTCTTTTCCAGCTGGGCCAGAATCTCATCCCGGGTGAAATTTTTAATGATGTGCTTATTCGCCCAGCCGAAGCGCAGCGTGGCGGGGTGACGCAGCACCGTCAGCGTGCGATAGGCATTCAGGGTAATCAGCCCCGGAAGCTGACGGTGCACCCATTCAAACCGGGCGGCAGGGGGGAGGCCGGACTCTTCGGTAACGATCTTTTCAAATGCCGCTTTCAGGGTGTTGATGCGGGTGATGTGTGTTTCCAGCGCCTCGCGCGCGGCCGCATCGGTTTGCAGGCAGATCACGCCAGGCAACCGCACGGCCGCCTTGCTGCTGCGGTTTTCTGACTGCTGCTGGATAAACAGGCGACGATAGTGTTTCAGCGCCAGCTCAAGGGCGGCGCTGCCGATGTGCTGTTTCACCTCGATGGCGTCCAGCGGGTCGTGCTCGGCCCCTTTGGCCACGTCGGGCAGGGTAAAGACGCGTGCGGCCAGCAGTCGGCAGGTCTGCAAACGTTCGGTCAGGGTCAGCAGCTCGTGTTCTATTTCCCGAAACGTGCTGTTCAGCCGTTCGAGGAGATCGTAGGTCGCCATAAGCACTCTCATTAGTTACAACATACTTATCATATAGCACAGCACGCCGGGTCAGGCCAGCGTGCGGTTGAGGTCAGACAGGAACGGGAAGGGCGACGTTATGGTACACCGGCCAGCTAAAGCAGAAGCGCGCGCCGCCGAGTTCGCTCTCTTCGCAATGCACCGTGCCGCCCATGGCCTGCGCGATAGAGTAGACGATGGCCAGCCCCAGGCCGCATCCGCCGGTGGCGCGATCGCGGCTGGGGTCGAGGCGGACAAACGGTTCAAACACGGTTTCTCGCGCTTCCGGGGCGATACCCGGCCCGTCATCTTCCACCGTCAGGCTGGCCTGATTGCCCTGGAGATCCAGGCCAATCTGTAGCGTACTTTCGCTATAGCGCATGGCGTTGTTCATCAGGTTATCGAGCACGCGCTCCATCAGGCGCATATCGAGCGCGCCGTACTCCCCCGGCGTGACGCGCGTCAACAGCGTGCGCTGCGGGTTCACGCTTTGAACGTCATCGATGTGGGTTTGCAGCCAGGCGGGCAGGTCCGGCGTGCTGAGGTTAAGCTCGTTTTGCGGACGATCGAGGCGCGCATAGGTCAGCAGCTCTTCAATCAGCGCTTCAAGCTGGCCAATATCGCGGTTAAGCGCCTGAGACTCGGCTTCCGTCAGATTCTCGCTCATCTCCAGACGATAGCGCAGGCGAACCAGCGGCGTGCGCAGCTCGTGCGCAATCCCGTCGATCAGCTGCTTCTTGCTGGCGATAAGGGCATTGATGTTATCGGCCATCTGGTTAAAGGCCACCCCCAGACGTTCAAAGCTGGAACCGCTGTCGAAGTGAATCCGTTCGGTAAAGTGCCCCTCGCCAAAACGCTGCGCGGCGGATTCCAGCTTGAGCATGTCCTGCCAGTGTGGGCGCATCCAGATAAAGACCGGAAACGCGAGCGAAATGGCGATAAACGCCATCAGCGCCATGTCCAGCAGACGCATCTGGTGCAGATAATAGAGATAGGGCACAGGCCCGACGGCCAGCACGTAATGGCTGCGCGGAATACGCTGAATAAAGGTGTATTTCTCATCCAGCGCGACGATGTCCCCGTCGCGCAGGCGCTGCATGGCGGGCGCGTCCAGCTCGAAATCTTTCAACGGCTCAATGCGTAAATCGAATGACAGATTGAGATCCAGCTCTTTCAGGGTTTTCGCCCAGTCGTGTGGCGGGATCTCTCTCAGCTCGCTGCGCATCAGATAGAGCGAGCTTTTCATCAGATCGTCCAGAGACTGCCTGCCCGCACGTTCGGCGGTGAATTTATAGACCAGCCCGACCAGCATGGTCATAACCAGGAAGCAGACAAACAGTAAAAGATAAAACTGCACAAACAGCTTTTTCATTCCATCTCACCGGAAAAACGCGATAAGGAGAATATACATGAAAAAAGCACGGTGTTTTCATGTCTGTGGCGCCTGTTACACTGCGTGTGCGTTTCTTTTGACCTTGGCGATGAGTTCTTCCGTTAGGGCCAGGCCTTCCGCAATGTGCGTATCAATCACATCCGTACCGAAGTCCCTGATTAAGTCCAGGAGCATTTCGTAAGACTGAATGAGTTCCAGCAGGTCAAAGAGCGCTTTTTGATCGGCGCGTGAGGGGGTGGAGTGGCTAAGTGCTATCTGATTAACAATCCATTCAAGATTGGTTTTGATGATTTCTACTTCATGGTAGCTATACATATTTCATGGGCTTAAATCCTCAATTCAAGATTTTATGGGAAGGAATGTGTGGAACAGGTTTGGGCGGGTAGCTGGGCCCGGAGTGGTCTAAAAGAAGAGAAAATATGAATGTTAATTATGGATTAGTTTGCGCGCTTAGCAAGATAATTGTTGCGCAAACGTAAAAATAAACGCGTGAAATGAAGGCATCGCTGAGTAATGCCTTCATTTCGTGCTTGTTCGGGTAGCCTGAGAGAGAAATCAGGTTTCCCAGGCGTGCGGGGCAAACAGATACCCCTTGTTACGCACGGTTTTAATGCGGTAGGGCTCGGTGGCGTTATCCTGCAGCTTTTTGCGCAGGCGCGAGATCGCCACGTCAACGCTGCGGTCCATACCGTCATAGCTCACGCCGCGCAGGTTTTTCAGCAGCGCGTCGCGGTCCATGATTTGCCCGGCATGGGTGGCAAGTTCCCACAGCAGATCAAAATCGGCGGTGGAGAGGGCGATAAGCTCGCCCGAGAGCAGCACCTGGCGGTTAATGGGGTCAATAGACAGCGTACCGAAGCGCATCGCCTTGTGCGGCGTCAGCGACGGCGCGGGCGCTTCGCGCTCGATGGTGGCGTGCTGGCGCAAATGCAGGCGCAGGCGCGCAAGCAGGACGGCAGGCGGCGTGGTTTTTAGAATGTAGTCATTGGCACCCATCTCCAGCGACAGGATGTGGTTCATATCGCTGTCCAGCGAGGTGAGCAGAACGATAGGGCCCTCCCAGCGGGCGCGCAGGTCGCGGCAGAGCGTCATGCCGTCTTTGCCTGGCAGCATGATATCCAGCAGCACCAGATCCGGGTTTTCACGGACGACGACCTCTTCGGCACGATCGCCGCGAGGCTCAACGATGACGTCCATATCGTGTTTACCCAGATAGGCGGCGATCAGCTGTCCGACTTCGGGTTCGTCTTCAACATAAACAATCTTATTCATACAGCGTCTGTTTTCGTGAAAAAAGCCAACATACACCGCGAAACCTTAACCTTCCATTAATCTTTCTAAATTAACACCGGTTCCGTTATTCTGACCCATATTGTGAGTCGATTGTTATAGGGAAAAGTATGGGGCTGGTGATCAAAGCCGCGCTGGGCGCGCTGGTGGTATTGCTGATTGGCATTCTGGCAAAAACGAAAAATTACTACATTGCCGGGCTGATCCCACTCTTCCCGACCTTCGCGTTGATCGCTCACTATATTGTGGCTTCCGAGCGGGGCACGGAAGCGTTGCGCACGACCATCGTGTTCGGCATGTGGTCTATTATTCCGTATTTTCTCTACCTGCTTTCGCTGTGGTATTTCACCGGTTTTCTGCGTCTTCCCCTGGCGCTGGGCGGGGCGGTGGTCTGCTGGGGACTCAGCGCCTGGGTGTTAATTTTCTTCTGGAGCCGCTTCCACTAGCGCAGCGGCCGGCCGCCGTCCACGGCAAAGGTTCTGCCGGTGACGTAGCAGCTGGTGAGCAGGTAATCCACAAGGTCGATGATCTCTTTCTCGCCCGGGGCGATTTTCATCAGCGACTTATTCAGCGCCTGCTGGCGATACTCCGCATCATCGTTTTCGTTAAACAAAATCATCGCCGGGGCGATGGCGTTCACCTTTACCTCCGGCGCGAGCTTGCGGGCGAACGAGCGGGTCATGTTATCCAGCGCCGCTTTGCTGGCCGCATAGGCAATGTGCTTGTCGCTGCCGCGCTCCACCACATAGTCGGTGAAATGAATGATATCGCCCGCAGCATGCCCGTGCCCGCGCAGGAGATCCTGCAAAGCGTGGTTGAGCAAATAAGGGGCATTAACGTGGATCTGCAACATGGCGGAGAGCGTTTCGCTAAGCGCTGTACCGGGCTTTTCGGCCCGCCACGCGCTGGCGTTATGGATCACGGCGCGCAGGCCCGTCGTGGTGGATTTCACCTGTTCCGCGAAAGCCTGAATGCCTTCGTCGGTTGAAAAATCAGCCTGAATGCAGACCGCTCCGGCCTTGCGTAACCCTTCAATCGACGGGTATTCCGTACGGTAGCTGACGATGACCGGATGGTGAATGTTGAGAAAGTGATGGGCGAGGGCGAGGCCGATACGGCGGCCTCCACCGGTGATCAGTATGGGGCGAAGCGGTGCATTTCCCATTGTATTCTCCTTTACAGTTCAACAATGGGAAAGACGATGCTATCCCATTAACATCCAGGTTGCCGGCACGGCAGCAACCAGTAAGAGTCCAATTAATGCCATTTCACGGCGTTTCAGCGCGTTCTCCAGCTGATGCGTGCGGCGAGCGTAGATAAACACCAGCAGTCCCGGCGCGTACAGCACCACCGACAGCAGCAGGTGCATTGGCCCGGAAGCATACAACAACCACAGGCCGTAAATACAGGCTCCGACACCCACGACATAATGCGCCGGACGTGTGGCAATTTTTAACAGATACGCACCCACTAAGAAATAGGGTACCAGAATCATCTCCGAGGCGATGGTCAGCAGCGTGTTATAGTCTGAACCTGTGAGCCAGATCAGCACCAGGCAGATCTGAACGCTGATATTGGTCAGCCAGAGTGAGGCAGACGGTGCGCTGTTTTTGTTTTGGCGCGCAAACAGCCGTGGAAACGCCTTGTGCGTCGCGGCCAGGAACGGCACTTCAGCCGCCATGATGGTCCAGCTCAGGTACGCTCCGCAGACGGAGATGATGAGACCCGCGGCAATCACCACGTCGCCCCATGGGCCGAGCATTTTCACCATCAGGCCTGCCATCGACGGGTTACGCATTTCGGCCAGCTCAGGACGCGCCACCACGCCCAGCGACAGCAGCGTCACCAGCAGATAGACGCCAAGCGCCGCCAGGACGGCCAGCAGCGTGGCGCGGCCCACGTCGCGTTTATTGCGGGCGCGGGCAGAAACCACCACCGCGCCTTCAACACCGATGAATACCCACAGGGTAATCAGCATCGTGTTTTTCACCTGCTCCCAGACGGGAACGCCCAGCGCAACGCCGCTGAAGTCGAGCTTAAATACGTCCATACGGAACGCAATAAAGGCCAGAACGATAAACAGGCCGAGCGGAACCAGCTTGGCAAGCGTTGCCACCAGGTTGATGCTGGCGGCCGTTTGTACGCCGCGCAGCACCAGCCAGTGAACGAACCACAGCAACACCGAGGCGCCCACGATAGACTGCCAGGTATTTCCGTCGCCAAACAGGCGCAGCTCCGGCGTGTCGGTAAAGAAACTGAGTGCGGAGAAGACGATCACCAGATAAGAGACGTTGGCGATAACGGCGCACAGCCAGTATCCCCACGCGGAACAGAAGCCAATCAGCTCGCCGAAACCCTCACGTGCATAGGTAAAAATGCCGCCGTCGAGATCCGGGCGAATGCGGGTGAGCAGCAGCATGGCGAAGGCCAGCAGCAATATGCCGACCCCGGTAATCCCCCAGCCAATGATGAGCGCGAAAGGGCTGGCGACGGCCGCCATGTTTTGCGGCAAACTGAATACGCCTGCACCCAGCATTGAGCTTAAAACGAGTGCAGTCAGAGCACTCAGGCCAAGTTTCTTTTCCATTGGCTTCCTGTTATGAAAGGTCAAAATCCAGAATAATTATTTCGCTCAGGCGCATAAAAATGGTGGATCACACTAAGGCGCGGGATTTTACGGAGTGTAACGAAAGCATGCAATGACGTGTCGCAGAAATTCAAAAAAAGTAACAAAAAAGGCGGCATTGCGCCGCCTTTCGTAAACGATTTTGTTACTTGTACAGATCGGCGCTAATGGTCACGTTGTTACCACGTTCCTGCCACTGGCGGGTGATGTGGTAGAACTTCGCCCCTTTCTTCGCCGCACGCTTCGCGACCTGGTAAGAGACTTCCGTCATGTTGCCGTAGTTGCCGGTAAACTTGATGCTGTCGAACGGCACCATCTGCGCGGCAGTGGCGTTGTTCAGCTCTTCAATTTTGGTACCGTCTGGCAGCGTAACGGAATAACGGCCACCTTTTGTGGACTGCGTTTCAAAGAAACGGCCCACTTCAGCGCTTGGCGCCGCCGTCGTTGCGACGCCTGGAATTTCAACTTTCTTCGCTTCTTCGCCGCCTTTCGCTATTGCCGCGCGACCTGCTTCTGAATTAGCAGGGATGGCATCCGGGCTTTGCAGAACGCGTTTTTTCGCATCTTTTTTATAGATGAACGCGGTAATACGCTGGTTGCCACCCTGGTTAGCATCAACCTGACGCACGATGAAGAAAGAGTAGGCCCCTTTCTCTTTTGCGGCTTTGGTGATGGCGTCGTTCACTTCTGGCTGGCTGCGGTAGAAGCCCTGAACGGTGACGGTGTCGTAAGGTTCCAGCTCAATCGCCTGATCTTTCGGCAGCTCAACAACACCGTTGATCACGCGGTTTTTCGGCGCGTCAGCTTTTGGCGCATTGTCCTTGAACAATGCAATGGTCACGCGCTGGTTGCCGCTGTTGCCGTAATCGGACTGGTCAACCACATAAAACGAAGCCGCCCCGTTTTTATCTGCGGCTTTTGATGCAGCGGCGACGGCGTCGCCAATAGAATTATAACGACCCACAATGACCGTATGGTCAAAAGGTTTTAACGCTGCCGCTTGCTCCGGCGTTAACTCTGTTGCGGCATTCGCAGACAGGGCGGTCGCGGAAAGAAGTGCGGACGCCAGGAGTGTGTTCTTAAGCTTCATAAAAATGATCCTTCGCCTTGCGCAAACCATGTACTGGTATTGTTGTTAATTTGAGACGGTCCCGATTATTGCATTTAAAACCCGTCGCTGTCTGCGCCATTTTTCACTGCCTGTGCTTACCGAATCACCGATTTCGATAACATTTAGTGATATGTGGAAAAAACACGCGTTTGACAAGTAAAACTGATAAAGCATATGACTTTTACAAGTTAATTTAATGTTAATGAGATGTTCTTATATGGCGCTATATCATGTTTTTACCGCTTCGCTTGCGCGATTTATCGGTTCTGGCAATGAATTTAAGGTAAATATCACTGTCAGTGACGCCGATCGCTTATTTTTCACAGATAAAATAAGAAATAGTGTTTTCTGGCGGTAGATCGCGGGCGCTATTTTCAGTAGGTTATAGACAGTTTGTTACTGTTTTATTTTCCGGGGTTAATTCTATCCCGTCGCGCGTGCGAGGGTGAAAATGAATACAAACCGCGGGCATTTATCGATAAACCATCATCAAAAACCGATGGAAGGGAAAACTATGCGTATTGGGGTACCAAAAGAACGGTTAGCCAATGAAACCCGCGTAGCGGCAACACCGAAAACGGTGGAGCAACTGCTTAAGCTGGGTTTTACGGTCGCGGTTGAAAGCGGCGCAGGCAAGCTGGCGAGTTTCGATGACGAAGCCTTTATCCAGGCTGGCGCGGAAGTGGTCGACGGTGCAGAGGTCTGGCAGTCGCCGGTGATTCTGAAGGTGAATGCACCGGATGAGAGTGAGATTGCGCTGCTGAATCCCGGCACCACGCTGGTGAGCTTTATCTGGCCTGCGCAAAACCCTGAGCTGATGGAAAAGCTGGCGGCCCGTGGCGTGACGGTGATGGCGATGGACTCCGTGCCGCGCATTTCGCGCGCGCAGTCGCTGGATGCCTTAAGCTCGATGGCAAACATTGCCGGCTACCGCGCCATTGTTGAAGCGGCCCACGAATTTGGTCGCTTCTTTACCGGTCAAATCACCGCCGCGGGTAAAGTCCCTCCGGCAAAAGTGATGGTGATTGGCGCGGGCGTGGCGGGCCTTGCCGCCATCGGTGCGGCAAATAGCCTGGGCGCTATCGTACGCGCCTTTGACACCCGTCCTGAAGTTAAGGAACAGGTCCAGAGTATGGGCGCCGAATTCCTTGAGCTGGACTTCAAGGAAGAAGCCGGCAGCGGCGACGGCTACGCGAAGGTGATGTCCGAAGCCTTTATTAAAGCCGAAATGGCCCTCTTCGCCGCCCAGGCGAAAGATGTCGACATTATTGTCACCACCGCGCTGATCCCGGGTAAACCGGCGCCGAAGCTGATCACCCGTGAGATGGTGGACTCCATGAAGCCGGGCAGCGTGATTGTCGACCTGGCGGCGCAAAACGGCGGCAACTGTGAGTACACCGTTGCCAATCAGGTGACCACGACCGCGAACGGCGTGAAGGTGATCGGCTATACCGATCTGCCGGGCCGTCTGCCAACGCAGTCTTCTCAGCTGTACGGCACCAACCTCGTCAACCTGCTTAAGCTGCTTTGCAAAGAGAAAGACGGCAACGTCACCGTTGATTTCGATGATGTCGTGATCCGCGGCGTGACCGTGGTCCGTGAAGGCGAAATTACCTGGCCTGCACCGCCGATTCAGGTCTCTGCTCAGCCTCAGGCGGCACCGAAAGCGGCGCCTGCACCAAAAGAACCCGCTAAACCGGCTTCTCCGTGGCGTAAATACGCGATCATGGCGCTGGTGATTATTCTGTTCGGCTGGCTGGCTGACGTCGCGCCGAAGGAGTTCCTCGGCCACTTTACCGTCTTCGCGCTCTCCTGCGTGGTGGGCTACTACGTGGTGTGGAACGTCTCACATGCGCTGCATACCCCGCTGATGTCGGTCACTAACGCCATCTCCGGGATCATCGTGGTGGGTGCGCTATTGCAGATTGGTCACGGCGGCTGGATCAGCTTCCTGAGCTTTATCGCGGTGCTGATCGCCAGTATCAATATTTTCGGTGGTTTCACCGTGACTCAGCGCATGCTGAAAATGTTTCGTAAAGGCTAAGGGGTAGCATATGTCTGGAGGATTAGTCACAGCTGCATACATTGTTGCTGCAATCCTGTTTATTTTCAGCCTGGCGGGGCTTTCCAAACACGAAACGTCTCAGCAGGGGAATAACTTTGGTATCGCCGGGATGGCGATTGCGCTGATTGCCACCATTTTCGGGCCGGATACCGGCAACGTGGCGTGGGTCCTGGTGGCGATGATCGTCGGCGGCGCGATTGGTATTCGCCTGGCGAAACGCGTTGAAATGACCGAGATGCCGGAGCTGGTTGCCATTCTGCACAGCTTTGTGGGCCTGGCGGCGGTGCTGGTGGGCTTTAACAGCTACCTTTATCACGAACCGGGTCTGGAACCGATTCTGGTGAACATCCACCTGACGGAAGTGTTCCTCGGTATCTTCATCGGTGCGGTGACCTTCACCGGCTCCATTGTGGCGTTCGGTAAACTGCGCGGGAAGATCTCCTCTAAACCGCTGATGCTGCCAAATCGTCATAAGCTGAACCTGGCGGCGCTGGTGGTGTCGTTCGTCCTGCTGGTGATCTTCGTGCGTACCGAAAGCGTGGGCCTGCAGGTGCTGGCGTTGTTGGTAATGACCATTATTGCGCTGGCCTTCGGCTGGCACCTGGTGGCGTCCATCGGCGGTGCCGATATGCCGGTGGTGGTCTCGATGCTGAACTCCTATTCCGGTTGGGCGGCAGCGGCGGCGGGCTTTATGCTGAGCAACGACCTGCTGATCGTCACCGGTGCCCTGGTGGGTTCTTCCGGTGCGATCCTGTCCTACATCATGTGTAAGGCGATGAACCGTTCGTTCATTAGCGTCATTGCCGGTGGTTTCGGCACCGATGGGTCTTCTTCCAGTGCGGATGAAGAAGTGGGCGAGCACCGTGAAATTTCTGCGGAAGATACTGCAGACATGCTGAAAAATTCGCACACGGTCATTATCACCCCTGGCTACGGCATGGCGGTGGCGCAGGCGCAGTATCCGGTGGCGGAAATCACCGAGAAGCTGCGCGCGCGGGGCATCAAGGTGCGCTTTGGTATTCACCCGGTGGCAGGGCGTCTGCCGGGCCACATGAACGTGCTGCTGGCGGAGGCGAAAGTGCCTTACGACATCGTGCTGGAAATGGATGAGATCAACGATGATTTCTCTGATACCGACACGGTTCTGGTCATCGGGGCCAACGATACCGTTAACCCTGCTGCACAGGACGATCCGGGCAGCCCAATCGCCGGTATGCCGGTTCTGGAAGTGTGGAAGGCGCAGAACGTAGTCGTTTTTAAACGCTCCATGAATACCGGCTATGCCGGGGTGCAGAACCCGCTGTTCTTCAAAGAGAACACCCACATGCTGTTTGGCGACGCCAAAGCCAGCGTGGATGCGATTCTGAAAGCGCTCTGACAGGGTAATGCCCAGTGGCGCAAGCTTACCGGGCCTACCAAACCCGTAGGCTGGGTAAGGCGAAGCCGCCACCCGGCAAAAAAAAAACCGTCGGGAAACCGACGGTTTTTTTTCATCTTACGAGTCAATCGTCTTCCGGATCGTCCAGCTCAACCGGCGTCTGATACTCATCCGGCTTGATGACCAGCAGGTCGCAGCGCAGATGGTCGATCACCTGTTCGGCGGTATTGCCGAGGAACGCGGCAGAAATACCGGTCCTGCCGATGGTGCCCAGCACCACAATCCCCGCCTGCAGGTGTTCCGCCAGGTCCGGGATCACCTCTTCAGGCAGCCCTTTTTCCACGTGGGTCATTTTCTCATCAATGCTGAATTTCTGGCGCAGCGCCTTCATGGCCAGAAGGTGCTGGCCGCGGATCGCGTCGTTGTACACGCTCGGGTCAAATTCAGGCAGCTCAATGGCGATGTTAATCGGGGTGACCGGATAGGCGCCCACCAGATGCACTTCGGTATGATTCACCTGGTCAGCAAGCTGGATGGTCTCTTTCACCAGCTTTTCGTTCAGCGAATTGTGGTAGTCCTCTTCGCTCGCGAGGTTTACCGCGACCACGGCTTTCCCGCCTTCAGGCCACGGCTGGTCTTTCACCATCCACACCGGGCAAGGGCATTTACGCAGCAGGTGCCAGTCGGTCGGGGTGAAAATCACGGATTCCAGCTTGTCGTGCTGGTGGGCCATCTTCAGCAGCAGGTCGTGCCCGCCGGCGACAACTTCCTGGATGATGGCTTCAAAAGGTCGGTTGTGCCAGACTACTTTAATATCAATGGGCACACCCGCTTCCAGGTAATACTTCGCCTGTTCGCGGATCCACGCGGTACGCTGGCTGATGACGCCCTGGCGCATAGCGGTGCGCTCGTCAGGCGACAGAAGGGTGGTCATCTCATACGAGAAGTCATAGATCGGCAAAAACGCTTTGATTTTGCCACCAATCCGTTGATGTAAATACACAGCACGTCGTAATGCCGGCTGATCGTCCTGGTTCGGATCGATAGCTACCAGCATGTTTTGATACTTGGCCATACAGGTCTCCTTACTACTGTCACCACAGTCTGTAATTAAAAGAGTAACCTATATATCCTGAATGAAACAGAGGCGAGGTTTTACCAGATCAATAATTCATGAAAAATTATCAGAGGAAAAGTACCGTGGTCGTCACCGCGATAAAGGCAATAAACAGCAGCACCATCACCGCTATCGCAAAGGTCGTGGAGTCCTGAACGTAGGTTTTTTCCTCCCCCTTCATCGGGCCGACAAGCATGATCCAAATGAAGATAAAGGTCACTGAGGCAATCACGACTGAAACGAAAAACAAACTTTCTCTCAATTCATAACCTCAACGTGAACCTTTCAGGCGCTGGGTGGGGACGTGCTGCGGTGAAAATCTCGGATAACGGAAGCGTTGATATGCCAGAACGATAAATCAAGATTATTTATCGCTCTGGCAGCACATATGCGGAGAGTTATGCCACGTTGCGGGCATGACCGGCAAGCACGGCCAGTGCTTCACCGTTTTCGATAGTGATGTATTTACCCTTAACGGCCAGCATTCCGCTTTTCTGGAAACGGCCCAGCAGACGGCTGATGGTTTCCACGGTCAGGCCCAGGTAGTTACCGATATCGCCGCGCGTCATGGTCAGACGGAATTCACGCGGCGAGAAGCCACGCTCGGCGAAGCGGCGGGAGAGGTTGTAGATAAACGCGGCCAGGCGCTCTTCTGCATTCTTTTTGGAAAGCAGCAGAATCATGTCCTGATCGCCTTTGATCTCACCGCTCATCAGACGCATCATCTGCTGACGCAGGTTAGGCATCTTGCCGGACAGATCGTCCAGGGTTTCAAACGGGATTTCGCAAACCATCGAGGTTTCGAGTGCCTGAGCAAAGCTCGGGTGGTGGCCCGTACCGATGGCATCAAAGCCCACCAGGTCACCCGCCAGATGGAAGCCGGTGATCTGCTCGTCGCCCTGTTCGGTGATGGTATAGCTCTTGATGGTGCCAGAACGGATAGCATAGAGCGATTTCAGTTCGTCTCCGGCTTTAAACAGCGTCTGCCCTTTCTGAATAGGCTTTTTACGCTCGATAATATTATCAAGCTGATCGAGTTCATGCTCATTCAGGGTAAACGGGATACAGAGCTGGCTGATGCTGCAATCCTGGCAATGGATAGCACAACCGCCAGACTGAATGCGTCGTATAATTCGCTTTTCCGGGATCATAGGTTTGCTCAAGCCTTAATTGATATTGGTCAATTTTAACATCTTTTTGGTAAGTACGTAAGCCTGACAAACCTTCAATAAGGACAAGAGACGGCAACGTGTTGCCATCTTCTTGAAATTCCACAGCTTGATTATGGATTTTTAGCCTAACCGGTAGAAAATTAAGCACTAAAAGCCTGGCAACTAGAGCAAAAGATACCCTTCGTGACGCAGCAACCACTCTTTCCGCTGCACGCCGCCGGCATAGCCGGTCAGGGTGCCGTTGCGGCCAATGACGCGATGGCAGGGCACCACAATGCTGACCGGGTTAGCGCCGTTTGCGGCACCCACCGCGCGTGCGGCGCCTGCGCGGCCTAGCTGCTCCGCGAGCTGGCCGTAATGCATCACCTGCCCGCAGGGAATGTCCCGCAGCGCTTGCCACACTTCGCGCTGAAAAGGCGTGCCTGCCGTGGCGGTCGGCAGAGTATCGATGATGCTGAGATCGCCTTCGAAGTACGCCGCAAGCTTGTCGCTTAATCCACCCGGGTTGGCGGTGCGAATACGTTCATACCCCTGTGAGCGGTAGTGAATCGCAAGCAGTTCTTCCATGCGGTCGCTGTGCTCTTCCCACTCAACCGCGCGCAGGCAAAACTGCTCGTCCGCGATCACCCACAGCGGCCCAAGCGGCGTCGCAATCTTGTCTTCGAGTAATCTCAGCATCCTTATTCCTTTAGTTCAGCCTCGGGTAGATCCCCGGCCCAATCGGCAGGCCGACAAGATACCATGCCACCAGCATCACCAGCCATACCCCTAAAAAGATAAGCGGGTAGGGTAAAACCAGCGAATAGTAGGTACCCAGTTTGGCTTCCGGTTTATAGCGCTGCAGGAAGCCTAAAAACAGCGGAACAAACGGCGAAACCGGCGCCAGCGGGATCACCGAGGAGTCCGCAATGCGGAACAGGATCTGGGCAAACGCCGGGTGGAACCCGAGCATCATAAACATCGGCACGAAGATCGGGGCCAGAATCGACCAGATGGCGGAGCCGCTGGCGATAAACATGCACAGCAGGGATGACAGCAGCGCCAGGCCGACAAACGCCGGCACGCCGCTTAGCCCGGCCGCCTCCAGCGCGTCGGTCAGGCCCACGGCCATAAACTTGCCCATGTTGCTCCAGTTAAACATCGCCACAAACTGCGCCAGCGGGAACACCATCACGATAAAGCCCGCCATCTCTTTCATCGGCTCGATCATCAGCTGCGGCAGATCGCCCTGGCGGCGAATTTTGCCGGTGGCGATGCCGTAGGCGAGCGAAACGACAAAGAAGAAGAGGATAATCAGCGGCACGATGCCCTGAATAAACGGTGACGGCAGGACGGTATGCTTAACCGGATCGCGCAATATGCCGTGTTCCGGCACAACCATCAGCGCCACCACGGCGATAAAGGCCAGCGAGACGAGCCCCGCCACGCGCAGGCCAAAGCGCTGCGCTTCGCTCAGGGTTTCCAGCTTTTCATCACTGCGGCCTTCCCACTTACCCAGGCGCGGCTCCACGATCCGGTCGGTAATCAGCCCGCCGACAATCGTCAGGACAATCACCGAGCTGGCCATAAAGTACCAGTTGTCGATCACGCTGACGTGCATGGCCGCATCGATGGTCTTCGCCGCCTCCGTGCTGATGCCCGAGAGCAGCACGTCGGTGGTGACAATCAGCAGGTTGGCGGTAAACCCGCAGCCCACGCCCGCAATCGCCGACAGCAGGCCCGCCACGGGATGACGCCCTACGGCGAGGAAAATCAGCGCCCCCATCGGGGGCATAATCACCAGCGCGGCGTCGGAGGAAATATGGCTGAAGAAGGCAATAAACAGCACCATATAGCTCGCGTAGCGCGCGCTGACGTGGGAAGCCATCTTCACCATCAGGGCGGGCAGCAGGCCAACGCGTTCGGCCAGCCCGGCGCCCAGCACCAGCGCCAGAATGGCGCCCAGCGGCGCGAAGCCGCTAAAGTTCTTAATTACATTGGGTAAAAACCAGTGCAGCCCTTCAACGCTGAGCAGGTTTTTCACCGCCACCAGGCTGCCGTCGGCCGGGCTGCGCACGCTCACGTCAAAGGCGGAGAGCACGGCGGTGGCGACCATCAAAATCACAATCAGATAGATAAACAGCAGAAAAGGATGCGGGACTTTATTGCCGATCCTTTCAACCCAGCCATAGAGCTTACCGGATGGGGAATGCGAAGGTATGGATGACATACTCATGGGCGTTCCTCGGGAGTGTTGTGTTGTTGTGTTGTATTTTTTTATTTTAAAGGTGACGGCGTCACGCCCTGCGGGATCGGACACGCGTACGGCTTTTCTTCTATTTGTTGTTCGAACTCTTCACGGCATTTTTTCAGCAGCGCGGCGTCCTGCAGCAGCGTGAGCGCGGTAGCGCCCAGCACTTTTCCGGCCAGCAGCATGCCCTTGTGGGCAATGGAGGTCCGCCCCTGAGACACCAGCTGCCAGGTGTGCAGCGGCGTGCCGACGGTAAAGCAGGGGCTGAAGCACTGGGCGACCGGCATTTTCCAGCTGACGTCCCCCACGTCGGTTGAACCCGCCAGCACGTTGTCGGTGATGGCATAGGGCGCGACGTCATCCACCAGTAGCGTCTCCTGATGACGGCGGGCAAAGGCTTTACCCGCTTCTCCGCCCGTGGCGGCAATATTTTTCAGGCTG
This sequence comes from Enterobacter cloacae complex sp. ECC445, assembly GCF_021892025.1. Taxonomy (NCBI): domain Bacteria; kingdom Pseudomonadati; phylum Pseudomonadota; class Gammaproteobacteria; order Enterobacterales; family Enterobacteriaceae; genus Enterobacter; species Enterobacter cloacae complex sp. ECC445. The sequence continues at coordinate 165,565 of NZ_JAKLRZ010000003.1, read as the reverse complement.
TTTTGCAGATCGCTGGGCGTCAGGGTGGCGCGGATCTCCCGGGCGAAAGCGCGCTCTTCCTCCGTCCACTCCGGCGTGCCGTAATGCTGCAGGGCGCGATACATCGCCGCCTCAAGCGTGCGGTTCGGCAGGTAGCTGGAGCAGGCTTTATCAAAACGACATTCGACGGTGGTTTCGGTCATCATCGCCGCGCCCTGGGCAATTTTCTCGATGCGCTCGTAGATCTGCTGCGCATCCGCCATCTCCGGGGCGCGGATCAGGTACAGCACCTCTGCCTGGGCCTGCACCACGTTGGGGGAAATCCCGCCGGTGTCGGTGATGGCGTAATGGACGCGCGCTTTCTCAATGATGTGTTCGTTGAGGAAGTTAGTGCCGGTGGTCATCAGCGTCACGGCGTCCAGCGCGCTGCGCCCTAAATGGGGGGAGTTGGCCGCGTGCGCCGCCACGCCGTGAAAACGCCAGGCGGCCTGAATATTCGCCAGCGTGCTGACGTTAAACATCCCGGCGAAGGCCTCCGGGTGCCAGGTGACGGCGGCATCGACGTCATCAAACAGCCCTTCGCGCACCATAAAGGTTTTCCCGGATCCGCCTTCCTCGCCGGGACAGCCGTAAAAGCGCACCGTTCCGCTGCCGCCGTGCTGCGCCAGCCAGCTTTTCACGGCCACCGCGCCCGCAAGCGCCGCGGTGCCTAAGAGGTTATGCCCGCAGCCGTGGCCGTTAGCGCCCGGCGTGGCGGATTGCACGGTTGCGCAGTGCGCCTGCTGGCTTAGCCCGGCCAGCGCGTCGTATTCGCCCAGCAGGGCGATAACCGGCTTCCCGCTGCCGAAGCTGGCGATAAAGGCGTTGGGAATACCCCCAGCCTCGCGCGTCAGCGTGAAGCCCTCGGCCTCCAGCTCGCGGGCAAGCCGCTCGGCGGACCAGAACTCTTCAAAGCGGGTTTCGGGACGATCCCAGATCGCGTCGGCAATATCGGTCAACGTCCGACATCGCGTGTCGATCGCATCGGCAATAAAAGCGTAGTTCTCCTGCATTACACACCTCGCGTCCACGGGAAATTAAGCGCAGTTCGCGCCAGCGTTTCGATGGCGATAGCCATAACCTGCTCATCGAAGTCGAATTTTTCGTTGTGATGTCCGGCGCTCAAATCCGTGCCGAACACCATATAAGACGCCATGCCGCCGTTCTGCTGCACGCGGGCCATCATCAGCGTGGCGTCTTCGGATCCGGCCGGGGCTTTCACCTTATCGATGGCGCGCTCAATCCCGGAAACCTGGCTCGCCTGTTCGCGCAGATAATCCACCCAGGCCGGCGTCGGCGCGCTGGAGGTGGCCGCACCCATCAGGCGCATCTCCGCGCCCACGCCGTAGAGCGCCGCCGCACCGGCGATAACCGCCTGCGCGCGTTCAAAGACGTACTGATTAATGGCCTCGCTTTCTCCGCGGGTTTCCACCTTGATGAGCGCATTCGCGGGGACCACGTTGCGGCCGCTGCCCGCCTGCATCACCCCGACGTTCACTCGGGATGCGCCGTCGCTGTGCGGCGCGATGCTGTGCAGGGCGAGGGCGGCCTGCGCGGCGGCGAGCAGGGCGTTTCGCCCGTCCTCCGGCTTACCGCCCGCGTGTGCGGCCACGCCGGTGAAGCTCACGTCGAACTTGGTGGTGGCCATAAAGTTATCGCTGCCGCAGATCGTCGTTCCGGCAGGCACGCCGGTACCAATATGGATGGCCGTGAAATAGTCCACGTCGTCCAGCGCCCCGGCGGCAACCATGGCGCGCGCGCCGCGCGTGCCTTCTTCAGCTGGTTGGAAGATCAGCTTAATGGTGCCGTTGAGCCGGGCTTCATTCTGCTTAAGCACCTGCGCCAGCCCCAGACCAATAGCGGTGTGGCCGTCGTGCGCGCAGGCGTGCATCATGCCCGGATTGCAGGAGGCAAACCCGTCGCGAAACGGGCGATGGCTTCCATCCACCGCCTCGCTTAAATCAAGGGCATCCATGTCGACGCGAAACGCCAGGGTTGGCCCAGGGCGGCCGGTATTCAGGGTGGCAACAATGCCGGTAAACCCGCCTTCAAACGGTGCCAGCCATTTCTCAGGCGCACCCTGCGCCCGCGCGCGGGCAAACTCCTGCGCCAGGGTAGCGGCATCGGGCAGCCCCATCCGGCTTTCGGCATCGACAACGTCGCGCCCCATCGCCAGTTCGTAACCCAGCGAGTCCAGGATTTCCGCGACCTTCGCGGCGGTACGAAACTCAACCCAGCCGGATTCCGCAAAATGGTGAAAATCGCGACGCCATGCGCTCAGCTGCGGGGATAACGTCTGGATGTACTGCGCCAGTGTGTCCATATCTGTTCCTGTCATCATTAAAATATGTGAACTGCTTCACGCTGTGATAGTTTTTACTTATCACTAACCGATTTTTCACAGTTTTAACCGTTCAGGAATTACCCTCGCACATCCCTTTCCAGTAAAGTAGATGACAGTTTCTTTACTCTGATAAACAACGGTTATCGGTCGGGCTATGTCATTCCAGGTTAAATTCCATCATCTCCGGGCGTTTGTTGAGGTTGCGCGTCAGGGCAGCATTCGCGGCGCCAGCAGGACGCTGAATCTTTCGCAACCGGCGCTGACCAAATCCATCAAAGAGCTGGAGGAGGGGATGGCGGCGCAGCTTTTCGTGCGCAGGAGTAAGGGCGTCGCGTTGACCGAATGCGGTGAGGGTTTTTACCAGCGCGCCAGGTTGATTCTGGAGGAGCTGCGCGCGGCGCAGGATGACATCCGTCAGCGGCAGGGGGAACTTGCAGGGCAGATCAACATCGGGATGGGGGCCAGCGTGTCACGCACGCTTATGCCTGCCGTCATCACCCGCTTTCATGCGCAGCATCCGCAGGTCAAGGTGCGGATTATGGAAGGGCAGCTGGTGTCGATGATCAATGAATTACGCCAGGGCGAACTGGACTTTACCATCAACACCTATTATCAGGGGCCTTACGACCACGAATTTACGTTTGAAAAACTCTTCGAAAAGCCGTTTGCGGTATTTTGCCGGGAAGGGCATCCGGCGACGGGAGCAACGTCTATTAATGAACTTTTGCATTATAACTGGACAATGCCGACGCCGCGGGGAAGTTATTATAAGCAATTAGAAGAGGTATTTAACCATCGTTCGCAAATACCGCGAATTGGTGTGGTTTGTGAAACATTTTCATCCTGCATTAGCCTGGTCGCGCAAAGTGATTTTTTAAGCATATTGCCCCAGGAGCTAGGCTGTGACCCGCTGCTGGCGCACCGCCTGGTCATGCTGCCGGTGGTCGAATCGCTCCCTAAAGCAACCTATTATTTAATTCAGCGTCGTGATTCACGTCAGACTCCGCTCGCTGAATCATTAATTACGCAATTCAGAAGGGAAGCGAGAAAAATAGTCGTTGCGTGAAATATATTATGCAATGCATATTAAAAAAAACAGGATCTGCCCGACATCAGACAGACCCTATAGTACACACAGCAGTGCGTCCTTTCGCCAATCCTGAGTATTATATCCATGAGGCAGGTATATTTAGGTATAACACCTTTCCCGAAAAATGAAAGGGTATTGAGTGGTTGATTTTACGAAAATTTAACGCAAATCACCTATTTCATCTTTACTGAAGTTTTAGTTAAGTTTTATTTAAGTAAGTTTTATAAATACTATATATATTCATCAGGTTAATATTTATACCGCACGACGGCCTTTAACGATGATTGAGGCCAGCCTCAGGCGCAGGTATAGTACCGTCCTCAGCTGTAGCCGGAGGATGCCCATGAACCCTGACGACAAATCCTTTTTTCTTGACGCCATGGAAGATGTCCAGCCCCTGAAGCGCTGCGCGGATATTCACTGGCAGCCCAGCCGCAATACGCGAGCGCGCGAGGAGGTGGATAGCGAACAGCTGGATAACTTCCTGACGCTGGATTTTCTTGACGTCCTGCCCCTGGAAGAACCGCTGGCGTTCCAGCGCGAAGGGGTACAGCAGGGCGTTATTGATAAGCTGCGCGCGGGGAAATACGCCCGCCAGGCCAGCCTGAACCTTCTGCGTCAGCCCGCCGAACGCTGCCGTCAAATGCTCTATTCTTTTATTCGCCAGGCCGGACGTGACGGGTTACGCAATCTGATTATCATTCACGGAAAGGGGCGCGAGCAGAACTCGCATCCTAACGTGGTGCGCAGCTATCTGGCGCGCTGGCTGACGGAGTTCGAGGAGGTGCAGGCCTTCTGCGTGGCGCTGCCGCATCACGGCGGCAGCGGGGCATGCTATGTTTCACTGCGAAAATCCGATGAAGCAAAGCAGGAAAACTGGGAGCGGCACGCCAAGCGCAGCCGCTAGCGGGCGATATCCTCGCCCGCCTGAAGCTTAGAACGTTTCCCAGTTGCTGTCGGTAGAGGCGGTTGTTGTTGCCGGGCGCAGCAGCTGGGGCGTTTTCACATTGGCCGGGCGCGGGGCGACCGCTTTTTCTTTGCCGTTCAGACGGAACGCGGCCACCGCCTGGCGCAGCTGCTCGGACTGATCTTCCAGCGCCGCCGCCGCCGTGGCGGACTCCTGCACCAGCGCGGCGTTTTGCTGCGTCACGCTGTCCATCTGCGAAACGGCCAGGCTCACCTGCTCAATGCCGCGGCTCTGCTCGTCAGAGGCCGATGAAATCTCGCCCATGATATCGGTCACGCGGGTGACGGCGGCGACGATTTCCTTCATGGTGGCGCCCGCCTCGCTAACCTGCTCAGAACCGGTATTCACCCGGCTGACGGAGTTTTCGATAAGCCCCTTGATCTCTTTCGCCGCCTGCGCGCTGCGGCTTGCCAGCGTGCGGACTTCACCTGCAACCACCGCAAAACCACGCCCCTGTTCCCCGGCGCGTGCTGCTTCCACCGCGGCGTTAAGCGCCAGAATATTCGTCTGAAACGCGATGCTGTCAATCACGCCGGTAATGTGCGCGATTTGCTGCGAACTGTCGGCGATGTCGTTCATGGTGCGCACCACGTTATCCACGACGTGACCGCCGCGCGCGGCCGTTTCGGAGGCGTTTTTCGCCAGCAGCGTGGCCTGACGGGCGTTATCGGAGTTCTGTTTAACCGTCGCGGTCAGCTCTTCCATGCTGGCGGCGGTCTCTTCGAGCGAGGCGGCCTGCTGCTCGGTACGGGCGGAAAGATCGTTACTCCCTGCGGCAATTTCACCTGCGCCGGTGTAGATGGAATCGGTGCTTCCGCGTACGGCGCTGACGGTGGTGACCAGCGACTGCTGCATCTCATGCAGCCCCGCGGCCAGCTGACCCATCTCATTGCGACCGGAGATAGCGATATCCTGCGTCAGGTCGCCCCCTGCAATGGCGCGAATATGGTTCATAATGGAGTGGAGTGGCTTCAACAGCAGGTGCTGTAAACCCTGCCAGATGACCACCAGAACCGCGATAACGGCCAGCAGAATCGCCGCCAGCGTCCACTGCATCTGCGTGAAGCTGCTCTGGTTCTCTTCGGTTGCGGCCTTCAGCAGGGTGTTGTTTTCGGCGCGCCAGCGGTTATAGACCGCTTCCATCTCATCCTGCGCCTGCTGCGCGTCCAGATCGCCATAGGCCTGATAGTTGTCGGCACGCAGATACTCAATCGATAAACGCATCACTTCGTGCATCTGGTTCCAGGATTTCTGCATCTCGTCGGTTAACGCCGCATTTTGGCCGTTAACCTGCGGCAGTTTCTGCCAGTCTTTGTTATAGGCTTCGGCTTTTGCCAGCGAGTCGCCTGCGGTGCCAAGCAGTTTATTGATCGCCGCAAGGGAAGCCGGGTCGCGCTGGTTTTTCAGGTAGCGGATCGCCACGCGGGTGACGGTGACGCGCGTTTTTACCAGCGTGTTCACGCTGTCGCTCAGGCTTTCCTGCTGGGCATTAAGCACCCCGGAGTTCTGGAAATTATGGCGATCGTTACTGACGGCAGAGTAGAACAACCCTCCCGTGACAACTTGCAGCAGACAGAATATGGTGAGGGCAAAGATAATACCGGTAATCACGTGCAGATTTTTCAGCATAGCGGTCGTCCGTTAGAGAAGATGCAGGGTTACTTCATTACTATCGTCGTAGAGAATGTAAACTTTAATTAACTCACGCTTAACTAAAGGTTCTTTGAGGGAACCTGTTGTAAATCCGGATCATTTTTTATGAGGAAGGTCGACATGAGCAGCATTGATAAAAGCGGCACTTACGCACTCGGCACGCGCACGGTGAAACGACTGGGCTACGGTGCGATGCAGCTCGCCGGGCCGGGCGTCTTTGGCCCACCGAAAGATAAGCAGGCCGCGCTGGACGTGCTGCGCGAAGCGGTGGCAGCCGGGGTGAACCACATTGATACCAGCGATTTTTATGGTCCTCATATCACTAACCAGCTGATCCGCGAAGCGCTTCATCCGTACCGGGACGATCTGACGATCGTCACCAAGATCGGCGCCCGCCGCAACGACAAAGGAGCCTGGCTGCCGGCCTTTTCCGCGCAGGAGTTGACTCAGGCGGTGCATGACAACCTGCGCAACCTGCAGCTGGACGTGCTGGACGTGGTGAATCTGCGGATCATGTTTAGCGCCCACGGGCCAGCGGAAGGATCGATTGCGGAGCCGCTCTCCGCCCTTGCGGAGCTACAGCAGCAGGGTCTGGTACGCCATATTGGCCTGAGCAACGTCACGGCCACCCAGGTCGCGGAGGCGCAGAAGATGGTGCCGGTGGTGTGCGTGCAGAACATGTACAACATTGTGAACCGGGGCGACGACGCGCTGGTGGATCTGCTGGCGCAGCAGGGGATTGCGTATGTGCCGTTCTTCCCATTGGGCGGCTTTACGCCGCTGCAGTCCACCGGCCTGCAGGACGTCGCGGACTCCCTGGGCGCAACGGCGATGCAGGTTGCGCTGGCCTGGCTGCTGCAACGTTCGCCCAATATCCTGCTGATCCCCGGCACCTCTTCCGTGGCGCATCTGCGGCAAAATCTCGCGGCGGGGGAACTGCAGCTGCCGCCTGACGCGCTGGAAACGCTGAATTCGCTGGTAAGCCAATCGTCGAACTAAATCCGTTCAAACTTCAATGCGTTCGGCTTCTCCGCCAGAAAGCATCTTGATCCTGGCCCACAATCCGTAATACTGTATTTATATACAGTGTTACGGCAGGAAGGCATTTATGGACACTCTCTTTTCTTATCATCCAAACCAGGATATTGAATTACCGTTGTTTGCAGAGCGTGTTGCCTGCGGTTTTCCCAGCCCGGCGCAGGACTATGTGGAGGATCGTCTCGATCTTAACCGGCTGGCGGTCAGGCATCCCAGCGCGACCTATTTTATCAAGGTGAGCGGAGACTCCATGACGGGTGCGGGGATCGGAGACGGCGATCTGCTGGTGGTCGACCGCTCGCTTAATGCCGAGCATGGGGATATCGTCGTGGCCTCGGTCGCCGGTGAGTTTACGGTGAAAGAGCTACAGACCCGTCCGGTGCTGCGGCTGCTGCCGCATAACGCCCGCTATCAGCCGATTACCTTTCAGTCCGAAGAGGAGCTGCAGATCTTCGGCGTCGTCACCCACACGCTTAAAACGCATAAACATGTTCGCGCTGGTTGATGTGAATAGCTTTTATGCCTCCTGCGAGCGGGTATTCCGCCCCGATCTGGAGGGCAAACCCATCGTGGTGGTGTCCAATAACGACGGCTGCATTATTTCGCTGTCGCGGGAGGCCAAACGGTTCGGCATAAAAATGGGTGAGCCCTATTTCAAATTCAAGGAGAAGGGTTATCCGTCGCGGGTGTATGTCTTTAGCTCGAACTATGCGCTGTATGCCGACCTCAGCAGTCGGGTAATGCAGACGCTGACCGATCTCGCCCCGGCAATTGAGATCTACTCGATTGATGAAGCCTTCGTGAACGTTTCTGGCGTCAGTAACTGCATGTCGCTGGAAGCCTTTGGTCACCAGATGCGCACGCAGGTTTTTAAAAATACGGGCTTAACCGTTGGCGTCGGCATTGCCCCGACCAAAACGCTGGCGAAGCTGGCCAACTATGCGGCGAAGCGGTGGGCCAGCACGGGCGGCGTGGTCGATCTGTCAGGCCGCGAGCGGCAGCGTAAACTGCTGGAAAAGGTGCCGGTTGAAGAGGTATGGGGCGTAGGGCGGCGCATCACGAAAAAGCTCAACGCGATGGGGATTACCACGGCGCTGGAGCTGGCAGAAGCGTCCTCCTGGGTCATTCGCAAACATTTTAACGTGGTACTGGAGCGCACGGCGCGCGAGCTTCGCGGCGAGCCCTGTCTTGATATGGAAGAGTTCACCCCCACGAAGCAGCAAATTATCTGCAGCCGTTCGTTTGGACACCGTATTACGCAATATGAAGAGATGCACCAGGCCATTTGCGCCTACGCGGAACGCGCCGCAGAGAAACTGCGCGGCGAGCATCAATACTGTCGTTTTATCAGCGTGTTTGTGCGCACCAGCCCGCATGCGGACAACGAAATTTATTATGGCAATCAGGCTTCGGTTACCCTGATGACGCCCACCAATGACTCGCGGGATATTATCCGCGCCGCCACGGAGGCGCTGGGGCGAATATGGCTCGACGGGTATCGCTATATGAAGGCCGGGGTCATGCTGGCGGACTTTTTCAGCAGCGGCGTCGCCCAGCTTAATTTGTTTGACGATAACCGTCTGCGCGCCAACAGCGCGGCGCTGATGGAGGCGATCGACAGCGTAAATCACTCCGGCAAAGGGAAGATATGGTTTGCCGGACAGGGGATTGAGAAAGCGTGGGCGATGAAGCGGGAAATGCTGTCACCGGCCTATACGACGCGGTACGCGGATTTACCGGTGGCGAGGTAGGATCCTGAGCCGCCCATACCCCAGGTACGGGCAGTGAAAGATTACTTCTTCTTATCCATCATCGCCTTTAAATCGGCAAACGGGTTAAACGTGGCGACGCCCACGTCTTTTTGCGCATCTTCCCCGGCCACCACGGTGGTGCCGTATTGATCCGCTTCGGTGTATTTCGAATGTTCGTGATCGTGGCAAAAGAGGCACAACAGCTCCCAGTTGCTGCCATCTTCCGGATTGTTGGTATGGTCGTGATCGATATGGTGAACCGTAAGTTCGCGCAGGTTGGAATAGACAAACTCGCGCGAGCAGCGCCCACACACCCATGGATAGATTTTTAACGCTTTTTCGCGATAGCCGCTTTCCAGCCGCGCGTAGTTTTTAGGGATCAAAGCCATTGCCGGGTTTACCTGTGATAAAAAATAATGCGTCAATATATCCCATCAGACACGGTAAATGTATATGCCATTCCGCCGTTAGAGGGAGAATGTGCCTTCAAGCGTCATTACGCAGTTTCCGCCAACGCGAACCACCGCCTTTCCTGAGGTGGCATCGTATCCTGCGAACAGTACGCTTGCCCGTCCCATATCGACCCCCTGACTGACTGTCAGATCAAGCGTCGTTTTATTGCGGTGCAATGCCAGCAGCGCCGTCGCAGCCGCGGTTGCGCTGCCGGTTGCAGGGTCTTCCGTCATGCGAGGAGTAAACATGCGCGCTTGTACATCGCAGGGAGCACCGGAATCGGTATCCAGGGTATAGGCATAGAGGGAAACGGAGCCATCCAGCGGTAACGTTGCGCGAAAGCCCTGTAAATTCGGTACGCATCGACGGAGCGCTTCCCGGGAAGCCAGCTCGGCTATCAGGAAGGGCAGACCCACCGACGCGACCACAGGCATATGTACCTCGGTACGAATATCGTCCGCGCTGAGGGATAAGCAGGCAGCTACCTTTTCCGGGCTGACCTCAGAGCGACAGGAGAGTGCTTCAGGTACCCGGAGTTCTGCGCCAGTTACCGTCTCGTTGTCACGCAGCAGGCGCACGAGTACCAGGCCGGCGATTTCCTCGAAGAGCAGCGTATCGGGCAGGTGCTGATGATTCATCGCAGCGTGATGGGCCAGCACATACGCGGTCCCTACATTGGGATGGCCGGCGAAGGGGATCTCGCGCGAGGGGGTAAAAATTCGGACGCGCGCCGTGTTGGCGGGATTTTCTGGCGGCAATACAAACGTCGTTTCGCTGTAACCAAACTCAACGGCGACCTGCTGCATCTGTTCTTTACTCATGCCCTCCGCATCCAGTACGACGGCGACAGGGTTACCCAGAAACGGCGTATCGGTAAATACATCGGCAACAACATAGCGTCTTTTCATTTTTTGTCCGGTGTGAAAGGTCCTGATCTATAGTGGTAACGTTAAATCCAACGGGTAATCAATAAGTTTTTGCCTGACGGGCCTGAAAAAATTTCAATCAATTTATTTGAATCATTCCGTTAAAGAAACGCCATTTATTCTCCGCCGGTAATGCGTAGAGTAAGTCGTACGCAATGCATTATCAGGATATAGGGTTATGAAAAAGATCGGGTTTTTATCCTTTGGTCACTGGACGCCGTCACAGCAGTCCGGCACGCGTTCGGCGGCAGACACGCTGCTGCAGTCCATCGATTTAGCCGTGGCGGCTGAAGAGCTGGGGGCCGACGGCGCCTATTTCCGCGTGCACCACTTTGCCCGACAGCTTAGCTCGCCGTTCCCTCTGCTGGCCGCCGTCGGGGCAAAAACGAAAACCATTGAAATCGGCACGGGCGTGATTGATATGCGCTATGAAAATCCGATGTACATGGCCGAGGATGCGGGCGCGGCGGATCTGATTTCCGGCGGTCGCCTGCAGCTTGGCATCAGCCGGGGCTCTCCGGAGCAGGTCATTGATGGCTGGCGGCATTTCGGCTATGTCCCGCAGGAAGGAGAAACCGAATCGGATATGGCGCGCCGCCATACCGAGGTGCTGCTTGAGGTGCTGCGCGGAGAAGGATTTGCAAAGCCAAACCCGCAGCCGATGTTCCCGAATCCGCCGGGGCTGCTGCGCCTGGAGCCTTATTCCGAAGGGCTGCGCGAGCGTATCTGGTGGGGCGCGGGCTCCAATGCGACGGCCGTATGGGCCGCAACGCTGGGAATGAACCTGCAAAGCTCAACCCTGAAAGACGATGAAACCGGTGAGCCGTTCCATATTCAGCAGGCAAAACAGATCCGCGCGTACCGTCAGGCCTGGAAAGAGGCCGGGCATACGCGTCAGCCGCGCGTCTCGGTCAGCCGCAGTATTTTTGCCCTGATGGACGACCGCGACCGGATGTACTTTGGTGCCAGCCGCAACGACAGCGACAGCGTGGGTTATCTTGATGAGAAAACGCGCGCGATCTTTGGCCGCAGCTATGCCGCGGAGCCGGACAAGCTGATTGAACAGCTGAAAAAGGACGAGGCAATTGCCGAAGCGGATACGTTACTGCTGACCGTGCCGAACCAGCTGGGCGTGGATTATAATGCGCACGTAATTGAGTCCATTCTCAAACATGTCGCGCCGGCCATGGGCTGGCGCGAGTAGTCGACACGCGGTGGTAAGCACCGTCGCCGCGCGCTTATCGCGAAGACAGGAGGGCAATAAACGCCTCCTGTCAGCGCTATCGATGGCTCATATCGCTCAGCAGCACGGCGATACTTTGCCCGCCCGCCGTCTGTTCCAGACCAATCTTGACGATGATGGTCAGCGGGACGGAGAGCAGCATCCCAACGGGGCCAAGCAGCCAGCCCCAGAAAATCAGGGACAAAAAGACCACCAGCGTCGAGAGTCCCAGCCCACGTCCCATCATGCGTGGTTCAAGAATGTTACCGAACACCAGATTGATGACCAGATATCCGGCCAGCAGGATCAGCGCGTCGTAAAGCCCGCTGAAAACCAGTACCTGAAGGATAGGGGGGATCGCCGCCAGCACGGAGCCGATGTTAGGGATGTAGTTAAGCGCAAACGCCAGCAACCCCCAGACAAACGCAAAGCGCACGTCCAGCGCCAGAAGCATCATCCAGACAACACCGCCCGTGACCAGGCTAATAGCCGTTTTTAGCACAAGGTAGCGGGAGACGCTGTCCAGCGCCCGTTGAATCGCCCCCATCCCCTCAACCGGCCGGACCATTATCTGCTGCAGTTTTGCCGGCAGCTGCGGCACCTCCAGCAGCATGAACACTACCGTTAAAAACAGCAGAAAGATGGAGGTCATGGCATTGGAAAGCTGCGCCAGCAGGCTGGTGACGATCGTCATGGCCGCGTTAGGGTCGATATATTTCAGCAGCTCCTCAACCGAAACCTCAATACCCGCGCGCTGCAGCCAGGGTTCCAGCTGCAGCAGCGGAATGGCCAGCGAAGAGCGGTATTTCGGCAGCGTGCGCGCCAGCTCATTGAGCGAGGTCCCCAGATACGCCACCAGCAGCACCATCGCCACGATGATGATGCTGATAAGCATCGCGATTGCCAGCACGCGCGGGATGCGTAGCCGCGTCATGCGCTGTACCAGCGGGTTAAGGATCACCGCAATAAACAGGGCCAGAATAAACGGCACGATAATGTCGGCGGCAAACCGCACGCCCGTCAGTATGATCACCAGCATGCCCAGCATGATGACAATTTTTAACCCGTTCAGGGTAATAATGGGTTTAGCCATGGTGACTCCGAAATACGCTTTTTATTTATAGTAAATGAGAAAAGCGTTGCAATAAACTAACCAAAATCAAACGGGATGGGTAAAGAATTGCAAAGACTTTGAGTAAAATCCTAGCTTATGGTACAAATCTGGTGTGTTTAACTACCGAGGACAATTTTCATCCGCAAAGACGAGAAGCAACAACGCGGATAATTGTAATTTTATGGACAATATGTTCAGGACGTACTCTTCAAACGATACCGCAGTATACTCCACCTCTTTCTGCCTGCTTTCTGGTGAGCAACACTGGCGCACCGCACTATAGTTATCTCTTCTGCCTGAGCTGGCGCTAAGCGCTTAGCTGTTTGATTTCAATTCGTATTTTTGGGTTTGCTGCATGCAGTGAGCCACAATGGATTATATTCTCAAGCAGGAGAAAAACATGTTTTACTGGATCCTATTAGCGCTGGCTATTATCGCTGAAATAACCGGCACGCTTTCTATGAAATGGGCAAGCATCAGCGATGGCAACACCGGTTTTATTTTGATGCTGGTGATGATTTCACTTTCTTATATTTTCCTCTCGTTTGCGGTGAAAAAAATTGCGCTGGGCGTCGCGTATGCCCTGTGGGAAGGGATCGGTATTTTGTTGATTACGCTGTTCAGCGTGCTGATATTTGACGAAACATTAACAACAATGAAGATCGCCGGATTAACGACGCTGGTCGCGGGTATTGTGCTGATTAAGTCCGGTACCCGTAAACCGGGTAAACAGCCGAAGGAGCAGAACCATGCAGCAGTTTGAGTGGGTTCATGCGGCCTGGCTGGGGCTCGCCATCGTGCTGGAAATTCTGGCAAACGTTCTGCTGAAATTCTCCGACGGTTTTCGCCGTAAACTGTACGGCCTGATGTCGATTGCCGCGGTTCTGGGGGCGTTCAGCGCCCTGTCGCAGGCGGTAAAAGGGATCGATCTTTCGGTCGCCTATGCGCTGTGGGGCGGTTTTGGTATCGCCGCCACGCTGGCCGCAGGCTGGGTGCTCTTCGGCCAGCGTTTAAATAACAAGGGCTGGATCGGGCTGGTACTGCTGCTTGCCGGTATGATTATGATAAAACTTGCCTGACGCGACTAAAGCCATCCTTTACGGGCAGCGAAATTCGCTGCCTGTATTACGCTTAGAAAAAGAGAGCATTGAAGAGGATGGCTGATGTATCGCACATTAAGCTGGCGCAATATTCCCAACGCGAGAACGTTGTTTGCCATGGTCTTCATGGCGGGGATCGGCTTAATCATCTCCATCGTCGCACTGCTCTATCTTTCCCTGCATCTTATCAGCACCAAAACCAATGAAATTGATGAGCACCGCACGGCGCTTTCCGTGCAGGGCGCTATTCAGACATCGGTTAACCGCGTCTCCTCTCTGGTACTTGATAACGCCGTCTGGGACGACGCGGTGCGTGAGGTCTATCGTCCCACGCTGGATACCGACTGGTTGTACAGCACCTGGGGTGCCGGCTTTAAAATCAATAATCTCTATGACGGCACCTTCGTGCTGGATGAACATTTCAACGTTATCTGGGGTTCTTTTCAAAGCCGACCCTTTAACGAAAAAAATCTCGACTTCTTTGGCAAAGGCCTCAAAGCGCTTATCGCCGAGCACGGGCGAGCGCTGGCGGGTGAAAAAAATATCTATGCGGGGATCAGCCGGACGCGAAGCGGCATCGCCTTTGTCGGCATTGGGCTGATTCGTCCCATGATGGGCAGGTTACAGGTCAGCGACGGAACGCGGCGCTATCTGGTGATCACCCGCCATCTGAACGCCAGAATCTTATCCGACCTGGGGGCGACCTTTCAGATCGATAACCTTCACTTTACGCCGGAAAAAATTAACGCGCTGAGTATGCCGCTGCGCAGTTCGGCAGGGGAGCTGCTGGGCTATCTTAACTGGCAGGCCCGGCTTCCGGGGGCGCAGGCTGCCCGGGCGGCCTCCTCTGATATCAGGCAGATTGTGGTGCTGGCCTCGGGGCTCATCCTGCTTTTTATTCTGGTGAGCAGCGTGGGGCTGTACAAGCTTGCGCGCGGCGAAAGTCAGGCGCGTCTGGTCGCAAGAACCGACTGGCTGAGCCATCTGCCGAACCGACGCGCGCTTATCGAGACGCTCGATCGGGTGCGTTTGCGCGGCGATACCGACGTCAAAAGCGTGGTGTTTATCGATCTGGACGGTTTTAAAGATGTGAATGACATCTACGGCCACAGCGTGGGTGATGACCTCATCGTGGCGATAGCGAAAACGCTCAATGAACGCGTGCCGCCGGGCGGGATGCTGGCGCGCATGGGCGGGGATGAGTTCGCCATGACCATCGGCGGTGATGATGCAGAGGCTCAGGCAACCGCTTTTGCCGTTTCCGTACTGGATTATCTCGCCACCCCGGTTCAGCTGGGGGAACGGACAATCCATATCGGTGCCAGCATCGGTATCGCCAGCGGAACGCTGACGGAATGCAGCAGTTCCGAACTGTTTCGCCGCGCCGATATAGCCATGTATCACGCAAAAATGAGCGGGAAAGGGCGCATCACCCACTACGACGCGGAGCTAAACAGCGCCCGGGAACGCAAGCTGGCGATTGAAAACCAGATCCGCAGCGGTCTGGAACGCGATGAGTTTGAGGTCTGGTATCAGCCGATTATTGACGCCCGCAGTCAGGCCATGAGCAGCGTCGAAGCGCTGGTCCGCTGGCCGCGTCGCCCGGGCGGGCCGCTTGGCCCGGACACCTTTATCGCCATTGCGGAGACCAGCGGCCTGATTTACAGCCTGGGTCAGTTTGTGCTGCAGCGGGCCTGCCAGGATCTCCAGCCGTACGGTGAATTAAAGCTCTCCGTGAATATCTCCCCCGCGCAATTTCGCGATCCTGCCTTTGAGGAAAAAGTGGCCAGCGTGCTGGAGATCACCCGCTTTCCGGCCCACCGGCTGCAGCTTGAGGTCACGGAGTCGTATGTACTGGAAAATCCGGAGCGTGCCCGCATGGCGATTGCCAATCTTAAAGCGCTGGGCACCGCGGTGGCGCTGGACGACTTTGGCACCGGCTATTCCAGCATTGGCTATTTACGGCGCTTTAACTTCGACACCATCAAGATCGATAAATCCCTGGCCGGGCTGGTGGACAACGATGAACAGGCGGCCGCGCTGGTGAGCGGCACGGTGCGGATTGCCAACGCGCTTGGGATGTCGGTGGTTGCAGAAGGGGTGGAGAACGAGAAGCAAATGAAACTGCTGCGGCTGGCTGGCTGCGATCAACTGCAGGGTTTTTGGTTCAGTCAGCCGATGCCGATAGAGTCAATCAGAGCGTTACGGAAGGTCAAACGCTGCTGATTTACTGCTGCGCCAGCGCTTCCAGCTGGTCACGGAAGCCGGTAACGGACAGGGCCCGGTTATCCGCGCGCCACCGGTCTTTTGCCGCCGGCGCAGAACTCTGGACACCAATCAGCTGCCAGCCCTGGTCGGTTTTCAGCATCAAGGGTGAACCGCTGTCACCCGGCAACGTATCGCACTGGTGCGAGAGTACGCTGGTTTGCGCCCAGCCCGTCACAATGCAGTCGGTGTGCGTATAAAGCGTATCCAGATGGTCGACAGGATAGCCTGACTGCGTCACCTTTCGGTCGGCGGCTTTCAGCGCGGCCGTAAGCGCGGCTTTGTCACCGTCAAATAGCGGCAGCGGCGTAATGCCGGAAGGCGGATAGCGTAAAATAATCAGGCCAAAATCCCACGAGGCGGCCGCCGGTGGCACTATCCAGCCGTCGCCGTCCGGCTTCAGGCGCTTACCGAGAGACGGATCGACCCGTCCTTCAATGCCGTGAATTTCATAGCGCCAGGTCCCTTTTTGCGACACGAACCGCAGGGCAACCGCTTTATCCGGCTTGCCGTTTGGGGGCGTTAACAGACAGTGGCCTGCCGTGAGAGCAAGCTGCGGGGTGATCAGCGTCGCGGTACACAGGTTACCGCTGGCGGTTTCCAGTTGACCGATAGCATCCCAGGGGGCCTGAGTAGGATCGGCGACGCGCGTACGATCGTCATGACCGAAAAAAAGCGTCTTAAGCTCTTTTTGGCTAATGGCGTCATCACCGCCATCATCCGCATGTGAGAATCCAGAAAAAAGGCTAAACGTTCCCAGTAACAGCACAACAGATTTACGCATATCACACTCTGGTGGGGGTAATTATGATTATTAAAAGTGAACCCTATGAAAATACTATAGACGGGACAGCGCTAAAGTGGGAGTAAAATCAGCGTGCTACAATCAGGAAAGATAAAAATGGCTGGCGATGAGCGCGCATAAAATAAGCAGGATCAGGATCAGCTCAAACCGATAGCGTCGCAGCATACGCCCTCCGGATAAAAAAAACGGCGCGGAACCTGTTCCGGTTCAGCGCCGGTTTACCAACGTGCCCCGAAGGGCACGGTTTAGCTTGTACGCTTACGCAGCTGGCTGTGCAGCGGGTTTAGCAGCTTCGTGTTTTACTGCTTTTTTGTGATGCTTTTTAGCGGCCTGCGCTTTCTGCTCTACAGCCGGTTTAGCGGCTTTTTTATGGTGCTTTTTGGCAGCCTGCGCTTTCTGCTCTACAGCCGGTTTAGCGGCTTTTTTGTGGTGCTTTTTAGCGGCCTGCGCTTTCTGCTCTGCAGCAGGTTTAGCGGCTTTATGGTGTTTCTTATGATGTACGGTTTTGGCTGGCGCAGCAGTGGTCGTTGCAGCTGGTGCAGCGGCCGCCGGGGCAGCAGTGGTTTCAGCAGCAAACGCAGCAGAAGACAGACCCATAGCAGCGGCAACAACCAGAGCTAATACTTTTTTCATGTTCATACCCTCGAATTTGGTTTTTCATTTAACCCCACTGCGGGGCCGTTGAAATAACTATATCCCTGTAAACTCGGGGTTTCCGTGAGTGATTGGTATCGGCGTGTAACCATATGTACATTGCCGGGGTTCCCCACAAAATAATGCCAGCACGGACGCCCCCCTCTCCCTTGAGGGAGAGGGCTGGGGTGAGGGGGAACATACGGCTGTGGTGGTCATTCCGTTCACTTTATGTTCCTTGCTACTCTGTAACGACCACACCGGTGAACGTGCCAGGGTGGCTCAGTCGCCACCACCCTGGCAACCCGGGCTCCCGGCAGTAAATCGCCGCTGCGCGGTACCTTCGGCTTATTCCTTCCGGCTTATCGGGGACGGGCGGAGGTAACGTCCCTGTAAAGCCCGCCCTCTCGGCGCATCCATGCGCCTCGCCCCGGCCTTACGGAAACGCCTCAGCGATTCACAGCCGGACCAGGGCATCGCTGAAAGCCTTTAGTCGTTCTGAAACAAGGTTATCGCTTCTGCTTAAAAAATTTACTGGCGGTTCCTCACCCCTTGCCAAACAGATTACAAGTAGCGGGAAGTCAGATGTTCGCGGAAGTAACGAATATTCAGATCTTCACCCGTTGCCTGCGTAATCAACTGCGACGTGCTGAAGCGGCTGCCGTGCTGCCAGATGTTCTGGCGCAGCCAGTCAAACAGCGCCGTAAAATCACCTTCAGCGATGGAAGCCTGCAGGCCCGGCAGCGCCGTTTTCGCAGCATGGAACAGCTGCGCGGCATACATGGCACCAAGCGTGTAGGACGGGAAGTAGCCAAAACCGCCGTCTGTCCAGTGGATATCCTGCATACAGCCGTTGCGGTAGTTATCTTTGGTCGATAATCCGAGCCAGGCCTGCATTTTCTCATCCCACAGGGCGGGAATATCGTCCACCTCAATCTCGCCGTTGATCAGCGCGCGCTCGATCTCATAGCGCAGCACCACGTGTGCCGGGTAGCTCACTTCGTCCGCATCGACGCGGATATAGCCCGGCTTGACGCGCTGGTTCCATGCAATAAAGTTCTCTTCACTGAACGCCGCCTGGCTGCCAAAGCGGGCGTGCACCTCAGGGAGCAGATGCTTGAGGAAGGCTTCACTGCGTCCCAGCTGCATCTCAAAGAACAGGCTCTGGGATTCGTGGATCGCGGTTGAGCGGGCAAGGGCAACGGGTTGTCCTGCCCACGCGCGCGGCAGGTTCTGCTCGTAGCGCGCGTGTCCGGTTTCGTGGATCACGCCAAACAGCGCGCTGAGCAGTTCATTTTCGTCATAGCGCGTGGTGATGCGCACGTCCTCCGGTACGCCGCCGCAGAACGGGTGCGCGCTTACGTCGAGGCGACCGCCGTTAAAATCGAAGCCGAGCATCTTCATGGCTTCCAGGCCCAGCTCACGCTGTGTTGCCGTCGGGAAAGGCCCCTGAGGAGGAACAAACGATCGCTGAGCCTGCTTTTCCACGACGTTTGCCAGCAGGTCCGGCAGCCAGGACTTCATGTCGCCGAACAGCACGTCCAGACGGGCGCTGGTCATGTCGGGTTCAAAAATATCCAGCAGCGCGTCGTACGGCGTACAGCCTTTGGCTTCTGCCCGCAGGCGAGCCTCTTCGCGGCTGAGTTTGACCACCTCTTTCAGGTTGGCGGAAAAGCCCTGCCAGTCGTTGGCCGGGCGCTGCGTACGCCAGGCGTGTTCGCACCTGCTGCCCGCCAGCGATTTAGCCTCCACCAGCGATTCCGGCAGCAGGGTGGCCTGCTGGTAGTGGCGCGTCATTTCCCGCAGGTTGGCCTGTTCGACGTCATTCAGATCTTCGCCTGCCGCCGCCGCTAACAGATCGCCGACCTTTTTATCGGTCAGGATCTGGTGCTGCAGGACGCTCATTTCCGCGAGAGCTTCACCGCGCGCGGCGCTGCCGCCGGGCGGCATCATGGTGAACATGTCCCAGCTGGCGATGGAGGAGAGGTGCGAGAAGCGGGAGAGGCGCTGGAAGGTTTTCACAAGTGACTGATAGGCTGATGATTTTTGCAATTCTTATTACCTCTTGCCGGGGATTTGTTTCAGGGAGCATACAATGAAACGGACCTAATTCCCCAACACTTCCTCCGTGGAAACCGTCTTCCGGCAGTCCGGGAGACGGTTCTCAGTGGGCACTTAGGCCTTATCACGCATAACCTGTTGCAGGATCGCCAGCGCCTGGGTGAACTGGGCATCCGGAATGGTCAGTGGATAAAGGAAGCGGATCACGTTGCCGAACTGGCCGCAGATCAATAGCAGCAGGCCCTGGGCGAGCGCCTTTTGCTGGATAGCCTGCGCGATGGCGGCCGAAGGTTGACGGCTCTCGGGATCAAAAAACTCCGCCGCAATCATCGATCCTCTTCCCCTTATTGCGACGAGCGCAGGGAAGGTGCCCTGAATCTCCTCCAGCGTAGCGTTAAGCCGCTCGCCCAGAAGGCGGGCGCGGGCGCAGAGCGACTCGCTGTCGATAATATTCAGCACCGCGTGCGCGGCGGCCACCGCAAGCGGGTTGCCGGCGTAGGTTCCCCCCAGGCCGCCGGGAGCCGGCGCATCCATGATCTCGGCGCGGCCCACCACGCCGGACAGCGGCATTCCGCCCGCCAGGCTTTTAGCCATCGTCATCAGGTCGGGCTTGTCCGCGTAGTGTTCCATGGCAAACAGTTTACCCGTGCGGGCGAAGCCGCTCTGCACTTCGTCGGCAATCATCACGATCCCGTGCTCGTCACAGATCCGGCGGATGGCGGCCACCAGCTCTGGCGGAGCGACGTTGAACCCGCCTTCACCCTGAATGGGTTCAAAAATAATCGCCGCCACCTGTTTCGCCTCAATATCGGCTTTGAACAGGCGTTCTATCGCCGTGACGGCATCCTGCGTCGTGATGCCGTGCAGCTCGGAAGGATACGGCACGTGATAAACCGACCCCGGGAAGGGGCCAAATCCCAGCTTGTAGGGCGCGACCTTGCCGGTGAGCGCCATGGTCATATAGGTTCGGCCGTGAAAGCCACCCCCGAAGGCAATCACGCCCGGTCTGCCGGTGTGGGCCCGGGCGATTTTAATGGCGTTTTCCACCGCTTCCGCGCCCGTGGTGAAGAACGCCGTTTTGGCCGGGCCCTGCACCGGGGCCAGCTCGTTAAGTTTTTCGGCTAATGAAACGTAGCTTTCATACGGCACAATCTGGTAGGCCGAGTGGGTGAACTGGTGAAGCTGTTTTTCCACCGCAGCTACCAGTTCTGGGTGACGATGGCCGGTATTCAGTACCGCGATCCCGGCGGCGAAATCAATATAGTCGTTGCCTTCCACGTCGGTAAGCGTGGCATTCTCCGCCGAGCGGGCAAAGAAATTACACATTACGCCTACGCCGCGCGGGGTGGCAGAAAGTCTGCGCTGATGAAATTCCTGGTTACTCATGTCATATACCCTTTTGTCGAAACGATCATACGCCAAGGCGATCGCGCAGGCTGTAATACGCCGCGCCCATCGCCGTGAAGGGGATCCGCAGGCTGCGGCCGCCCGGGAAGGGGTAGTGCGGGAGGTTGGCAAACGCATCAAAGCGCTCGGCGTCACCGCGCAACAGTTCCGAGATCAGCCGTCCGGCCAGGTGGGTGCAGGTCACCCCGTGGCCGCTGTAGCCCTGCATGTAATAGATGTTTTTATCCAGACGACCAAACTGCGGCATACGCGACAGGGTCAGCAGGAAGTTGCCCGTCCAGCGGTAGTCGATTTTGACGCCAGCCAGCTGAGGGAAGGTTTTCAGCAGCTTTGGCATCACCAGGCGCTCGACATCGTCCGGATCGCGCGCGCCATAGACGACGCCGCCGCCGTACAGCAGACGGTTGTCGGCGGTGAGACGGTAGTAGTCCAGCAGGTAGTTGCAATCTTCCACGCAGTAGTTATTGGGGATCAGCGTGCGGGCGACCTCTTCCGGCAGCGGGGCGGTGGTGACCACCTGCGTGCCGCAGGGCATGCTGCGTTTTGCCAGCTCCGGTTCGATTTTATCGCCCAGATAGGCATTTCCGGCGACGATGACGTACCGGGCCGTCACCTGACCATGCCGCGTGCTGACCACGGCCGGGCTGGTGTGCTGAATGGCGGTCACCGGGGACTGTTCATACACCCGCCCGCCGTTCAGGCGAATGGCGTCCGCTTCGCCGATCGCCAGGTTAAGCGGATGAATGTGCCCCCCGCTGCGGTCCAGCAGCGCGCCGGTATAGCGTTCGCTGTCGACTTCCCGGCGGATCGCGCTGGCGTCCAGCAGCTCCAGCTGCGTGTTGCCGTAGCGTTCCCAGTTGGCTTTTTGCTCCTCGAGCGTCTCCAGCTGCTTATGGTTTAGCGCCACAAACAGCCCGCCGGGACGATAGTCGCACTGGATCTGATAGCGCTGAATACGCTCCCGGATGATATCCCCGCCTTCAAACATCATGCTCCCGAGGGCTCTGGCAGCATCGTGGCCGTAGTTTTTCTCAATCACGTCGATATCGCGGCTGTAGGAGTTAACCAGCTGGCCGCCGTTGCGCCCGCTGGCGCCAAAGCCGATGCGTGCCCCCTCAAGGAGCACCACGTCGTAGCCCATTTCGGCGAGATGCAGCGCGGAGGAGAGGCCGGTATAGCCGCCGCCCACCACGCACACGTCGCAGCTGATCGACTCGTTAAGCGTCGGGAAAGGTTCGTACGCGTTCGCGCTGGCCGCGTAGTAGCTGGTGGTATGTTCGGTCATGATTGAGGCTCCAGGGCAATCCAGATGGTTTTCAGCTCGGTGAATTTTTCGAGCGCGTGCAGGGACTTATCGCGACCGTTACCGCTTTGCTTATAGCCGCCAAAGGGTACGGTCATATCCCCGTCGTTGTAGTTATTGACGAAGACCGAGCCGGCCTTCAGGCGGCGGCTCATGCGGTGCGCGCGGGAGAGATCGCGGGTCCAGACCGCCGCGCCAAGCCCGTATTCACTGTCGTTGGCCAGCGTTAAGGCTTCCTCTTCGGTGTTAAAACGGGTGACGACCAGCACCGGCCCGAAAATCTCTTCCCGGCACAGGGGGGAGTCGGGCTCGAGGTCGACAAAAATGGTTGGACCGACTGCGGAAGGCCATGATTGTTCCCGCCCGTCCAGCAGCAGCGAGCCTTTCCGGGCTCCTTCGCGAATAAACGTGTGGACGGTATCGGCGTGCGCGGCGTCAATGAGCATGCCCATCGTGCTGTCGGGGTCGAGCGGATCGCCCGGCTGCCAGTGGCGGGCCTGCGCTTTCAGCCTTGCCAGAAAGTCATCGGCGATACTGTCTTCGAGCAGCAGGCGGGTACCGGCGATACAGACTTGCCCCTGGTTGTAAAAAATGCCGGCGGCGGTCGCGCTCACGGCCTTGTCCAGGTCAGGACAGTCGGCAAAGATAATGTTGGCGCTTTTGCCGCCAGCCTCCAGCCAGACGCGCTTCATGTTGCTTTCTCCGGCGTCCTTCAACAGCTGCTTGCCGGTTCGGGTCGAGCCGGTAAACGTCAGCACCTCGACCTCCGGATGCAGCGCCAGCGCCTGGCCCGCTTCGTGGCCGTAACCGCTTATCACATTCAGCACGCCGTCCGGCAGGCCCGCTTCTTTCGCCAGCCCGGCCAGGCGCAGGGCGGTGAGGGGCGATTTCTCCGACGGCTTCAACACCACGCTATTGCCCGCGATCAGCGCCGGGCCCAGCTTCCAGCAGGCCAGCAGCAGCGGGAAGTTCCAGGGGACGATGGCGGCGACAACCCCGATCGGCTCGCGCACGATCATCGCCAGTTCGCCCGGCCCGGTAGGCGCCACTTCGCCATAGACTTTATCCGCCGCTTCGGCGTACCAGCGGATGGCGCGCGCCGCGCCGGGAATATCGTCGCGCAGGCTGTGGCGGATGGGTTTGCCGGTGTCCAGGGTTTCCAGCAAGGCCAGCTCTTCGCCGTGGCGTTCCATCAAATCGGCGAGCTTGTTGAGAACGTATTTGCGCTGCGCGGGAGACGCCAGCGACCAGTCGCCGCGCTCGAATACCTCACGTGCGGCCTGAACCGCGCGGTCCACGTCCGCCTGCTTGCCTCGGGCGACGTTCGCCAGCGTCTTTTGGGTCGCGGGATTGACGGTGTCAAACGTGTTATTATCGGCGGCGTCGCAATAGGCACCGTTAATAAATAATCGGGTCTCAATGGCGCTGTTTTTTGCTTTATCCTGCCAGTAAGTCAGGTGCTGAAAATGCATATTCACTCCTTTCTTTCGCAATCAGATAAATAAAGTCATGGCCGTTTCAGGCAATACGAAGCCGTAAGGCATCCCGGGAATTAACCCGTAAAATGCCGATATCGATCGTTTTTATGTGTCCCGGCGTAAGCGCGCTTACGCCGGGAACGAGTGGTGATTAGAACGTGGTGGGGGTGTGGGCACTGATAATGCGGCAGATGCCTGCCGAGGTGTTGCTGAAGCTGTGCGGTATGCCGGTATTGATGGCATAGCTCTGCCCCGCAACCAGGTGATAGGGCTGGCCATTTATGGTCAGCACTATTTCACCTTCCAGTATCGTACCGATCTCCTCACCCTGGTGTTTGATCCTCTCTCCGGTCGTGGTTCCAGGCTGGTAAGTTTCAAAAATCATCGCCAGCGTACGGTTCGGATTTCCGTTATGAACCAGCTTCATCGAAACCCCCTGACTGCCAATTTCGATAAGGTCTTCCTGATTAATAACCACCTGCGGTTCATCAGGTTTTTCCGGTTCCGAAAAGAATTCCGAGAGCGACAGCCCATAAACTTTCAGCAGCTTTTGCAGCGTACTGATGGCAGGACTGACTTTATCCTGCTCAATGGTGCTGATGGCACTGTGTGTTAACCCAGACAGTTCGGCGGCACGCCGCTGCGAGAGACCCAGCTGCTGGCGGATCTCAGACAGACGTTTCCCTGGCGCCAGTCCGTCATCGCTCATAGTTGCATTTCCTTTACGGTAGTGGTCAAAGCCGCTGCTTCTCGGCAATGTGGCTTTGACAGGCGGTGATAAAACCTTCGAACAACATACGGGACAGGGCGTACTCGCTGCTGTTCCATTCGGGGTGCCATTGCACGCCGAGGGCAAAAGGATGGTCATGAACGCTGACCGCTTCGACCAGCCCGTCCGTCGAGCGGGCCTCCACGCGAAGCCGTGGTCCTAACGTCCGTGCACCTTGCCCGTGTAACGAGTTTACCCAAAATGTGTTACAGCCAGGTATTAATTGAGACAGCAGTCCTCCCTCCTGAACCTGAACTTCATGAGACGGGGCGTATTGTAGCTCAACCGGCAGCTCAGGATCTTCCCGGTGCTCAAGCAGGTCGTTCTGCTCGAACAGGCGACGATACAGCGTCCCTCCCGTCGCAACAACCAGCTCCTGCAGCCCCCGGCAGATGGCGAAAATGGGGATGCGCCTTTCGAGCGCGGCGGCAATCAGCGCCATACTCAGAAGATCTCGCCCGGGATCGGCGTCAGGCTCATCGCCGTTTTCACCATAAAGGTGCGGCTGCACGTTACTTGGGCTGCCCGGCAGATAAATTCCGTCCAGGGTTGGCAGTAGCGCGGTAAGCAGCTCTGGCTCTGCGAGCGCATGCGGTAGGGCAATCGGTAAGCCCCCCGCGTTAATAATGGCATTCAGGTACTTTTCTTGCAGGGTTTGGGTCTCATGACCCTTAAGCCTGTTTCTACACATCACCACGCCAATGACTGGCTTGTTCATTATATTTTCCATGATCGCCCTCACAAAGTGGACTAAATTTAGGCCATTTTCGCCTGCTAAACGGCCTTTTCGTTCAATATTTTCTCAATCTAGCAACGGGATCTGGCTTTTGCAAACTTAATTTAACATTTGACAAACAATTTATTTGCATACAGATTCGATAGGGTGGACATTATATTTGACGGTCCAGCGCAGCGAACACACATCCCAAAACGGTGGTAAATCATGGAAACCAATATCGTAGAAGTTGAGAACTTTGTGCAGCACACGGAAGAGAGGCGGGGCAGCGCCTTTACGCAGGAAGTGAAGCGCTATTTAGAAAAGTATCCTGACACCCAGTTTATTGATGTCCTCCTGACCGACCTGAACGGCTGTTTTCGCGGTAAACGCATCCCGGTTGCCGGACTGAGCAAACTTGAAAAAGGCTGCTATTTCCCGGCATCGGTTTTCGCCATGGACATTTTGGGTAACGTCGTGGAAGAGGCGGGCCTGGGGCAGGAGCTCGGCGAGCCGGACTGCATCTGCGTGCCGGTGCCGGGTACCCTGACGCCGTCCGCCGCCGACCCGGAATACATTGGTCAGGTGCAGCTCACCATGGTCGATGAAGATGGCGCTCCCTTTGACGTTGAGCCGCGGAACGTACTCAACCGACTCTGGCAGCAGCTGCGCCAGCGCGGTCTGTTCCCCGTGGTAGCGGTAGAGCTGGAGTTCTATTTACTTGACCGTAAACGCGATGCCGACGGCTATCTGCAGCCACCCTGCGCGCCGGGCACCGACGTGCGCAACACGCAAAGTCAGGTCTACTCGGTTGATAATCTCAACCACTTTGCCGACGTGCTGAACGACATTGACGAACTGGCGCAGCTGCAGCTGATCCCTGCCGACGGCGCGGTGGCCGAGGCCTCCCCGGGCCAGTTTGAGATTAACCTGCACCACACGGAAAACGTGCTCGATGCCTGCGACGATGCGCTGGCGCTAAAGCGTCTCGTCAGGCAGATGGCGGAAAAACATAAGATGCACGCCACGTTTATGGCAAAGCCGTATGAAGAGCATGCGGGCAGCGGGATGCATATCCACATCAGCATGCAGAACAACCGAGGCGAAAACGTGCTCGCAGACGCCAGCGGCGAGGATTCCGCGCTGCTGAAACGCGCGCTGGCCGGGATGATCGATCTAATGCCAGCCTCCATGGCGCTGTTGGCACCGAACGTTAACTCGTACCGCCGTTTCCAGCCGGGTATGTACGTGCCGACGCAGGCGTCATGGGGACACAACAACCGCACGGTTGCCCTGCGCATCCCCTGCGGCGATCGCCATAACCATCGGGTCGAGTACCGGGTGGCGGGCGCAGACGCGAACCCGTATCTGGTAATGGCGGCAATTTTTGCCGGCATTTTGCACGGGCTGGACAACGATTTACCGCTGCAGGAAGAGGTGGAAGGCAACGGTCTGGAGCAGGACGGCCTGCCGTTCCCGATTCGTCAGAGCGATGCGCTGTGGGAGTTTATGCAAAACGATCATCTTCGCGAGCGGCTGGGCGAACGTTTCTGCCACGTCTATCACGCCTGCAAAAATGATGAATTACTGCAGTTTGAGCGCCTGATCACCGAAACTGAAATCGAGTGGATGTTGAAAAACGCCTGATGACGTGCCCCGGCAAGGGGCCGCTTTGTTACATCTTGTACGTATTACCATACGGCCTGCGCGGAGCCTGGCCGAACTGTTCGCTGGCACGCCAGCTATCTCCCGGGAGTCGCGTTATGGAGCGCAGGCGGCACAGGGATTTTCTTAACGACACTGTGTGACGAGGTAGGAAATGATGCAGATGTTCAACTATCCGCAGGGCGAAGGGGGCCAGTCTGGCGCCTGCTGTGAGTGCGAGCCAGAGATGGTGAGCGGGTACGATCGCGTGAGTTCTTCAAAACTTCCCCCTTTGCTAAGCAGGTTTGCGTTAAGGACAGCGCGATTGCAAACCACGGTAAGCATGGGGGGGACGGTTTATGGCGACTAACACCTCCCTTGACTCGCCGCGCATGGCCGGAAGAACCCGGCTGCGCAGTTCCCTCAAGCTCTGGCAGGTGGTCATGATGGGGCTGGCTTACCTCACCCCGATGACCGTGTTTGATACCTTCGGCATTGTGTCCGGTATCAGCAACGGCCACGTGCCCGCCTCGTATCTCCTGGCGCTGGCTGGCGTCATGTTTACCGCCATCAGCTACGGCAAGCTGGTACGGCAGTTCCCGGAAGCGGGCTCCGCGTATACCTACACGCAGAAATCGATCGGACCTCACTTAGGCTTTATGGTTGGCTGGTCATCGCTGCTGGACTATCTCTTCCTGCCGATGATTAACGTGCTGCTGGCGAAGATCTACCTTTCCTCGCTGTTCCCTGAAGTCCCGCCGTGGGTCTGGGTAGTGGGGTTTGTGACCATCCTGACGCTGGCGAACCTGAAGAGCGTCAATCTGGTCGCCAACTTTAACACCCTGTTTGTGCTGGTGCAGATCGCCATCATGGTGGTGTTTGTCATCCTCGTGGTGCACGGCCTGCACAAGGGGGAGGGCGTCGGCACCGTCTGGTCGCTCCAGCCGTTTATCAGCGAGAACGCCCACCTGATCCCGATTATTACCGGCGCGACGATCGTCTGCTTCTCGTTCCTCGGCTTTGACGCGGTTACCACGCTGTCGGAAGAGACGCCAAACGCGGCGCGGGTGATCCCCAAAGCCATTTTCCTGACCGCACTGTACGGCGGGCTGATATTCATTGTTGCCTCGTTTTTCATGCAGCTCTTTTTCCCGACGATCGCGCGCTTCAAGAACCCGGACGCCGCGCTGCCGGAAATCGCGCTGTACGTGGGCGGCAAGCTCTTCCAGTCGGTGTTTCTGTGCACCACGTTTGTGAATACGCTCGCTTCGGGCCTGGCCTCGCACGCCAGCGTCTCTCGCCTGCTTTACGTGATGGGGCGCGACAACGTCTTTCCGGAGCGGGTGTTTGGCTACGTGCATCCGAAATGGCGTACGCCGGCCCTGAACGTCATTATGGTGGGGATTGTGGCCCTGTCGGCCCTGTACTTTGACCTCGTAACCGCGACGGCGCTGATCAACTTCGGTGCGCTGGTGGCGTTTACGTTTGTTAACCTGTCGGTGTACAACCATTTCTGGCGGCGCCAGGGGCTCAACAAAACGTGGAAAGATCGTTTCCACTATCTTCTGCTGCCGCTCATTGGTGCCGTCACGGTCGGCGTGCTGTGGATAAACCTCGAAGCGACCTCCCTGACGCTTGGCCTCATCTGGGCGGCTCTGGGGATCCTTTACCTGACATGGCTCACGCGCCGTTTCCGAAAACCGCCTCCGCAGTTTGAGGCCGGCAAGATAGAGCAGGCCTGGGACTCCTGAACGTGAAACGGCACCAGTGTACTGGTGCCGTTTCTCTGGATATCAGCCCGCCCGCATGTTATCTCAAGCGCTGATGCAGACTTGCCCCCACCAGCAGCGCAGCACAGAGCATCAGGGCGATAAACCCGCCCACGCCGTTCCAGCCGTAGTGATGCCAGAACACGCCGCCGAGGGTTCCGGCGATGCTGGAGCCAAGATAATAGCTAAACAGATACAGCGACGACGCCTGGCCTTTGGCGCGACGGGCGCGCGGGCCAATCCAGCTGCTGGCAACCGAGTGGGCGGCGAAGAAGCCCGCGGAAAAGAGCAGCATCCCGGCAAAAATCAGCCACAGGGAGGAGAAGAGCGTCAGCAGCAGGCCGAGCAGCATCACCGCCGTGAAGACCAGCATGACCGGGCCGCGTCCGAAGCGTGCGGTCATCGCCCCGGCTTTTGGTGAGCTCCACGTGCCGGTCAAATAGGCAACTGAGAGTAAACCGACAACGGCCTGGTTCAAATGCCACGGTGAGAGCATCAGGCGATAGCCAATATAGTTAAACAGCGTGACGAAGGCGCCCATCAGCAGGAAGCCCATCAGAAACAGGCGCGGCAGCCCTTTGTCGCGCCAGTGCAGGCGGAGGTTGATAAACAGCGTTTTCGGGCGCAGAGACGTCGGGCGGAAATGGCGCGATTCCGGCAGGATTTTCCAGAACATCAGCGCGGAGGCCAGCGCGAAACACCCAATCACCGCCAGCGCAATTCGCCAGCTAAAGAAGTCCGTGAATACCCCGCTCAGCAGGCGTCCGCTCATTCCGCCGATCGAGTTCCCGCTGATGTAAAGCCCCATCGAGAAGGCAACAAAGCTCGGGTGGATCTCTTCGCTGAGATAGGTCATCCCGACCGCCGCCACGCCGCTGAGCGACAGCCCAATCAGCGCGCGCATCACCAGAATGCCGTGCCAGCTGGTCATCATGGTCGAGAATAGCGTGCAGACCGAGGCCAGCATCAGGGCGGTCACCATCACCGGTTTACGGCCAATGGCGTCGGACAGCGGCCCGGTAAAGAGCAGGCCAATTGCCAGCATCGCGGTTGAAATAGAGAGCGAAACGCTGCTGCTGGCAGGCGATACGCCAAACTCATGGGAGAGAACGGGCAGGATCGGCTGAACGCAATAGAGCAGGGCGAAGGTGGCCAGACCGGCGGAAAAGAGCGCCAGCGTGACGCGCATGAATTGGGGGGTACCGCGTTTAATGAACTGAACCGGCTGCAATGCTGAAGGTAAATCATTGATATCGCTTGCCGGATCGATATCAATGGTAGTTGTACGACTCACACAGTTTCCTTGCTTAAACATCCCCGTGATTTCTGGTGACGGGTATGACCACCTCTTCAGGGTAGGAAAATGTAAATATTCTGTCTAATATATTAATAATCTCAAATGATACTTTAGAAATATGAATATCGAGCTGCGTCATCTTCGCTATTTTGTCGCCGTCGCCGAAGAGCTGCATTTTGGCCGCGCGGCGGCGCGACTGAATATCTCTCAGCCACCGTTAAGCCAGCAGATCCAGATCCTGGAGCAGCAGGTCGGGGCGCGCCTTCTGGCCCGCACTAACCGCAGCGTGAGCCTGACGGCGGCCGGTAAGCAGTTTCTGATCGATAGCCGACAAATTCTGAGCATGGTTGATGAGGCCGCTGCCCGGGCAGAGCGGCTCTTTCTCGGTGAAGCCGGCGAGCTGCGCATCGGATTTACCTCGTCCGCGCCGTTTATCAGCGCCGTCTCTGAGACCCTGTCGTCATTCCGCCGCCACTTTCCGGATGTTCATATTCAGACGCGTGAAATCAACACCCGCGAGCAGATTGCGCCGCTGAGTGAGGGGGCGCTGGATCTGGGGCTGATGCGTAATACCCAGCTCCCGGACACGCTGGCGTGGGAGGTGATCCTGCGCGAGCCGCTGATGGCGATGATCCCGCACGATCACCCGCTGGCGTCGCGTCCGACGGTGTCGCTGGCGGAGCTGGCAAAAGAGCCGTTCGTTTTTTTTGACCCGCAGGTCGGAACGGGGCTGTATGACGATATCCTGGGGCTGATGCGCCGCTACGATCTTGCCCCGGTCATTACCCAGGAGGTGGGGGAAGCGATGACCATTATCGGCCTGGTCGCCGCCGGGCTGGGCGTGTCTATTCTTCCGGCCTCCTTTAAGCGGGTACAATTGCGCGAAATGCGCTGGGTGACCATCGCCGAAGAGGACGCCGTTTCAGAGATGTGGCTGGTGTGGTCAAAGCATCGCGAACAGAGCCATGCCGCGCAGCGATTCAAACACCAGCTAATCGGCGCCTCTGCCGGGCGACATTTCCTGGAAAAAGGGGGCGAAAATGTGCGGTAAATCACATGGCTAAGTAAATATTTGACGACGGACAGGGAAGTGCTTCACCATAGCAAACAGTTTATTTCGAAGCTCGAAAATAAGGGAGTACGAGGTGGTTGCTGATAGTCAGCCAGGGCATATCGATCAGATTAAGCAGACCAACGCTGGCGCGGTGTATCGCCTGATTGATCAGCTTGGTCCGGTTTCGCGTATCGATCTATCGCGCCTGGCACAGCTGGCACCTGCCAGTATCACCAAGATTGTCCGCGAGATGCTGGAAGCACACCTGGTCCAGGAGACAGAAATTCAGGAGCCGGGCAGCCGTGGCCGTCCGGCCGTCGGGCTGGTGGTTGAAACAGAAGC
Organism: Enterobacter cloacae complex sp. ECC445; assembly: GCF_021892025.1. Lineage (NCBI taxonomy): Bacteria > Pseudomonadati > Pseudomonadota > Gammaproteobacteria > Enterobacterales > Enterobacteriaceae > Enterobacter > Enterobacter cloacae complex sp. ECC445. The sequence goes on along the minus strand of NZ_JAKLRZ010000003.1, from coordinate 134,347 downwards.
ATGGCACTACCTGTCGCTGCGCATCAGCCGCGGGGAGATCTTCCTCGCGCTGCGCGATCTGAGCAGCAAGCTGGTGGTGGAAGACCGGCTTGACCTGCCGCTTAACGCGGAGGAACCGCTCCTCGAGGCGATTGTCTCACACATCGATCGCTTCTTTATTCGCCATCAGCAGCGGCTTGAACGCCTGACGGCGATTGCCATCACCATGCCGGGGATTATTGATACCGAAAACGGTATTGTTCACCGCATGCCGTTTTACGACGACGTTAAAGAGATGCCGCTGGGCGAGGTGCTGAAAAACCATACCGGCGTGCCGGTCTATATTCAGCATGACATCAGCGCCTGGACGATGGCGGAGGCGCTGTTTGGCGCGTCGCGCGGGGCGCGGGACGTGATTCAGGTCGTCATCGACCATAACGTCGGGGCGGGCGTGATCACCGACGGACGCCTTCTTCACGCAGGAAGCAGCAGCCTGGTGGAAATTGGCCACACCCAGGTCGACCCGTACGGCAAGCGCTGCTACTGCGGCAACCACGGCTGTCTCGAGACCATTGCCAGCGTGGAGAGCGTGCTGGAGCTGGCGCAGGTTCGGCTTAGCCAGTCCATGAGCTCCTCGCTGCACGGACAGCCCTTAACGGTCGATTCCCTGTGCGCCGCCGCGCGTCAGGGCGATCTGCTGGCGAAGGACATTATTACCGGCGTGGGGAATAACGTTGGCCGCATTCTTGCCATTATGGTGAACCTCTTCAACCCGCAAAAAATTCTGATTGGCTCGCCGCTCAGCCAGGCGGCGGAGATCCTCTTCCCGGCGATCTCGGCCTGTATCCACCAGCAGTCGCTTCCCGCCTACAGCAAAAACATCGCGGTTGAAAGCACCCAGTTTTCTAACCAGGGCACGATGGCAGGCGCGGCGCTGGTCAAAGACGCCATGTATAACGGCTCGCTGCTGATCCGCCTGCTGCAGGGTTAACTCTTTTCCGCAGATGTACGAAAAATTGCGCTATCTCAAGCCGGGTAGCGCACGCATCCCGTAGACTTCCTCCACTGAATTATTTACCTGGTTTATATTTCCGAAGCATACCCAAGAGGTGGAGTGAGTCATGCTTAAGCGTTTCTTTGTTACTGGTACAGATACCTCTGTCGGCAAGACCGTCGTATCCCGCGCATTGCTGCAGGCGCTGGCAGCAAGCGGTAAACGCGTGGCAGGGTACAAACCGGTCGCAAAAGGGAGTAAAGAGACGCCAGAGGGATTGCGTAATAAAGACGCCCTGGTGCTGCAAAGCGTCTCGTCGCTGGAACTGCCTTATCACGCGGTTAATCCCATTGCGCTAAGCGAAGAGGAGAGCAGCGTAGCGCACAGCGGCCTGATTAATTATCCCCTGTTGTCCGACGGCCTGGCGAGCCTGAGCGCGAAGGTTGATCACGTGGTGGTTGAAGGGACGGGGGGCTGGCGCAGCCTGATGAATGATTTGCGCCCGCTGTCTGAATGGGTCGTGCAGGAGCAGCTTCCGGTGGTGATGGTGGTGGGGATCCAGGAAGGGTGCATCAACCACGCGCTGCTGACGGCCCAGGCGATTGCCAATGACGGTCTGCCGCTGATTGGCTGGGTAGCAAACCGCATCAACCCGGGCCTGGCGCACTACGCGGAGATCATCGACGTGCTGAGCGCCAAACTGCCCGGTCCGCTGGTAGGCGAGCTGCCTTATCTTCCTCGCGCCGAGCAGCGCGAGCTAGCGCAGTACATCGATCTCTCTGCCCTCGGTGGCGTGTTGACCGTAGATCGAGTCGTGGCGTAACGTCCGCGACAGCACGGACGCCACCACGCAGGCGACCAGCAAACCGGGCAGTAAGATATACTGTCCGGTCATTTCACAGACCATCAGCGCCGACATAATCGGCGCATGCGTGGTCGCGGCGAGTAGCGTTGCCATGCCTGCCAGCCCCAGCAACATTGCCGTCTCAGAACCCGGCAGCCACATCGAAAAAAGCTGCGCAAACAGCATCCCTGAAGCCATACCGACAAACAGCGTGGGCGTAAACACCCCGCCCGGCGCACCCGATCCGCTGCTCGCCAGCACCGCCAGCAGTTTGCAGATAAATACCCCGGCAATCACCGACAGCAGCGGCGGGGCAAGCAGAAAAGCCTGAACCACGCTATAGCCATTCCCCCACACCTTCGGCGTGAGGAGGGACAGCAGCCCGACAAGTAAACCGCCCAGCGCCAGCTGCCACGGCGGCGAAAGCTTAAGGCGCAGAAACAGTCCGTGGCTTAAGTCCATCAGCCACATCAGCAGCGGACCGCAGAGACCCGCCAGCAGGCCCATGGCGAGCAGCAGACCATAATCCGTCGCGGCGAGGATACCGCTCAGATGAACCTCGTAAAGCGTTCCGGCTCCGGGGGCCAGGAGCTGCGTCGTGAGAAGCGCCACCACCGCCGCGATAACCACCGGGCCGAGCGAGGCCAGCATCAGCGTGCCAAACAGGATCTCGGCAATGAACAGGCTTCCGGCCAAGGGCGCGTGGTAGGCGCTGGCCATCCCGGCGGCGGCACCACAGGCTATCCATAATTTCCACTCGGATTTGGGGGTAAAGCGCCGGGCGAAAAGGGAGGCGGCGAGGGCGGCAAGCAGGATCATCGCACCTTCACGCCCGATGGCACTTCCGCTGGCAACGACCAGCAGTGAGGCGAGGGATTTCACGAGGCTGGCGCCGTAATCAAACTGGCCGTCGCCCGTCTCCAGCGCTTCCATATAATCGGTAGGGGCGTGAGGCCGCTGCGCGGTCAGACGCTGCCATCCCCACAGCAACAGCCCGGCTGCCAGCCCGCCCAGCGCGGGCGTCAGCGCGCGTCGCCAGGGCGAGAGCGACGCGGCGGCATTCACCAGGCTGCCGCTGTCGTTGCTGAGCAGCAGCCACTCCAGCAGGTACATGCTGTGGCGAAATACCGCAACCGCCAGCGCCGCCAGCACGCCGGTAACGGTGGCAATCAGGAGACGACGAAACATCGCGCGGATGTCGGGGTAGGTATGAAGACGTTGCATGAGTCGCGATTAGCCAGGGACGATACAATATTGTGGCGGGAAATCGCGGGGTTAGCAAAAGGTATGCGTGCGAAAAAGCCGGGCGAGGCCCGGCCAGAAAGGTCAGCTCTCGCTATGAATATTCAGCGCCCGTCGCGTGCGGCCGGAGCTCAGGTACTCGGCAATATAGTCCTGCGAAATCTCGCCGTTGTAGCGACCGTCTTCATCCACGATAGGCATCCAGCTGGTGTTGCTCTCGTACAGGCGCGACAGCACCACGCGCAGGTTGTCTTCCGCCTTGCCGGTCATGCGGAACGGATGCAGGATGTCGGCGCAGGTCCCGCTGGCGTGACGCGCTTCGCGACGCTTCACAAAGCCCAGCGGTTTACCGTGCTCGTCGACCACGGTAATCGCGCGAATGTCATTATCATCCATGGTCGCAAAGGCGTCTGGAAGCGGCGTCGATCCCCGTACCGTAATGGTCGGCTGCTGGTCGGTGACGTCGCCCGCCGAGACCAGCAGCAGGCGCTTCAGCGTGCGGTCCTGGCCGACAAAGGAGCCGACAAACTCATTCGCCGGTTTCGCCAGCAGCTCGTCCGGGCTGGCGCACTGCACGATTTTCCCCTGACGGAACACGGCGATACGGTCGCCGAGTTTCAGGGCCTCGTCGATGTCGTGGCTGACCAGCATGACGGTTTTTTTCAGCTTGCGCTGCATCTCCAGGAACTGGTTCTGGATCACCTCGCGGTTGATCGGGTCTACCGCGCCGAAGGGCTCATCCATCAGCAGTACCGGCGGATCCGCCGCCAGGGCGCGGATGACGCCGATACGCTGCTGCTGGCCGCCGGACATCTCGCGCGGATAGCGATTCAGGAACTTGTGCGGATCCATCGCCACCATATCCATCAGCTCTTCGGCGCGTGTTTTGCAGCGCGCTTTATCCCAGCCCAGCATGCGCGGCACGACGGTAATGTTCTCTTCGATGGTCATGTTCGGGAACAGGCCAATCTGCTGGATCACGTAGCCAATGTTGCGGCGCAGGGTCACCGTGTCCATCCCGCTGGTGTCTTCACCGTTAATCAGGATCGTCCCGCTGCTGGGGGTAATGAGGCGGTTAATCATCTTCAGGGTGGTGGTCTTCCCGCAGCCGGACGGGCCGAGCAGGACGCACATTTCCCCTTCGGGCACGTTCAGGTTAACGTTGTCGACGGCCTTAAAGGTCTGGCCGTGCTTCTGTGAAAATTGTTTGGTGAGGTTTTCCAGTTTTATCATTATCGAATCCCCTTTGGAGTCAGAACCACCTGCAGACGGTGCAGCAGCCAGTCGAGCACAATCGCTAAAAGACAAATCATCAGCGCGCCAGCAATCAACATGCGGATGTCGCTCCCGCCGATGCCGTTGAGCAGCAGCAGGCCCAGACCGCCCGCGCCGATCACCGCCGCAATCGCCATTACGCCGATGTTCATCACCACGGCGGTGCGGATCCCGCCGAAAATGACCGGCAGCGCCATCGGGATCTCTACCCAGCGCAGACGCTGCCAGAAGGTCATGCCTATCCCGCGTCCGGCTTCACGCAGGCCCGGCGGCAGGCTGTCGAGCGCGGTGTGGGTGTTACGCACAATCGGCAGCAGCGAGTAGAGAAACACCGCCGTGATCGCGGGCAGGGCGCCAATGCCCTGACCGATCAGCGAAAACAGCGGGATCATCAGGCCGAACAGGGCGATGGACGGAATGGTCAATACGATGGTGGCAATGCCCAGCACCGGCGTTGCCAGCCACTTGTGGCGAACAATCAGAATGCCCAGCGGTACGCCGATGAGAATGGCTAAGCCCACGGCCAGCGCCACCAGCCACAGATGCTGCAGCGTCAGGGTTAACAGGTAGTCCCAGTTGTCCAGAATGTAGTGAACGGTATCCATAGCGCCTCCTACAGCAGCTGCTTGCTACGCAGGAAATCACGGGCGACCTGCTGCGGTGACTGATGGTCGATATCCACCTTCTTGTTCAGTTCGGTGATAACGTCGTTGTTGAGCTGGGCAGAGAGGGTGTTCAGCGCCTCTTCCAGGCCCGGATTGGCCTCCAGCGTGTCCTTACGGACCACCGGGGTGACGGCATAGCTCGGGAAGAAGCCTTTATCGTCTTCCAGTACCTTGAGGTCGAAGCCTTTTACGCGCCCGTCGGTGGTGTAAATCAGACCGGCGTCGACGAAGCCGTCGCGCACCGCGTTATAAACCAGACCGGGGTCCATCTGGCGGATCTGCGGCCGGTCCAGCTCCATCTTATAGGCGGCCTGAAGCGGCTTCATGCCGTCGCTGCGCCCGGCAAACTCCAGGTCTAAGCCCAGCAGCCAGTTTTTGTCCGGGTTGGTTTTACGGATTTCCTCAATCTTAGCCACCAACTCCGACATGGTGTTGATATGTTCCGCCTCGGCGCGCTTGCGCTGCATGGCGAAGGCGTAGGTGTTGTTCATGTCGGCGGGCTTGAGCCAGACCAGGCCGTGCTTCGCGTCCAGGCGTTTCACCGTCTCGTAGGATTCCTCTGGCGACATGCGCTTGTTGATGTGGTTAAAGATGATCAGCGACGTGCCGGTGTACTCCCAGGTCATGTCAATCTGCTTGTTGATCATCGCGTTGCGGGAGATCACCGTGGCAATGTTGGTTTGCGGCTGCACCTGAAAGCCTTTCTTTTGCAGGTACTGCACGGTCATCGCCGAAAGAATGTGCTGCTCGGTAAAGCTCTTGGTCGCCAGAATCAGCGGGGCCGCCATCGTCTGGCTGGTGAACAGCGCCGCGGCACACAGCGCCGTCAGGCTGGAAAACAGTCTCATAAAAGCTCCTTGTTATTGTTATCGAGCGAGATGGGGGCTCATCACGCGACCCAGCGCCGCCAGCAGGGTATCGAGGATCAGGGCGAACAGGGCGGTGGCCGCCGCGCCGAGGATCAGGGTCGGGAAATCGTTCAGATAAATACCGGGGAAAATCAGCTCGCCGTAGCTGCTGGCGCCAATCAGGAACGCCAGCGGCGCGGTACCGACGTTAATGGCGGTGGCGATGCGGATCCCCGAGAGCATGACCGGCCAGGCGGCAGGCAGCTCAACCTGGCGCAGACGCTGCCATTTGGTCATCCCGATGCCGTTCGCCGCTTCCAGCAGCGACGGCGGGACCGAGCACAGCCCGGCATAGGTATTACGCACGATCGGCAGCAGCGAGGCGAGGAAGAGGGCGATGATGGCCGGCGTATCGCCAATGCCAATCACCACCATCGCCAGCGCCAGCACGGCCAGCGGCGGCAGCGTGTTGCCGACGTTAAAGATTTGCATCACATATTCGGCGATACCCCGCGCGGCCGGGCGGCTCAGCAGGATACCGGCCGGAATACCCACCAGCAGGGCAAAAAACATCGATGAGAAAACCAGAATCATGTGCTGTTGCCCGAGATAAACCAGGTCGATCTGGCGCGCCCTGATCGTCTCCAGCCCGATCCCCCAGACGAGGAGGGCGAGGACCACGATAATAGCGCTGACAAACAGCAGCGAACGTTTGAGTAATGGGTGCATTGCGGTGTGTCTCCCTGTGCGCATGCGTTATAGCAACCACCGGTTGCCTGTTGTTATGCCATGTTTCGGCAGGGGGTCATTGAGCTATAGCAAGCGTTTGGGAAGGGTTCCAGCGAAGGGGTAAAATCTGTAACCCTATGAATGCAGGGGAAACCTTGTGCCAGCCCTTATGGCGTAAGGGCTGATTGGGGGGCGGGCGGAATAGTCCTAAAGATGAGGAGTGAAAGTGACGTTGTCACGAATGAAGGCTGCCCCTCTGACGCTGCGGCAGCGCATTTACGCTGTTTTGTGCGCTTTTGATGTCCATTCCTGCCAGATGCTTTCAAGACCCCGTCGGTATGAGATGACGGCGAAGTCGGGAAAATGTCGCTTAAACTTTGTCGAATCAAACAGGCTATCAACGTCGTACCTGGGCAACAGCTCCCGCATTTCGCGCGCGCCCTGTGAAAAAAGCGCCGTCGCGGCGAAGGCCAGCTTGCCCAGCACGGCGTAGTCCGCGGGCTGTCCGAAGATCTCACAGGCGAGAGTGACAAACTGTTGATACGTCATCCTCTCATCGCAGCAGGGCAAATGCCACGTCTGCCCGTAGGCCTCAGGCGTATTGCCCAGCAGGGCGAGCGCGCGACTGGCATCCGGCGTCCAGATGAGGGTGCGAAGCGTGTCGTCACGCACCGGAACGCGCGGACGCTTATGCTGCTTAAGCCTGTCGATAATGAGCGTATTGGTAAAGCTCTGCGTTTTCTCAGGCCCGTAAAACTCCGGCGCCCGACCAATGAGGACGGGGATGTCGCCCCGCTGCATTTCGGTAAGCACCCGGTTGGCCATCAGCGCACGCACGTTGCCTTTTCGTCCCCGGGTCGCAAAGCGCGTCTCTTCCGTTTGCGGCTCGTCGCTCTGGGGGTACATGTAGGTATTGTCAAAATAGACGAATCTTGCGCCCGCCTTTCGCGTGGCCTCCAGCGCATTGCCCAGCATGGTTGGGAACTGACGCTCCCACAGCGCGGAATCAGGCGGCAGACCGGCGGTAAAATAGACCGTATCGCTGCCGTTAACCGCCTCCTGCGTCTGCTGCGCATCCAGAAGATTGGCCGCGACCGTAATATCGCTGACGTTGACTTTCTGCGGATGGCGGCTCACCAGCCTGATATCGTCGGTATAGGCGCGTTTTAATTCGCGGGTCAGTTCACGGGCGATTTGCCCGCTGGCCCCCAGAATAGTTTGCATATGAGCTTCCTGATGAGATGACGATCCGGTTGACCGTATAAAAAGTTTAAGCTTAAAGTTAACTTTAAGGTCAAGGCGTATGAGCAGATGAAATGAAAATTGGCGAGCTGTCGAAAATGACGGGTATTTCCCCGTCGCGTATTCGTTTTTATGAGGCGGAAGGATTACTGCCGCGACCCGTCAGGCAGGGGAACGGCTACCGGTCGTATTCTCAAGAGGCGGCAGCGCGGCTGAACATCATCGACAACGCGCAACGTACCGGGTTCTCACTCGAGCAAATACGCCGCTTCCTGCCGCAGCCGCAACGGAACTGGGATCATGAGGGACTGATCCAGTCCCTGAGGACGCGTATTGCCGAAATAGAGGCGATGCAGAAGCAGCTCGAGGAAAACCGAAGGGAGCTTCAGGACCTTGTCACGAGTATCACTAACCGTCCGGATGGGATCTCCTGCGACGACAATATGCAGCGCCTGCTGGGGCAGCTGCAACACTCAGACGGTAGCCCGAACCCGTCGAACCCGCGTCGAGACGGTGATAATTGAAACGATAGCGACCACGGCGAGCATCAGTCCGAGCGCCAGCATGGCGTTAAACCCGATCCATCTGAACAGCAGCAGCCCTGCGATGCCGCCCGTGATAAACGAGAAAAGGGTGGTTAAGTGGGTTTTCAGCTGACTTTTTTGTGCTGCCGTATCTTTGGAGTAATCCCTGCGCAGCATTGCCACCAGGACGGAAGCCAGGGATATTCCCGCGTCCGTGAGCGTGCCGGTAATGTGCGTCGATCTCACCCGTCCGCCGGAAAGCTGCGTGGAGGTGGAATTGTGAATGCCCATCAGGCCGCAGAGAAAAAGAATAATCTCGCGGTTGCTGGTGAGGGCATGAAAATACATTTCGTAGAGGGAGACGCCGGTCAGCAATATCCCCTCGACGAACAGGATCTGGCAAAAAATTAGCCTGACGTTATGGATAATGCCCCATATCACGATCGCGCGCGCAATAATGGCGCCTGCGACAAATGAAAGAATAATCGAGCCGAAGAAAATAATATCGCTCAGGTCGGTGGAAGAGACTTCGCTGGATAACTGTGAGGTGTTGCCGGTCATGTGTGAGGGGAAAAAGCCAAATGCCCCGAGGGCGATGGCGTTCAGCAAACCTGCCGAGGTTGCCAGCCAGAGGGCAAGCCGGCGATCCTCCTTATGCGTTCGTTCTTTCTTGAGTTTAATCAGCAAGAATACCTCCGGGTTACGCTTTGCCTGAATAGTCAGGCTAGCAAAGCGGTGCGACAGGCTGTCCAGGATATGGCTTAATTATTATTCCCTCTGACGACTTTCGGGGTTTAGTAATTAAATAAAATATCCTTACTCAAGATGGGGCGCGAATAATTTAAATCATGCCATTATTGCCGTGACGCAAAAATGCCGGGCGCTGGCTGAGGCGTTCAAACCAGGCCTCGATCGCGGGCACGTCGGGCTTATCAAACGGCGTCATCTTCCAGCGATTTACCGACAGCCCAAGCACCACGTCCGCGAGGGTAAACGTCTCGCCCGCCGCAAAGGCCCCGGTGCGCTGCAGCTGGTTTTCCAGAATGGTGATGCAGTGGTTCCATTCTTTTATTCCCGCCGCAATGCGCTCGGGGTCGTTAAAGTCCGGGTTGTTACGCCCCAGCGCCGGGAAGACATAGCGCCAGGCGTTATTGAATTCGGTTGCCTGCCAGTCCATCCAGCGCTCAACGTTGGCGCAGGCCTGCGGCTCTGCGGGCAGCAGGTCGTGACGCCCGGCCTTGCGCGCCAGATAGCGGCAGATGGAATTGGACTCCCACAGCACGAAATCGTCGTCCACCAGCACCGGCACCATGGCGTTGGGGTTTAGGGCGCGGAAAGCGTCGGTTTCCGTCGAGGCAAAACCGCTGCCGTAATCTTCCTGCCGGTAGCTAATGCCCGCTTCTTCGCAGGTCCAGAGCACTTTACGCACGTTGATGGAGGTGGTTTTGCCGAGGATGTTAATCATGTCGCCGCTTCTCTTCAGAGTGATGAATCGTTTAAAAACACTACACCAGCTGTGAAGGAAAGCGTTAATAATTCATCCGGCGAGTGATTTGTGAAGACGCGAAAGCAGAAGCGTCAACACCACTGCACCCAGGAGCAAAATGCCGCTCAAGGCAAACGTGCTCTGCCAGCCGCTACGATCGAACACCATACCGCCCGCCGTTGAGCCGAGCGCGATGGCGAGCTGGATCACGGCGACCATTAATCCGCCGCCGGCCTCAGCATCTTCCGGCAGCGTTCGCGCAATCCATGTCCACCATCCCGTGGGTGCCGCCGTCGCCAGCATCCCCCAGAAGCCTAACAGCAGGGCAACGATCCACACGCTGTGGCCGGTCAGTATCAACGCGCCTGCAATGACGGCCATCAGCAGAGGAATGGCGATTAACGTCGGGTAAAACGCGGCGTTGAGCACCAGCGCAACGAGCAGCGTGCCAACAAAACCCGCGACGCCGATGGTCAGTAAAATAAGCGATAAGCCGGAGGGGGAGACCTGCGTGACGGTTTCGAGAAACGGGCGCACATAGGTAAACAGCGCGAACTGTCCCATAAAGAACAGGCCGCAGGCCAGCAAACCGAGGGAAACCACCCGCTGGCGGAATAGCCGAAAGACGGTTGACCGTGACGCCGTCTTTGTATTGCCGGGCATGTTGGGCAGGCTAAAACGTTGCCAGAGAAACGCCAGCGTCGCCACGGGCACCAGGCACAGGAAGGCGCCGCGCCAGCCAATGGTGGCGCCGAGATAACTCCCGAGCGGGGCAGCGACCACCGTCGCCAGCGCGTTCCCCCCGTTGAATATCGCCAGCGCGCGCGAGACCTGATGCTGCGGAACGAGGCGAATGGCCGTTGCGGCAGACATGGACCAGAATCCGCCTATCGCGATCCCGATCAGCGCACGGCCTGTCATGTAAACCAGGTAGTTTGGGGCGAAAGCGATAATCATCCCCGAGAGCGCCATCAGGATCGTCATGCCCAGCAGAAGGTGTTTGCGGTCCATATTCCCGGCAAGCCGGGAAAGGGAGAGGCTGGTCAGCACCGCCAGCGCGCCGGAAATGGCGATCCCCTGGCCCGCAAGCCCCTCCGTTACGCCTAAATCTCTGGCAAGAGGGGTCAGCAGGCTGACGGGCATAAATTCCGAGGCAATCAGGACGAAGACGCACAGGGTCATGGCAAAAACACCGCCCCAGTGCGCGTGCTCCTCATTCTTTGAGGAAGTCGGGTTCAGAGTGGACATAGTCATCTTTCACGAAGAGCCGCCCGCGAAAACGGGCGGCGAAGAGGTTTATTTCAGGCTGGTTTTGAAGAACTGCTCAAACTGCGCGAAAGGGATCTTTCCGGCAGCATTGTCGTAGAGGTCGACGTGGTTTGCCCCCGGGACAATCACCAGCGCTTTCTGTTTGCTGCCGACCGCTTTAAACGCATCCTCTGCAAAATAGCGGGAGTGCGCCTTTTCACCGGTGACGATAAGCGTCGGGATAGTAATCTCCCCGGCATAGCTCAGCAGCGGCATATTCATAAAGGATAATGGCATGGTCGCGGTCCACGCGCCGGTGGAGTTGACAGAGCGGGCATGGAAGCCGCGCGGCATGCGGTAGTAGTCATAAAACTCCTTCAGTACCGGATGCGGATCTGCTGGCAATACCTCCGGCAGAATACGGTCAGCCGCCGACACCTTGCCGTTCTCATCGACATAAATGTCATGGCCGCCGTGCGCGAAGGTGCCGTTCTCGGCATCCTTCCAGCGCTGTTCGTTCAGATACTGCAGAACGGCGCGGCGGTCAGAGGTTGAATAGCGATCTTTCCCGTCGCCCACGCCGTGGCCCATCGCCCGGCTCATGTCATACATTACGCTGGTGGCGACCGCTTTCACGCGGGTGTCCATGGATGCCGCATTCAGCGCCATACCGCCCCAGCCGCAGATGCCGAGAATACCGATACGGTTACGATCAACCTCTTTCTGCAACCCTAGGAAATCCACCGCCGCGCTAAAGTCTTCGGTGTTGATATCCGGAGAGGCGACGTTGCGCGGCTGGCCGCCGCTTTCGCCCGTATAGGACGGATCGAACGCCAGGGTCACAAACCCGTTTTCGGCCAGGGTCTGCGCATACAGACCGCTGGACTGCTCTTTGACCGCGCCAAACGGTCCGCTGACCGCAATCGCCGCCAGCTTGCGGTCACCGCGGTTTTTAGGCAGATAGAGATCGCCTACCAGGGTGATCCCGTAACGGTTCTGGAAGGACACCTTACGGTGATCGACTTTGTCACTCTCGGGGAAGGTTTTATCCCAGGCGGTCACCATTGAAACAGGGGCGTTTGGGTTGGTTGTTTCTGCATAACTCATTGTTGTCACTCCACTTAATGATGCACAGAGCAGCATCGCAACGGACAGTTTTTGGGTGAATGTTTTCATGGAAATTAACCCTGGGTTGTTGTGTTGCGGTCATTATAGTGAGCATAAATAGTGCTGATTAGAGGCCATAATTTGCTAAGATTCATATCATATTGTTATAAATGGCGGGCGTGATGGCGAAGCGGGAAAACTATAATGAGCTATACCTGTTCATGCAGGTGGTGCGGGAGGGGAGCTTCACGGGGGCTGCGCAACGGCTTGGGCTGGCGCAATCCGGGATTAGCCGCTCGGTTCGCGAGCTGGAAGAGCGGTTGGGCGTTCAGCTTCTGGTCCGCACTACGCGCAAGCTGTCGCTCACCCATGCCGGGGAACAGCTCTATCGGACCGCCGAGTCCGCGTTCGATACGCTCGATACGGGCCTGGCGACCCTGGCACACTACCGTCAGACGCCCTCCGGCACGGTGCGTATCAATGCCAGCCAGCACGCTATCGACAAATGCCTGCTGCCAAAGCTTGCCGTTTTTAAACAGCGTTATCCGGACATCAGGCTGGAACTGATCAATGAAAGCCGCTTCGTCGACATTATCGCCGAGCGGTTCGATGCGGGCGTCAGGCTCGGGCCGGAAGTGGGGCAGGGAATGATTGCGGTGCGTATTACGCCTGATATGGAAATGGCCGCAGTGGCTGCTCCGGAACACTTCAGGCGCTACGGCTTTCCGCAGACGCCTGCGGATTTAGTGGCTCATCCCTGCATCGCCTACCAGTTTGCCGACGGTAGTGACTATCAGTGGGAGCTGGTGCAGGACGGGAAAAAAATCACCCATCGGCCTGAGGGGCAATGGGCGCTGTCCGACAGCTACATGGAGGCAGAAGCCGCCCGCCTGGGGCTGGGGCTGGCCTATGTCCCGGTAGAGCTGGTGGCTGACGATCTGGAGCGCGGAACGCTTATCCGGGTGTTGCAGCGCTACAGCCTGCGCATGGATGGGTTATATCTTTATTATCCTCATCGCAACGTGTCGCCTGCGCTCAGAGCGGTGATTGATACGCTTAAAATGTAGGGCCGCGTTACCATTCTGGAAGACGCCTCGCAAACCGCAAAGTAACCTCGTGAAATTGAGGGGTATCTCTTTTCTTCAACCGACCGGGGTCGTAAAGTGCCTGCGTTGCGGCACATCCGCAATCGGGCGTAGGAACCCGTATCTACCATATAGTGACATTTCGTATGTCGCGGCAGCACCGATCCCGTTACAATTGCGGTGGCGCTGGCGGAGCAGCCGTAAGGCTGGCCGTTTTTCTATATGGGCGGTATTCCTACCTCTGTCAGCGCTACCCACCGAGCGTAGGAACTCACTGGGTAGTTTAATGAACTGCATATAGAAGGATGCCTTGTATGGCGACTATCCCAACCCTGACTTATCTTCCGTCTGACGACAACATCATTCTGCAACTTATCTCCCGACCGCTTCCGGCGGATGCCGATCTGTTTGACGTCGCCGACAGCTGCGCCGCGCTGGTGAGCGTGCTGGTTGAAACCGATGATGCCGCGAGCCGTACTGCGCTCTGCGAGCGTCTTCTTCAGACCCTGCGCAAGCTGCGTGGACTCTGCGATGCCGACCTTCCTCCCTACCTGATCGAACAGCTGATCGTGGGTGAGAAACTGAACTCCTGCGTGCCCGACTGCTGGCAGGATACCTTAACGCAGGTGGACTATGTTCTGGCGCTGACACAGGCGGTGATGGGTGGAACGCTGCCCGCTCACGTCGCGAAAGAGCTGACGGGCCTGCTGCACGATATGGTGTGGCTGCTGGCTGAGTTTGTGAAGGAGCCGCGCATTACTGCGCACTAAGGGCACTGGCATGGAGGGGCGGTAGCGTCCCTTTGAAACCGTCATTAACGTGATGAGTTTGCTGTATCCAGAAGCGACGTGCCGTAGGAGTTGTCGATGGTGCACAGCCAGCGACCGTCGCTTTCGTGGCGGAAAACATAGGTTGCGCGGCGCGACATTTCCGCGATCCCACCCTGGCCATCAGGAAAACGCAGCAGGGTTTCCATGATCACGAGGGCATTATCGCCGCCTTCGATCACCTGCATATCCCCTTGTTCAACAACCAGTTGATCCTGAAAATAATCCGAGATGGCAATAAACGCGCTGCGAATGTTCTCTTTGCCTTTAACCGTCATACCGGGCTTGACCAGCAGAGCCGCGTCGTCGGCGTAGTAGTCCATCAGGGCGTCATAGTTTTTGCTGGTGATGGCGCGATCGCAGGATTCGATTATCTGCCGTAGCGGATGTGGGGTCATGCTCATTTTCTTTTTAAGTCATTAACGCGTAATAACGTAACAGCCAGGCGCGTTTGTATAGCTACCAGGCTTTATGGGGGGAGCGTTGGGGGAGTTCGGGATTTAGGTAACGTTAGGGCGGCTATGAGCGAAGAGCGGACATCTTTAGTTGTTTGATTTTGGTGCTCTTACCTCTATGTAGCCATTTTCTATGGCTACATTTATACAGAAGTAAGGATTAGTCTTTTCCCGGACCATAATTAAATTTTGTACCTTTGCCAATGGCGTAAAACTGTCCGCCAGCTACGTAATGGACAGTACGTAGTTCATCAGGCGCATCATCAAAAATCCAGTGCCCATTCCTGAAAACGCGGTCATCACTCCATGCTCCGACAATTTCCCCCATGAACAAGTTGTGCTGCTTTTCATTTTCTTCATTGGGTATAACCTTACAGACTAGCCAGCCAGCGCAACCTTCAACTAAAGGCAGATCAAACTCTTTCTGATAAAAAAGTGGGATTTTATTGTTTTTTTCGGGTGTGTCAGAATAACTGTGACCGCCTGCATATAAAACCATTTCCATCTGATTTACTACTGGGACCTGGACAACGTAATATCCACTTTTTTCGACAAGGCTGCGTGTAAATGCCTGTGGACCTATAAAAGCCATCACTTTGTTATTGCCTACTAATCCCACCCAGGCAGCTGCCATGACATTTTCAATACCATTATTTTTAGCCGATATCATCGTCGTTGGCCCGACCTGCAATAAACGATAGGCTTTGTTTAATTCTACTGGTTGTATTGCCATAAATTACTCTTCAAAGTTCTGATAAAAGGATACGATAGATTACTTGTTTGATGGTTTGATTATACGACTGGAATAATTGCAAATTAATTACTAATATCAAAAAACATTATTGCAACTTTAACAACAATCATGAACAAACTTGATGCTCTGAAGTTTTTTATCATCGCCGCTGAGACCCTCAACTTCCGCGAAGCCTCTATAAAGCTTTCGGTTTCACCATCGGTTGTAACACGAACAATCGCTGAGCTGGAGAAACAGCTTGATGAACCCCTTTTCAGACGCAATACTCGCTCGATCTTTCTCACAAGCTTCGGCGAGCTTTTTTTACCTCAAGCCAGCCGACTGCTAGAGGATTCGGAAAAACTATTTCAGACGGCGAAAGATGATAATGAAATGAAGGGCATTGTCCGTATCACGTCGCTTCGATTTCCAAAGCATGAACAAGTATTATATGAACTATTGACTGCGCTACGCCCATATCCTGAATTATTTATCGACTGGCGTTTAGATATGATGAAACTTGATACTGTCGAGCATCGTATCGATATAGGTATACGCGTCGGGCGAGAACCTAATCCAAACTTTATCATTAAAAACATCACGCAGGTGGAACATATTTTGGTAGCATCCCCAGAACTCGTTGCGCGCCTGGGAGCTCCAACGGATTTAGAAGATCTTCGGCAACGTTATCCATTCAGTGGTTTACTTAATCCTGAAACGGGAAAAATCTTTGAATTTATGAGTGACGCCGTGAATACCTTTGTCCCTCGTCATATTGAATTTTATACTACGGACCCATACGCAGAAATTCAGGCCGCTTTGGCTGGCAAAACGGTTGTACAGTCCAGCGATTTTATCTGTAGAGAGTACTTAGCAAATGGTCAACTCATAAAACCCCTGCCAGAACTGCGACAGGAGAAATGGCAATTTTATTTATATCGACCTTATCAGACGATTACTCCAAAAAGGGTCACAGTGATTTTTTCACTATTAGAAAAAATCTTACGCAAACATTTCATATCATAACTAACATACCGCGCAACGTCCGCTTCTGGCACAAAGCTGACCCCCATCTCGCGTCAGCCCGTAAAATTAAAAAACGCCCCAATTGCGGTTCATTTGCTTTCCGATCGTGACGTAGCGATTGTCCGCCATGCTGGCAAACCCATTCAGGCAAGCGTAGAGAGGGTAGCGCGTAACTTCTCTGCGCCACCGTAAAGAGCATGTCCACCGATCATATGCTCCGTGCCATTCACCGTCGCCAGCAGTGCAGGGACTCCCCGGATACCTCGCTGATCCATAAGGCGCTTCACTTCCGCGATCCTCGCGTCCGTGATATGCCGCAGCGCCTTATCGGTATCAAGCGCCAGGATAACCTGTTCATGCTTTAACGCGAGGTTGTTTTTTCCGGCCCAGTCCTCAACGATATCACCCACCACGTCAGGTCTCGAGGTGTCTCGTCCCTCAACATAGCGGGCATGCTGTAGCGCATGAAGAAGAGGTGTCTCGGCGGACGGGGTGACGTCACGAACCATGGTCAGAGCACGATTCATAAACGTCGAATCAAACCGCGTGCCGGTCTGCAGAAGCTGATGATAGCGCTCGCTGAAAGGCTGCCCGGTGAGTGAGGCGATGCGCCGATCGTTGGACCAGGCGTACTCCGCCCATTCCGCGGTGATGTCCCGGGCACCCTCATCGCTGAAAAGCCCGCTGGGCATGAGCTCAAGTTGATCGGCGTGGTGCTGAGCAAGGTAACTCAGCGCCGGCGCGCTGGCGTAGCACCAGCCGCAAAGTGGATCAAATAAATACTGCAGCTTCTGAAAATGCATGTTGCCTCCTTCATAACGGAATAGCGCCATCATAATGCGTTCGAACCTCGTTAAAAACGGGCGTTCAGTACATGCAGTGTTGCGTAAAATGAGCGAATGGCGGGCGTAAAGCCTGAATCACAGGCTTTACGCGTTCATGGCTTAAGCCGGTACACCCACGATTTTATTATCTGACCGGCAGTCGTCGTGACGTCTACCGGTACACGCTCATATTCAGCCCCTTCAAACCGATCGAGTACATCCCAGTGATTATGCAAATTTGCTGAAGTGAAAATAAAACCCTGAACACGATTACCTGAGTGATCCAGTACGATCCCCGGATAGCCCATCTCTGCCCCCCAGCCTTTATTTAACAGAGACCCGCCAACGTGTCCTTCCTGCCACGACCCACCGATATTCTCAAGAATATGCGCATTAGGTCGGCCTGGGCCGAGCGTCCCGTACACGAACAAACTCTCCATAATTCCTCCGATAACATGATGAAAATTAAATGGTTGTTTATGTCGATTTTGATTTGGGGACGATGGCCTGACAAATCATTTGTTCTCACACCATGCGTGAATTATTATCACACGTATGATGTTTGAACGCCTTCCACCCCTGCAAACGCTTCGGGCTTTTGAAGCCACTGCCCGGCTCTCCAGCATGACGCTGGCGGCCGCGGAGCTGCACGTTACGCACGGCGCGATAAGCCGGCAAATCCGGAAGCTCGAAGAGCATCTGGGGGTAAAGCTATTTCACAGACTGACGCGACAGATAATCCTGACGGAGGAGGGGGCTGAATTCCACCCTGCGGTTACCCGCCTTCTGGGTGATTTAATGAGAGAGTCCGAGCGTTTACGCGCAAGGCTCCCGGCAAAAAGTTTGCGTATCAGCACAACGGTGTCATTCGCCAGTAAGTGGCTGGCCCCGCGTCTCGGCCGCTTCAGGCAGCGGTATCCTGAGCTTGATATTCAGCTCGATGTTACTGACGTTAACGTGGATCTTAACGATGGTCAGGTCGATGCCGCAATTCGCTATGGCCTGGGCAATTATCCCGAGGTCTGCTCTGAGCGAATCTTGAGTGAAACAGTCACCCCTGTGTGTAGCCCTGACTTTCTTCAGGAACATAACGGTCTGAAAGAAATTCAGGATCTCTCAAACTGCGTGCTGCTTCATGAGTACAGAATGCTGGCGAACTGGGAGGCATGGTTTGAAATGGCCGGAGAAAGCACTTTCAGCGACCATCGGGGAACGTTGTGGACGCTTGGCAGCATGGCGACCGAAGCCGCTATACGTGGCGAAGGCGTGGCGCTTGGACGGAGCGTGCTGATTGCAGATGATGTCGCTGCCGGAAGGCTTGTTGTTCCGTTTCCGCAATACAAACTTAAAGCAGAGCGGGGATACGATTTAGTTTACCGGTTCGATGATAAGGATTCGTTTAAAATACGAACGCTAAAGCAATGGCTGTTCGAAGAAATAAGCCTGCTGAAAGATACAGACAGCTAAAAAAGCCGTAAGCAGATATCTGCTCACGGCTCCGGAACAGGCGATGATTATTCCGGCCATCAGGCCGCTTTCACGGCCCTGATTTTTTTCGCGTCAGCCGCATCTTCTGTTTTATCCGCTGCAGCGGGGGCATTGAGCTCGGGAAGCTTGCTGGTACGCAGAATATGCTGCACGGTCTCTTTCTGCTCGGCGAAATACAGGCCAAGATTTTCAGCCTGCGTTTCATCCATCTGCATACCACTTTGCAACAGCCAGTCGGTGAACGCGTCTGCCATATCGAGCAGCTTGTCGTGAGCGTCAGCCTCTTTCTTGCTGGCAAATGTCATTTTCTCTTCACCTTTTCTTACGACAACATATTTTATTTCAACAGCCATTATGCGCACCTCACACTGTAATTATATACAGTGTAGCAGCTCCGGGTTTATGTTGCAGCTAAAAAATGCGCACAGTTCTAGCGAGCAGGGGGCTCATTCGAAAAGCGTGCGCTGATCGCATCACGTTCATAGCCCTGCGGCTGGGTCAGTATCCGGTATAAATCGGGGCGGCGACCGTGGATCCAGCGCCGTCCGGTGCTCATCGCGAGCAGGCTTAAATCCAGTTCAGCGCTCACCATCGCATCCTCTGCCGCCCAGGTTTCATTCACGATCCTTCCGTAAGGATCGAGGATCATGGCATTGCCCGTGCGCACTTCGTCGTCGTCAGCACCGACACCGTTGCTGAAGAGAAGAAACAGTCCGTTGTCGTGCGCGCGGGCAGGCAGCCAGCGCATAAGCCACTCCCGACCGCTTGGACCTTTAAATGCGGCGGTAATGTCCTCCTTGCGCGTTTCCCGCGCCTCCCATAGCGCCAGCGGAATGGGCTTCATTCCGTGGGGGCTGCGGGAATCTGTGCCGCCCGTCTGGTGCGGCGCGAGAAGAATATCGGCGCCCAGCAGCGCCGTTGCGCGCACGTTTTCGACCAGATTATTGTCCCAGCAAATCAGGATACCGACCTTCACGCCCCACGGCGTATCAAAAACGGTAAAGCTGTCCCCGCTGCTGATGGCCGGATGTTCAAAAGCATGGAGCTTACGATGCGTATGCATTGTGCCGTCCGGCATACAGGCAACATAGGCATTGTAGAGGCGGCCATCGTCGGCGCGTTCAATGAGACCGACGCCAATCAGCATCTGATGTTTTATCGCCAGGGAGCGAATGAGCGCCAGGGAAGGGCTTTCTGCTACTGGCTCGGCCAGCGCAGACACCTCCGCTGCACTGAGCTTAGGGACGTGCCAGTAGCCGGTAATACACATTTCAGGGAAGGTGAGAATGTTCACCTGCTCAAGCGCCGCCTGTTCAATAAACTTCTCTATGATCAGCAGATTGTACTTTTTGTTATTGGCCTGATGCTGAAACTGGACGGTTGCCGCCTTTAGGGATTGAGGTTCGTTCATGATGTGTCTCCGGTTGTCATCGAGACTCGATTACATAACGATTACCAATAACTGTATAATCAAATGATTTCTTATTTTGATAACCATCTGGAATCTAAAAAATGAACACCCGGTTGCTCAACGCCTTTTTGCTGCTGGCTGAAAAGGGGAACTATGCCGATGCGGCGCGGGCGCTGTTTATCTCGCAACCGGCATTGACCAAACAGATTAATCTCCTCGAATCCCAGGTGAATATGTCTCTTTTTTCACGGGGGCGTCACGGCGCAATGCTGACGGCCGGCGGCAGGCGTTTGCTGCCAGAGGCTGAAAAAGTGGTGAGGCAAAGCCAGCTCTTTATGCAGCATGCCGAGCGGGTCTCAAAAGGGGTGGAGGGACATATTGCCGTCGGGTTCGGGCTCTCAAGCTTTTATCTTGCGCCGCGCTGTATCGCTGACTTTCGTCGGGACTACCCGGGAGTAGAAATGTCATTGACGGATCTGCCTTCCTTCCAGCAGTACGAGCGATTGCAAAATGATGAGCTACAGGTCGGTTTTGTCAGGGTGCCTCCCCCCGCGGCGCTTGACTCCCTGCCGCTATTTACCGACCGTCTGGTGCTGGTTGCGCCCGCCGCGTCGCCGACGCTGCCTGCCGGAGAGTGGCTCATGAAACGCCCTCTGCTGCGGCTTTATGATGAGCGGGGACGGGGGTTGAACGCGCAGATTGACCGCTTCCTGCATGACAACGGTCTTTTCGTTTCATCGACTCAGCTGACTGACGACATTCAAACCATCGTCGCGATGGTGGTGGCGGGCATCGGTGTGGCGATTCTGCCCACCAGCGTAACGCATATCGCGCCGCCGGGGCTGGCGATTATTCCGCTAACGGGGGAGTCAATCAGCTGGAAGGTGGGCATTGCCTGGGACGCAGGCAGGGAAGACGTCATCCGTGACAATTTCATTGCTAGCGTAGCGGCTGCGTTTCCGGGCCAGCCATGCTGCGCCGCCATGCCCCAGGCGCCTGACCGTACTGACGCTTAAAGCTGCGGTTGAAGGACTGCTGGGAGTCAAAGCCCAGCGCGATCGCCACGTTCAGAATGGGCTCGTCGCTGCGGGTTAAGCGCTCCATCGATTTTTGCAGCTTTTGCGCGCGGATATACCCGGCAAGGGGATAGCCCGTATGTTCCTTAAACAAACGCTGAAGATGCCATTTCGAATAGCCGGAGCGTCTGGCGACGGACTCAATGTCCAGACGGCTGTCCAGGTTGTTGTCGATCCAGTCGAGTAAATCATGCATAAATGCGCCAGTGTTCATCGGGTTACTCCCACGCAGCATAGTAAAAGTATCTTTATCTGTTGCATTTAAAGGTGGCGCGTTTTTGCAGTAATTGCAAGTTTTATTGTTGCATTTAAATCCCTGGCCGAAACGGGTCTTTTCACATCCGCTCAAATAGCACATAAAGTGCAACAATTATTCTTGCACTTAGTTAAGCGCCTTCCTACAATCGCCGCGAATAGTGTATTCGCAACTGTTACAGTTTTGTGGCGATGAACGACACAAATGGCCTTAAGACAGCCCCCGGACAAAGGAAGTGGCGCGGTGCCTCCTGCTGCGTCTTGCCCGGCGGCGACAATTATCGGAATAAAAATAATGAGCCTGCAAAAAACCTGGGGTAACTCTCCACTGAGCGCGCTGGGGGCACTGTTGCTCTCCGCGCTGCTCGTCGGATGCGATAACAGCGTCGCGCAAAACGCCGCGCCGCCTGCGCCAGCCGTGAGCGCCGCTGACGTGGTGGTGAAATCGATCAGCCAGTGGGATAGCTTTAACGGCCGGATTGAAGCGGTGGAGAGCGTTCAGCTTCGTCCGCGCGTGTCCGGCTACATTGATAAGGTGAATTACACCGACGGCCAGGAAGTGAAGAAGGGCGAGGTGCTGTTCACCATTGATGACCGTACCTATCGCGCGGCGCTGGAACAGGCGCAGGCGAACCTGGCGAGAGCCAAAACCCAGGCCAGCCTGGCGCAAAGTGAGGCTAACCGTACCGATAAGCTGGTCAATACCAACGTCGTCTCCCGCGAAGAGTGGGAGCAGCGTCGTTCGGCCGCCACTCAGGCGCAGGCCGATATTCGCGCCGCGCAGGCGGCGGTTGATGCCGCCCAGCTCAACCTGGACTTCACCAAAGTCACCGCACCTATCGACGGTCGCGCCAGCCGGGCGCTGATCACCAGCGGAAACCTGGTGACGGCGGGGGACACCGCCAGCGTCCTCACCACGCTGGTTTCGCAGAAGACGGTCTACGTCTACTTTGACGTGGACGAGTCGACCTATCTTCACTACCAAAACCTGGCCCGCAGCGGGCAGGGGGCGTCCAGCAACCACGCGGCGCTGCCGGTTGAGATTGGCCTGACGGGCGAGGAGGGCTATCCCCATCAGGGCAAAGTGGACTTCCTGGATAACCAGCTCACGCCAAGCACCGGCACCATCCGCATGCGCGCGCTGCTGGATAACGCGCAGCGTCAGTTCACGCCGGGACTGTTTGCCCGCGTACGCCTGCCGGGCAGCGCGGAGTTCAAAGCCACGCTTATCGACGACAAGGCGGTGCTGACCGATCAGGATCGTAAATACGTCTATATCGTGGATAAAGAGGGGAAAGCGCAGCGTCGCGACATTACGCCGGGGCGTCTGGCAGACGGCTTACGCATCGTACGGCAGGGGCTGAACCCTGGCGACAAAGTCATCGTCGAGGGTTTACAGAAAGTGTTTATGCCGGGTATGCCGGTTAACGCGAAAACCGTTGCCATGACCGCCAGCGCCGCCCTTAACTGATCCCTTGACCTGAGAATCCAACCCATGGACTTTTCCCGCTTTTTCATCGACAGGCCGATTTTTGCCGCCGTCCTGTCGATTCTGATTTTTATCACAGGGTTGATCGCCATCCCGCTGCTGCCGGTGAGCGAATACCCTGACGTCGTGCCGCCAAGCGTGCAGGTGCGCGCGGAGTACCCGGGCGCCAACCCGAAAGTGATTGCCGAGACCGTGGCGACGCCGCTGGAAGAGGCAATCAACGGCGTTGAGAACATGATGTACATGAAGTCCGTCGCGGGCTCCGACGGCGTGCTGGTGACCACCGTCACTTTCCGTCCGGGAACCGACCCGGATCAGGCGCAGGTTCAGGTGCAAAACCGCGTCGCGCAGGCCGAGGCGCGTCTGCCGGAAGACGTAAGGCGTCTGGGCATTACCACCCAGAAGCAGTCCCCGACGCTGACGCTGGTGGTGCATCTGTTCTCGCCCGGCGGTAAGTACGACTCCCTGTATATGCGCAACTACGCCACGCTGAAGGTGAAGGACGAGCTGGCGCGCCTGCCCGGCGTCGGCCAGATCCAGATTTTCGGCTCCGGCGAGTACGCGATGCGCGTCTGGCTGGATCCCAACAAGGTGGCGGCCCGCGGGCTGACCGCGTCGGACGTGGTGACGGCGATGCAGGAGCAGAACGTGCAGGTGTCCGCCGGGCAGCTTGGTGCCGAGCCGCTGCCGAAGGAGAGCGATTTCCTGATCTCCATTAACGCCCAGGGCCGACTGCATACCGAAGAAGAGTTCGGCAATATTGTCCTGAAAACGACGCAGGACGGTACGGTTGTTCGCCTGCGCGACGTAGCGCGTATCGAAATGGGGTCCGGGAGCTATGCGCTGCGTTCCCAGCTGAACAATAAAGACGCGGTCGGGATTGGTATCTTCCAGTCTCCGGGGGCGAACGCCATCGATCTTTCTAACGCGGTGCGCGCGAAAATGGACGAACTGTCCGCGCGCTTCCCTGCGGACATGAAGTGGGCGGCACCTTACGATCCAACCGTTTTCGTGCGCGATTCCATCCGCGCGGTGGTGCAAACCCTGCTGGAAGCGGTGGTACTGGTGGTGCTGGTGGTGATCCTGTTCCTGCAAACCTGGCGCGCGTCGATCATTCCGCTGATCGCGGTGCCGGTGTCGGTGGTGGGCACGTTCAGTATTCTTTATCTGCTGGGCTTCTCGCTGAATACCCTGAGCCTGTTCGGGCTGGTGCTGGCCATCGGTATCGTGGTGGACGACGCCATCGTGGTGGTGGAAAACGTCGAGCGAAATATCGAAGAGGGGCTTGCGCCGCTTGCGGCGGCGCACCAGGCGATGCGCGAAGTATCCGGGCCGATTATCGCGATTGCGCTGGTGCTGTGCGCGGTGTTCGTGCCGATGGCGTTTCTCTCCGGCGTTACCGGGCAGTTCTACAAGCAGTTTGCGGTGACGATCGCCATTTCCACGGTCATCTCCGCCATTAACTCGCTGACGCTCTCTCCGGCGCTGGCGGCACTGCTGTTAAAACCGCACGGCGCGCCGAAAGATTTCCCTACCCGGCTTATCGATCGTCTGTTCGGCTGGATCTTCCGTCCGTTTAACCGCTTTTTCCACCGCAGCTCGAACGGCTATCAGGGGCTGGTGGGCAAAACGCTGGGACGACGCGGCGCGGTATTTGTGGTGTATCTGCTGCTGCTCTGTGCCGCAGGCGTCATGTTTAAGGCGGTGCCCGGCGGGTTTATTCCGACCCAGGACAAGCTTTACCTGATTGGCGGCGTGAAGATGCCGGAAGGCTCTTCGCTGGCGCGCACCGACGCGGTGATCCGCAAGATGAGCGAAATCGGGATGAATACCGAAGGCGTGGACTACGCGGTTGCGTTCCCGGGGCTGAACGCGCTGCAGTTCACCAACACGCCGAATACCGGAACGGTCTTCTTTGGCCTGAAGCCGTTCGATCAGCGTAAGCATACTGCGGCGGAAATTAACGCCGAGATCAACGCGAAAATTGCGCAAATCCAGCAGGGCTTTGGCTTCTCCATTCTGCCGCCGCCGATTCTGGGGCTGGGGCAAGGGTCAGGCTATTCGCTGTACATCCAGGATCGCGGTGGTCTGGGCTATGGCGCGCTGCAAAATGCGGTGAACACCATGTCCGGCGCGATTATGCAGACGCCGGGAATGCACTTCCCGATCTCAACCTACCAGGCTAACGTGCCGCAGCTGGACGTGCAGGTCGACCGCGATAAGGCCAAAGCGCAGGGCGTATTGTTGACCGATCTTTTCGGTACGCTGCAAACCTATCTGGGCTCGTCGTACGTGAATGACTTTAACCAGTTCGGGCGCACCTGGCGCGTGATGGCGCAGGCCGACGGGCAGTTCCGCGACAGCGTGGAAGATATTGCCAACCTGCGCACCCGTAACAGCCAGGGCGAAATGGTGCCGATTGGCAGCATGGTGAAAATCACGACCACCTACGGGCCGGATCCGGTGATCCGCTACAATGGCTACCCGGCAGCGGACCTGATTGGCGATGCCGACCCGCGCGTGCTCTCTTCCGCGCAGGCGATGACGCAGCTGGACGCGATGTCTAAGCAGATCCTGCCGAACGGGATGAACATTGAATGGACCGACCTGAGCTTCCAGCAGGCCACGCAGGGCAATACGGCGCTGATCGTTTTCCCGGTCGCGGTGCTGCTGGCGTTCCTGGTCCTGGCGGCGCTGTATGAAAGCTGGACGCTGCCGCTGGCGGTGATCCTCATCGTGCCGATGACCATGCTCTCCGCGCTGTTTGGCGTCTGGCTGACCGGTGGCGATAACAACGTGTTCGTGCAGGTGGGGCTGGTGGTACTGATGGGGCTGGCCTGTAAAAACGCCATTCTTATCGTGGAGTTTGCCCGCGAGCTGGAAATTCAGGGCAAAGGCATTATGGAGGCCGCGCTGGAGGCATGCCGCCTGCGCTTACGCCCGATTGTGATGACCTCCATCGCCTTTATTGCCGGGACCATTCCGCTGATCCTCGGCCACGGCGCGGGCGCTGAAGTGCGCGGCGTTACCGGGATCACCGTGTTCTCCGGGATGCTGGGCGTAACGCTGTTTGGTCTGTTCCTGACGCCGGTGTTCTACGTGACGCTGCGTAAATTCGTGATGCGCGGGAAAAAAGAGGAAAGGGAAGTGCTGCCCGCGTAGAGACGTTGCAGATAATAAAAAACCGCCTTCACGATGAAGGCGGTTTTTTTACATCAGAATGCAGGCCGGGTAAGCGCAGCGCCACCCGATAAAATGGTTACGACGTCTTTTGATACTGGGCAATAAGCTCGGGGAGCGGATCGCACCCGCTGCTGTCGGCGTTTTTAACCTCCTCCAGCGCGCTTGCCACGGTATGACGGGCAAGCACCGCCAGCGAAGCCTCCTCGGCCTCTTCGGAAATCGACTTAAAGTACCAGCAGGCGTTAGCGCTGACCACGCAGCGGGCCGGTACGTCCGGGCGCGACGCCCACAGCTTTTTATCTTCGATGACCGACAGGTAGATGTCGCGCAGGGTAATCTCTTCCGGCGGGCGGCCAAGGTGAATTGAGCCGTTACGGCCCAGCGTCGAAACGATAATGCCGTCACGCGTCAGCGGAACCATCAGTTTGCGGATAAAGCTCGGGTTGGCTTCCAGGCCGTAGGCCAGAATGGCACTCGTCGAACGTTTACCTAATTGCTCCGCCATCGCTACGCTGAGAACCATCTGCAAAGCTGTCGGGAAGCGGTAATCTAACATTTCTCTTTCCTGGGTCGCGGTGAATCTTGTTCTTTTTGGCACCGCAGAGGTGAATAAGCAATAAACAACAATATAACAAACAGGGGAATTTTTTTGAAGCAATCTGCGGCATTTGCGATCAATCACCCTGTTTCGGTTTAGCAAAACGTGCGGTTCTGGACGTCAACGCCCTAAATCAAAGGGCTTTATCAGCAACTGAGAGGCCGCGTCTCAGTCCGGAGCATTTGAAAACCAGAACCTCACTGAAAAGTGTGCCAACATTTCCCAGGTAATATCAATATCCGGAGAACAACGTGTTCGGGAAACTGTTGTTAAACTACATGCCAGGCTTACAAAATTTGTTAGCCTACGATAAAAGCTGGCTAAAACAGGATGTTAAGGCCGGGTTATCCGTTGCGGCTGTCGCGCTACCCGTTGCGATTGCATACGCTGAGCTGGCGGGCGTTGGGGCAATCGTGGGGCTCTATTCCTGCGTGTTACCGATGATCGCGTATGCCCTGTTTGGCTCTTCACGTCAGCTTATTGTTGGCCCTGATGCCACGACCTGCGCGGTGATTGCGGCCGTCGTATTTCCGCTTTCTGCGGGCAATCCCGAACTGCACTGGCAGCTGACCATCATCATGACGCTGATGATGGGCGGGTGGTGTCTGCTTGCCAGTAAATTTCGCCTGGGCGCGCTGGCCGATCTCCTTTCTCATCCCATTCTTACGGGGTTGCTTAATGGCGTCGCCGTGACGATTATTGTCGGGCAACTGGGCAAGGTTTTAGGGATCAGGCTAGATGAAGCGCAGGTTATTGAGAAAATCATGGCCTTGCCGAGCCGGCTTTCCGAAAGCCATCTATTAACCATAGGGATATCGCTTTTAACGTTAGGTATTTTAATCGCGATCAAAACGTATCGTAGCCAGTGGCCAGCGCCGCTGATTGCCATCGTGTTGACAACGTTACTGGTGTGGGGGACATCCGCGCAGCAGTATGGTATCGCTACGATTGGTGGTGATGGCTTCCAGTCTGGTTTACCCGTGGTTAACTGGGGGGCGTTCCAGCCGGGGCCGATGCGTGATTTAGTGATCCCGGCGCTGAACCTGGCGTTGGTCAGTTTTGTCAGCCTGATGCTGACCGCCCGCAGTTTCGCCGCGAAAAATGGCTATGAAATTAATGCTGATGCCGAGTTTCGGGCGCTGGGTATTGCGAACATTATGTCGGGGCTATCTCAGGGGTTTGCTATCAGCGGTGCCGATTCCCGGACCGCGGTGAATGATTCCGTCGGGGGGAAAAGCCAGCTGGTCTCCATCGTCGCCGCCTTACTCATCGGTATCGTGGTGGTCTTTTTCACTCAGCCATTACAGTTTATTCCGGTATCTGCATTAGGTATTGTTCTAATGTATGCGTCGTGGTCATTAATTGATTTACGTGGATTATGGAACCTGCGGCGGAGAAATAAGCAGGCATTTCGCCTCGCCTTTTTCACGTTTGGCTGCGTTTTAATTATCGGCGTGATCCAGGGCATCGGCCTGGCGGTGTTGCTTGGCCTGCTGCAGTTCCTGCGTACCGTCTTTCGTCCCTCGGAGCACTTACTGGGCACTGATGAAAACGGAATGATTCACTCATTGGGTAATACGGCCGATATTAAAATGGTTCCCGGCGTGCTGATGTATCGATTTAACTCACCGTTGACCTATTTTAATGTGGCCTATTTTAAACGCCGGGTATTGAACCTGGTTGACGGTGCGGCATTACAGCCTAAATGGGTGGTCATTGATGCCGTCGCGTGCTTCACCTATTCAGACATCAGCGTGCTGGCAACCATTAATGAGCTGAAGCGTGACCTGAAGGGTCGAAAGATTACGTTAATCCTTGCGGGCAGGAAAACGGAGTTAACGCGCTGGTTTAAGGAGAGTCGGCCAACAATGAATGATGATGACATGATTCTGGCGCCGGACCTCTATCTGGCGCTGCGGTTCATTCAGAGCAAAGAGAGCGTGAGTGAATCAGGCGGAGAGGTTTAAACCCTAACCTGGCTTGCCCGCCACCCGCGAGCAAGCCACGTCCCTTACCGATACAGCGTCTTTTCCGCAACCGGAATAAGCAGTTGGGAGCGCCACTCTGCCAGCGTCAGCTGCGCAAGCTTGCCCAGCGCGGTATAAAACGGATGCCCGGCGTTATCGACAAATTCCGACAGGAAGCGGGTGCTCCACGGCAGCAGGTGCCACGCCAGGAGCTGGTCGCACTCCGCATCGCGGCCATTTTCAGCCAGCCACGCCGCCAGCAGCAGCAGCGTACCGAAGTGATCTTCCGGCTCATTCTGCTGCATCTCAAACGCGATAGCGTTCTCCCGCATCCACTGGCGCAGCGCGAGGGTCGAGTCGCCAAACAGCACGGATTCGCGATCCAGCCAGACGGAACCCCACGGTGGAGCGGGCAGGGCGTAAGGGCCAATAAACAGCCGTTGCCACGCGTCCGTCAGCGGCTCATCGCAAGGTGCGGCAAAGGTATCAGCGACGGGCTGCAGCATCTCCGGCGGCAGGGGCCAGTCCTGAACCCATACGCCTGCGGCCAGGGCCTGCACCAGCGGCGCGGCCTGCTCGCTGTCCGGGGCGAAATAAAACAGCGCGCCCAGCACCCGGGCGCTGAACGCGAACGATTCACGATGTGAGGCGTCTTTCATTAAATCTTCCTTGTTCGCGCGGAGGGCGTCCGCGCGACTGTGTTAACCGATAATACAAACCATAGAATAAACCACGGCCACGCAATGCACCCACTACACCTTTTCGATCTGTACCAGATTGGTGTGCTGCGGGTTGCCTTTCGCCAGCGGAGAAGGACGATGGGTCGTCAGCGTGTTGATGCATGAGCCGTGGTCAATACGATCGCCACGCATATCGGCATCGTGCCAGGCACCCTGACCCATGGCGCTTACGCCGGGCATGATGCGCGGCGTCACTTTCGCTTCAATTCGTACCTCGCCGCGAGTGTTAAAGACGCGCACCGTATCGCCGTTCTTAATGCCGCGTTTTTCGGCATCGACAGGGTTAAGCCAGACCTCCTGGCGGCAGGCCGCTTTCAGCACGTCGACGTTGCCGTAGCTCGAGTGGGTACGCGCTTTAAAGTGGAAACCAAACAGCTGCAGCGGGTATTGCGCGCGCTCGGGTGCATCCCAGCCGTCAAAGGTCGAGGCGTAGACGGGCAGCGGGCTGATGGTCTCATCTTTTTCCAGCTCCCAGGTGGACGCGATCTTCGCCAGCTTGCTGGAGTAAATTTCAATCTTGCCCGATGGCGTTTTCAGCGGATTGGCTTCCGGGTTTTCGCGGAATTTTTTATAGGCCACAAAGTGTCCGTTCGGATCTTTGCGCTTATAAATGCCCATTTTTTTCAGCTTGTCATAGGACGGCAGCTGAGGGTCTTTTTCGAGCATTTTGGCATAAAGGAACTGCAGCCACTGTTCCTGCGTCCGTCCTTCGGTAAATTTCTGATGGATATCCGGCCCGAGGCGTTTTGCCACCTCGCTCATGATCCAGTAGATGGGCTTACGCTCGAACTTCGGCGCGGTCACGGGCTGGAGGAAAATGAGGTAGCCCATATTCCCGGCATAATCGTTAGGAATGATGTCTTCCTGCTCGACGGTCATCAGGTCCGGCAGCAGGATATCGGCATACTTCGCCGACGACGTCATGAAGTTGTCGATGACGACAATCATTTCGCACTTGCCGTCATCCTGCAGGATATCGTGGGTTTTATTGATATCGGAGTGCTGGTTGATGAGGGTATTACCCGCGTAGTTCCAGATGAACTTAATCGGCACGTCCAACTTATCTTTCCCACGCACGCCGTCGCGCAGGGCGGTCATCTCCGGCCCGCGGGCGATGGCGTCCGTCCAGCTGAAGCAGGAAATTTGCGTTTTGACCGGGTTATTCGGCAGCGGCATGCGCTCGATGGTGATGGTGTAGGTTGACTCACGCGCGCCGCTGTTCCCGCCGCTGATGCCCACGTTGCCGGTGAGGATCGGCAGCATCGCGATGGCGCGGGACGTCAGCTCGCCGTTCGCCTGGCGCTGTGGACCCCAGCCCTGGCAGATGTAGGCCGGCTTCGCTGAGCCAATCTCGCGGGCAAGCTTAACGATGCGATCGGCGGGAATACCGGTGATGCGCGAGGCCCACTCCGGCGTTTTTGCGGTGCCGTCATCGCCCTGGCCGAGAATGTAGGCTTTATAGTGACCGTTAGCAGGCGCGCCTTCCGGCAGCGTTTTTTCATCATAGCCAACGCAGTATTTATCCAGGAACGGCTGATCGACCAGATTTTCGTTGATTAATACCCATGCAAGACCGGCCACCAGCGCGGCATCGGTCCCTGGACGGATCGGGATCCATTCGTCTTCTCGTCCGGCGGCCGTGTCGGTGTAGCGCGGGTCGATAACGATCATGCGCGCGTTAGACCGCTCGCGAGCCTGCTCCAGATAGTACGTAATCCCGCCGCCGCTCATGCGGGTTTCCGCCGGGTTATTGCCGAACATCACCACCAGCCTGGTGTTTTCGATATCCGAGGTGCTGTTGCCGTCGTTGCTGCCGTAGGTGTAAGGCATCGCGCAGGCGATTTGCGCCGTACTGTAGGTGCCGTAGTGGCTCAGGAAACCGCCGTAGCAGTTCATCAGACGCGCCACCAGCGAAGCGTAAGGCGAGGAGCGGGTGATATTGCCGCCGACAATCCCGGAGGAGTAGTTTATGTACACCGCTTCGTTGCCGTACTTAGCGACAACGTTTTTCAGGCTGGCGGTGAGGGTATCCAGCGCTTCATCCCAGGTGATGCGCTCAAACCTGCCTTCGCCGCGTTTGCCCACGCGCTTCATGGGGTAGTTCAGGCGGTCAGGATGGTTGATCCGACGGCGAATAGAACGGCCGCGCAGGCAGGCGCGAACCTGATGGTTGCCGTAAATATCCTCGCCGGTGTTATCCGTTTCAACCCAGTATACTTCGTCGTCACGGACGTGCAGGCGCAGGGCGCAGCGGCTGCCGCAGTTTACCGAGCAGGCACCCCATACGACCTTTTCTTCTGCAGGCTGAACGGCGTTCTTCACCGCTGCGGCGGCGCTTTTTAAACCAAAAGGAAGCGAGATCCCACCGGCGGCAAGCGCCAGAGAACCTATTGCAGTAGATTTCACGAGAGTTCGACGGCTAATTCCGCCGTGATGTTCACTATCGGACATGGCTCACCCCATCATTATAATTGCGTATTATTTTTCCCGAAATGATGACCGGGCTAATGATGGGGTGAGTGTTACTTATTTGGGGGTATTAAATCTTAATCCTCATCAATTCAAAGGAGATTGAGGCTAAATTACTGAGATTCAGCAGCCCCGCCGCCGGTTCGGGTGTACAAAATTTTAAAGGTGTCGTTGGCGCAGTGGCCTACCACCTGCGTGCCCGCCTGGTCAGCCTGATCGTTCGGCACGATGGTCAGGGTAAAACCTGATTCAGGCACGCCGTTGTTGACTATCTTCTGCTGAATGTCGCTTTTCACGCGTTCGCAGGAGCCCGGTGCCGCCAGCGCGGCGGTTGAGGCACTCATTAACAGCAGGGCGGTAATCCAGGGTAACCGTTTCATCTGTTGCTCCTTTTCTCTGTGTGTAGATTTATTCTAGCAGGCTTCGTGTAAACAACTGTATTTGCTAATATGATTGGGAATAATCTCCCTGTACGGTAATCAATGTGAAGAAATACGCCGCGATAACGCTACTGGCAGCAACACTGGTGGGGTGCGACAACAGCACCGCGCCGCTGTCGTTTACGCCCGAGATGGCGAGCTTTTCAAACGAGTTTGATTTTGATCCGCTGCGCGGCCCGGTCAAAGACTTTACCCAGACCCTGTTCAACGAGAAGGGCGAAGTATCTAAGCGGGTCACCGGCACCGTCTCGACGGAAGGGTGTTTCGACACGCTGGAGCTGCACGACCTGGAGGCCAACACCGGCGTGGCGCTGGTGCTGGACGCCAATTACTACCTTGATGCGGAAACCCAGCAGCGCAAAGTGAAGCTGCAGGGCAAATGCCAGCTGGCCGAACTGCCGTCAGCCGGGGTGACGTGGGATACCGACGACAACGGTTTTGTGGTGGCGGCGCACGGCAAAGAGATGGAGGTGAAGTATCGCTACGACGCGGATGGCTACCCGCTGGGCAAAACGACCGTCTCCGGGGATCGGCATCTTTCCGTCCAGTCGACGCCGTCTAAGGATCTGCGCAAAAGAATGGATTACTCGGCAGTGAGCGTGCTGAATGACAAGCCGCTGGGCAACGTGAAGCAGAGCTGCGACTACGATCGACACAATAACCCGGTGAGCTGCGATCTGACCATCACGGACGACAGCGTCAAACCGGCCGTCGAGCGCAAGTACACCATCAAAAACACGATTGAATACTACTGAGCAATATATTGATATTATTGCACAGTGTAGGCCGGGTAAGCGCAGCGCCACCCGGCAATAAAGACCGCGCCATTGTTGATGACAGGGGCTGTCATCCCTCTCATTGCGCGGTCGGTTTCAGCAGGCTGGCGCCTGACGGTTTATGCCCGGCCAGATGCTGATGCTGGAAGATGCACATGCGGATGGTATTGCGGTATTCACCGTTGATGAAGAATTCGTGAATCAGCTCGCCTTCCACCATAAAGCCCAGCTTGCGGTAGATATGGATCGCTTTCTCGTTCTCTTTGTCCACAATCAGGTACAGCTTGTAGAGGTTCAGAACGTTGAATCCGTAATCCATCGCCAGCTTCGCCGCCCGTGAGGCCAGGCCTTTCCCCTGATGCTCAGGGGAGATGATGATCTGAAACTCCGCCCGACGGTGAACGTGGTTGATCTCAACCAGCTCCACCAGCCCGGCTTTTTCGCCGCCACACTCCACCACAAAACGACGTTCGCTCTGATCGTGAATGTGCTTATCGTAAAGATCGGACAGCTCAACAAAGGCCTCGTAAGGCTCTTCGAACCAGTAGCGCATCACGCTGGCGTTATTGTCGAGCTGATGGACGAAGCGCAGATCTTCCCGCTCCAGCGGACGGAGCTTAACGTCACACGAGGCCGACATTACGGGGCTACCGTGCGGCCAGTGCGGCGATCCAGGCAGCGCAGGGTGTTAGGCTCCCAGTAGGCATTGACGTTCGCGCTTTGCTGACACTTATCGCGCGCGTCAAAAGCGACATCTTCTTTGTCCCACTCTTTTTCAGCACGTTTGTTGACCTTCTGACGAAGGCTGCGGGTGTCATTCCATTGTTCTTTGTCCATGGCGGCATTCTGGCGGCTTTGCGCGCTGTCACCAGACTCGATAACGAGCTTGCTGGTTTCCGCTGTCGCAGAGGCGGCAAAAGCGAAAGATGACATCGCCAGCAGGGCCGTCAGACAAAGGCGTTTGCTTAATGTGGTCATAGCGTTTCCTTTTAAATGGGTGCAGATAATCAAGTTACCCCGTACAGATTCTACACTAAAGCGAAATAAGGTCATACCCGCGGGGCAAGTATGGAAAAGTAAAGGGCATCATCAGGTATGATGTCTAAATAATTCCTCACCTGACGTGAAATATGCTTAAAACGACGCTGCTTTTTTTTGCCACCGCGCTGTGCGAAATCATCGGCTGCTTCCTGCCCTGGCTCTGGCTGAAAAAGGGAGGTAGCGCATTATTGCTGATCCCGGCGGGGGTTGCGCTTGCCCTGTTTGTCTGGCTGTTAACGCTGCATCCGGCCGCCAGCGGCCGCGTCTACGCGGCTTACGGTGGCGTCTATGTCTGTACCGCGCTGCTGTGGCTACGGGTGGTGGACGGCGTCAGGCTTAGCGCGTACGACTGGGCCGGCGCGCTGATTGCCCTGTGCGGTATGCTGATTATTGTCGCGGGATGGGGGCGCGCCTGAGCCCCTCGATTTTTGTGACCGTTCGCTGATTTTATGATCATCATACTTGTATGGTAGTAGGGTTGATGGGTAAATTTCCAGCATCACAACGACCGATGTAAGGAAAGGAATTATGAAGATTGTCGCGGCTGACGTGTTTGTTACCTGCCCGGGGCGGAACTTTGTCACCCTAAAAATCACCACCGACGAGGGGATTGTTGGCCTCGGTGACGCTACGCTAAACGGGCGAGAGCTGTCCGTGGCCTCGTACCTCAAGGATCACCTCTGCCCCCAGCTGATTGGCCGCGATGCGCACCGCATCGAAGACATCTGGCAGTTCTTCTATAAGGGCGCCTACTGGCGTCGCGGGCCGGTCACCATGTCGGCCATCTCCGCCGTGGATATGGCGCTGTGGGATATCAAAGCCAAAGCGGCCAACATGCCGCTCTACCAGCTGCTGGGCGGCGCATCCCGCGAGGGGGTCATGGTCTACTGCCACACTACCGGGCACACCATTGACGACGTGCTCGAAGACTACGCCCGCCATAAAGAGATGGGCTTTAAGGCGATCCGCGTCCAGTGCGGCGTGCCGGGCATGAAAACCACCTACGGCATGGCCAAAGGAAAAGGGCTGGCCTACGAGCCCGCGACCAAGGGCGACTGGCCGGAAGAGCAGCTGTGGTCCACCGAAAAATACCTCGACTTCACGCCGAAGCTGTTCGACGCGGTGCGCAATAAATTCGGCTTTAATGAACATCTCCTGCACGACATGCACCACCGTCTGACGCCAATCGAAGCGGCGCGCTTCGGCAAAAGCATCGAGGAATTCCGCATGTTCTGGATGGAAGACCCCACGCCTGCCGAAAATCAGGCCTGCTTCCGCCTGATTCGCCAGCACACCGTCACGCCCATTGCGGTGGGCGAAGTGTTTAACAGCATTTGGGACTGCAAGCAGCTGATTGAAGAGCAGCTTATCGACTATATCCGCACCACCATAACCCACGCGGGCGGGATCACCGGGATGCGCCGCATCGCGGACTTCGCCGCGCTCTACCAGGTGCGAACCGGCTCGCACGGCCCGTCGGATCTTTCACCCGTTTGCCACGCCGCCGCGCTGCATTTCGATCTGTGGGTGCCGAACTTTGGCGTGCAGGAATATATGGGCTATTCCGAACAGATGCTGGAGGTCTTCCCGCACGGCTGGCGCTTTGATAACGGCTATATGCATCCGGGCGACAGGCCGGGGCTGGGCATTGAGTTTGATGAAAAGCTGGCGGCGAAATACCCGTACGATCCGGCCTATCTGCCGGTAGCCCGTCTTGAAGACGGCACGCTGTGGAACTGGTAAGCGAGGAGCAAACGATGAAAAGCGTAGTGATTCAACAGCCGAACGAACTGGTGATTGAGGAACGGCCACTCCCGACGCCGGGCGCAGGTGAAGTCCGCGTCAAGATTAGGCTGGCCGGGATCTGCGGGTCGGACAGCCACATCTACCGCGGCCATAACCCCTTCGCAAAGTATCCGCGCGTGATTGGCCATGAGTTTTTTGGCGTGATTGATGCCGTGGGCGAGGGCGTTGACGCTGCCCGCCTGGGCCAGCGCGTCTCGGTTGATCCGGTGATCAGCTGCGGGCACTGCTACCCGTGCTCCGTCGGAAAGCCCAACGTCTGCACCTCGCTGGTGGTGCTGGGCGTCCATCGCGACGGCGGCTTTAGCGAATACGCGACCGTGCCCGCAAAAAACGCCTGGCCCATCCCGGATGCGATACCGGACAAACACGCCGTTATGGTCGAGCCCTTCACCATCGCCGCCAACGTGACGGGGCAGGCGAATCCGACTGAACAGGACGTCGCGCTGATTTATGGCGCGGGGCCGATGGGGCTGGTCACCGTACAGGCGCTGAAAGGCGTCTATCGGGTGAAGCAGGTTATCGTGGTTGACCGCATCGATGAGCGCCTGAAAATGGCCCAGCGCAGCGGCGCGGACTGGGTGCTGAATAACGGCGAGCAGTCTCTGCAGGCCGCGCTGGACGAAAAAGGCATTAAGCCGACGTTAATCATTGATGCCGCCTGCCATCCGTCGATTTTGCAGGAAGCGATAATCCTGGCCTCTCCGGCGGCGCGCATCGTGCTGATGGGCTTCTCCAGCGAGCCGAGCCAGATCGTTCAGCAGGGGATCACCGGCAAAGAGCTGGCGATATTTTCCTCGCGCCTCAATGCCAACAAATTCCCGGTCGTCATCGACTGGCTGAAAAAAGGGCTGATCGACCCGGAAAAACTGATCACCCATACCTTTGACTATCACCACGTTACGGACGCCATTGAACTGTTTGAGAAAGACCAGCGGCAGTGCTGCAAGGTTCTGCTCACGTTCGGCCAATAATCAATTACGCGGTTAAGAGCCCGCGCAGACGGGCTCTATGTGGTACGCATCTTACCTTCAGAGATAGCCATTATGACCCAAGCACAACCTCAAAGAACCACCTCCGATCTGGTGAAAGCCGCCGTTTCCGGCTGGCTGGGCACCGCCCTGGAGTTTATGGACTTTCAGCTTTACTCGCTGGGGGCCGCTCTGGTCTTCCACGAGATCTTCTTCCCGGAACAGTCGGCCGCGATGGCGCTGATCCTGGCGATGGGAACCTACGGCGCAGGCTATATCGCACGCATCGTCGGCGCCTTTATCTTCGGCAGAATGGGCGACAGCATTGGCCGTAAGAAGGTGCTGTTTATCACCATCACCATGATGGGGATCTGCACCACGCTGATTGGCGTCCTGCCGACCTACGCGCAGATTGGGATTTTTGCCCCGGTTCTGCTGGTGACGCTGCGTATTATTCAGGGCCTGGGCGCCGGGGCGGAGATCTCCGGGGCCGGGACCATGCTGGCGGAGTACGCGCCGAAAGGAAAACGCGGCATCATCTCCTCGCTGGTGGCGATGGGCACTAACTGCGGAACGCTGAGCGCAACGGCGATCTGGGCGGTGATGTTCTTTGCTCTCGACCGTGAAGAGCTGATTGCCTGGGGCTGGCGCGTGCCGTTCCTCGCCAGCGTGGTGGTGATGATCTTCGCCATCTGGCTGCGTATGAACCTGAAAGAGAGCCCGGTCTTTGAGAAAGTAAACGATGCACAAACCGTGCAGCCGGACACTTCGCTGGGTTCAATGGTAAAAAGCAAATCCTTCTGGCTGGCGACCGGCCTGCGTTTCGGTCAGGCGGGCAACTCGGGTTTAATCCAGACGTTCCTTGCCGGCTATCTGGTCCAGACCCTGCTGTTCGATAAGGCCATCCCTACCGATGCGCTGATGATCAGCTCCATTC
This sequence comes from Enterobacter cloacae complex sp. ECC445, assembly GCF_021892025.1. Taxonomy (NCBI): domain Bacteria; kingdom Pseudomonadati; phylum Pseudomonadota; class Gammaproteobacteria; order Enterobacterales; family Enterobacteriaceae; genus Enterobacter; species Enterobacter cloacae complex sp. ECC445. The sequence continues at coordinate 96,570 of NZ_JAKLRZ010000003.1, read as the reverse complement.
TCGGGTTTATCTCCATCCCGCTGCTGGGCTGGCTATCCGATAAAGTGGGGCGCCGTCTGCCGTACATCATCCTCAATATCTCCGCCATTGTGCTCGCGTACCCGATGCTGTCGATCATCGTCGATAAGAGCTATGCGCCGGGGACGATCATGCTCTGCATCATCGTTATCCATAATTTTGCCGTGCTGGGGCTGTTTGCGCTGGAAAATATCACCATGGCGGAGATGTTTGGCTCACGAAACCGCTTTACCCGCATGGCGATTTCCAAAGAGGCAGGCGGTCTGGTGGCGGTGGGTTTTGGTCCGGTACTGGCGGGGATCTTCTGCAATATGACCGGCTCCTGGTGGCCGATCGTTGCCATGCTGGTGGCCTATTCCGCGATTGGGCTGGTATCGGCGATCCTGATGCCGGAAGTGCGCGACCGTGATTTGAGCGCGGCGCAGGACGCTGCGGAGTCCGCACCCGTTGAGAGCGTGGGTTACGGCGCGATCTCCACGCGGCGCTGATGGTTTACAGCCTGCGTGACTTATCACACAACTTTATCTTTATGTCACACCACATGCGTAAAAGTTAATATAAATCAAAAACTCAAACGGCAGTATCAGTATGGTTGATGGCAGTGATTTTTTACCCCGACTGCCATTCTAGTTGGTGTAGTCAGCAGGCGCTGCCGCTTTACCCAAAGCGGCAGCGATCCACCGCTTTCTAATTAACGAGTCATAATTATGGAAAATACCTTATTACAGGCCAACGCGACGCTGCCTCAGTACGATCGCAACAGCCTTAACGCACGCATCGTTCATTTAGGCTTTGGCGCATTTCACCGCGCGCATCAGGCCGTGTATGCCGACATTCTCGCCGCGGAACACGGCAGCGACTGGGGCTACTGCGAGGTTAACCTGATTGGCGGCGAACAGCAGATTGCCGATCTGCACGCGCAGGATAACCTCTATACCGTGGCGGAGATGTCTGCCGACGCGTGGACGTCCCGCGTGGTGGGCGTGGTCAAAAAGGCGCTGCACGCGCAGGCTGACGGGCTTGAGACCGTGCTTGCCGCGATGTGCGAACCGCAGGTGGCGATTGTCTCACTGACCATCACCGAAAAAGGCTACTGCCATTCTCCGGCAACCGGGCAACTGATGCTCGATCACCCGCTTATTGCCGCCGACCTGCAAAACCCGCACCAGCCAACATCCGCGCCGGGCGTAGTGGTGGAGGCGCTGGCGCGTCGCAAAGCGGCGGGGTTACCGGCCTTTAGCGTGATGTCCTGCGACAACATGCCGGAGAACGGCCATGTGATGCGCAACGTAACCTGCTCCTATGCCCGGGCGGTAGACGGCGAGCTGGCGGACTGGATCGAGGCTAACGTCACCTTCCCGTCAACCATGGTGGATCGCATCGTACCCGCGGTGACGCCCGACACGCTGGATAAAATCGAAAAGCTGACCGGCGTGCGCGATCCGGCGGCAGTCGCCTGCGAACCGTTCCGCCAGTGGGTCATCGAAGACAGCTTTGTGGCGGGGCGTCCCGAGTGGGAAAAGGCCGGTGCCGAGCTGGTGTCAGACGTCATCCCGTTTGAAGAGATGAAGCTGCGCATGCTCAACGGCAGCCACTCTTTCCTGGCGTATCTCGGTTATCTGGCCGGCTATCAGCATATTAATGACTGCATGGAAGATGCGAACTATCGCGCCGCGGCGCACGCGCTGATGCTCAACGAGCAGGCGCCTACGCTGAAAGTGAAGGGCGTCGATTTAGGACGCTATGCCGATCTGCTGATCGCCCGCTACAGCAACCCGGCCCTGCGCCATCGGACATGGCAAATCGCAATGGACGGCAGCCAGAAGCTCCCGCAGCGCATGCTGGATTCCGTGCGCTGGCACCTGGTGCACCAGAAGCCTTTCCCGCTGCTGGCGCTGGGCGTGGCAGGGTGGATGCGCTATGTCGGCGGCGTGGACGAGCAGGGTAACGCGATTGACGTGAGCGATCCGCAGCTGGCGGTGATTCAGGCGGCGGTGAAGGGCAGTGCGGAAGGGGAAAGCCGGGTCAAGGCGCTGCTCGGCATTGAGGCCATCTTTGGCAAGGAACTCCCGCGTGAAGCAGGCTTTGTTGATGCGGTCATGAAGGCGTACCTGACGCTGCTGCAAAAGGGCGCGAAAGCGACCGTGGCCCAGTACGCGTCTCAACGCTGATTCAGCACATGCCGCCGTGCGCGGCGGCATGTCTGCGCACCGTTTAGTGCATTCCGAGGCGAATCAGCTCAATCGGCTCGAACTTACCTTCGCATCCTTCCACTTCAACCGTTTTGCTGCGGCGTACCTGCGCGGCATCCAGCCCGTCGCTGTGTATCGCTTTAATCACGCCGGTTTTACCCGTGCCGCTAATCATGACGCGGCTGCCGGTGGTGATTGCATTGCGGTTACGGTCGTATGTCATCATGGTATTTTCTCCTCTCTAACCTGTTCGTTACGGCGTTATTTCAGGTTTTGCCGTTCACGGGGCATATAAATACGCCTGTCCGCGGCGCATGTTTTTGTTTTTGATCAAACTCACACTTTTTTCTTTATTTCCTCCGGTGCTGACGGTTCAGGACGGTAATTTACAAAGCAGACCGTTATTTTCATTAACTGATAGTTTCAGCAGGGAAGCGTTTAGGGTTGGTTTATATTCCAGGTGCCATTCTGGGTACAGGAAATAACCCTTTCATCGGAATAAGGAGTCAGGCTTATGTATAAGAAGATTTTGATGCCTGTTGACGTGTTTGAAATGGATTTGAGCGACAAAGCGGTTCGCCACGCGGCAAACCTTGCGAAGGCGGAGGGCGCCTCGATTACCCTGGTCAATATCCTGCCGGCCAGCAGCCGGTCCCTGCTGCGCGGATTTAACGCCGATATTAAAAAGTTCGAAGAATATATGACGGAGGAATCCGGCAAGAAAATGAACGCGTTAAAAAGGCTGTTCGATATCTCGCCGGAGAAAATTGACACGCTGGTTCGCTTTGGCAACGTCCGCGATGAAATTATCAGTCTCAGCAAGGAAGGAGAATATGACGCAATCGTCATCGGGTCGAAAAATCCGGGGATGACCACCCATCTGCTGGGATCAAATGCCGAATCTATTTTGCGCTACGCCACGATCCCGGTGTTAGTCGTTCGCTAACCCCATCGCCGCGCCCGAAAGGGGGCGGCGCAATATTACTCTTCGCTAAACCACTCGCTATTTTCCTGACGAATCAGCTGTACGGATTCGCTAATTTCCTGCAGATGCAGCGTCATCGCTTTTTCCACGCCGTCCGGGTCGCGTTTTTCCAGCGCGCTGAAAATATCGTGATGCTGTCGAAGCAGCATTTCCGGCGGGGAGACGTGATCGAGGCTCATATAGCGCACGCGGTCAATGGTGGCCTTGATGTTTTCGATGGTGTCCCAGGCCAGCTGACAATCCGCAATTTGCGCCAGCTTCTGGTGGAACTCATCGTCAAGCAGGAAGAAATCATTCAGCTGCTTGCGGTCAATCGCAATGCGCTGCTGATGGAGGTTCTGCTCCAGCAGGTAACACTGGTTGTCATTGATAAGCGTAGCGGCCCGGCGGGCGACGGCGCATTCAATGGCCTGGCGAACGAAACAGCCGTTGCGCACCTGAGAAAGCGAAATTTTGTTCACGTAGCTGCCGCGCTGCGGGCGGATTTGGATCAGGCCGTTTTCAGCAAGCTTGATAAACGCTTCGCGCACCGGCTGACGGGAAACGTCAAAACGCACGGACACCTCTTTTTCAGAAAGCGGCGTGCCGGGTGGGATCAGGCAGTGGACAATATCACGTCGCAAAATGCGATAGATTTGCTGGTTTACGGGCTGGGTAGGATTGAGTTGCGATTCAGCGGCCATGAGTTGTCATTTCTCAGAGAGTTAGCCTGAACATACTACCATTCTTTTAGCTGCCGAAACAGACCCGGCCCGCAGGCCGGGAAGGGCAGATCTAGCCACGATGGACGCTAAGTCCGGCAAAACTCTGGCTGACTGGCATCATTTCTACGGTGTTGATGTTGACGTGTTTTGGCAGCGTCGCGACCCACCAGACCGTTTCGGTAACGTCTTCCGGCGTCAGCGCGTTAGCATTTTCGTAGGTTTTACCCGCTTTCGCGTCATCGCCCTTGAAGCGCACGTTGGAAAACTCGGTGCCGCCCACCAGGCCCGGCTCGATGTCGGTGACGCGAATGGCGGTGCCGTGCAGGTCAGTGCGCAGGTTAAGGCTGAACTGACGCACAAACGCCTTGGTTGCGCCATAAACGTTACCGCCCGCGTAAGGCCAGCTTCCGGCGGTAGAACCGATATTGATAATGTGGCCGCGGTTGCGCTCCACCATGCCCGGCAGCACCGCGCGGGTCATATAGACCAGCCCCTTGTTGTTGGTGTCGATCATGTTTTCCCAGTCTTCAACGCTGGCTTTGTGCGCAGGCTCCATGCCCAGCGCCAGACCGGCATTGTTGACCAGCACGTCGATGGCGCGCCACTCGGCGGGCAGGTTGGCAATCATCTCTTCAATGGCCGCGCGGTTACGTACGTCCAGCTGCGCGGTCAGGATGCTGTCACCCAGTTCGTCCTTCAGCTCCTGCAGGCGCTCCTGACGACGGCCGGTCGCAATAACCTTGTGCCCGTTGGCGACGAAGCGACGCGTGATGCTTTCACCAAAACCTGCCGTTGCCCCGGTAACTAAAATAATCATCTCACTGTTCCTCAACGCTTTTTGTGTTGTACTACCATAGCACGGCTGCAGAGGGTGCGTTAAGGCAACATTTGTATGACGGCGTTGCAGGCGATGGCGGCCTGGCCTACTCTGGGAGGATACCCGTACTCAGGAGTGAAAGATGACGGCCACGAATCCCTTTTTTGACATCAGCCTGCTGCCTTACCAGGCCCCCCATTTTGATGAGATCAACGATAGCCACTATCGCCCGGCGTTCGATGAGGCGCTTCGCCAGAAGCGGGCGGACATTGACGCGATCGTTTCTCAGACCGCTGCGCCTGACTTTACCAACACCGTGCTGGCGCTGGAGAAAAGCGGCGCCATGCTCGCGCGCGTCAGCAGCGTGTTCTTCGCCATGACCTCCGCGCACACCAATCCGTATTTACAGGCGCTGGAGGAGCAACTCTCCACCGAGCTTGCCGCGCTGGCGAACGATATCTGGCTGAATGACGTGCTGTTCGCCCGCGTGGAGAGCGTCTGGCAGGACCGCGCCGCGCTGGATGCCGAATCCCGGCGGCTGGTCGACGAGACGTATCAGCGGTTTATTCTGGCCGGTGCGCGTCTGAATGAGACCGAAAAAGCCGAGCTGAAGGCGCTGAACACCGAGGCGGCGACCCTGACCAGCCAGTTTAATCAGCGTCTGCTGGCTGCCGATAAGACGGGTGGGCTGGTGGTGGATTACGCGCACCAGCTTGACGGGCTCAGCGCCGGCGAGATCGCCGACGTGGCGCAGGCCGCCGCGGAGAGAGGGCTAAACGACCGCTGGCTGATCCCGCTTCTGAACACGACTCAGCAGCCCGCGCTTTCCGCGCTGCGCAATCGTCAGACCCGGGAAAACCTGTTCAACGCGGGCTGGACGCGCACCCAGAAAGGGGACGAAAACGACACCCGTGAGCCGATCCTTCGCCTGACGGCGCTGCGCGCGCGACAGGCTCGCCTGTTGGGCTTTAAGGACTACGCCAGCTGGAGTATCGCCGATCAGATGGCGAAAACGCCTGCCGCCGCGCTGGAATTTATGCGCGGCATCGTGCCCGCCGCCCGCGCCCGTGCGGAACGCGAGCTGGCCGACATTCAGAACGTGATTGACGACGAGCAGGGCGGCTTCACCGCGCAGGCCTGGGACTGGGCCTTCTATGCCGAGCGCGTGCGTCAGGCAAAATATGCGCTTGATGAATCACAAATCAGACCCTATTTTGCGCTCAATACTGTGCTGCAGGATGGCGTATTCTGGGCCGCAAGCCAGCTGTTTGGCATCCGCTTTGTGGAGCGCTTCGATATCCCCGCGTATCACCCGGACGTCCGCGTATGGGAAATTTTCGACCACACCGGTGAGGGCATGGCGCTCTTTTACGGCGACTTCTTTGCCCGCGACTCCAAGCAGGGCGGGGCCTGGATGGGGAATTTCGTCGAGCAATCCTTCGAGTTTGCTGCCCGCCCGGTGATTTACAACGTCTGTAACTACCAGAAACCGGCTAACGGCGGCGTTGCGCTTCTCTCGTGGGATGACGTGATAACCCTGTTCCACGAGTTTGGCCATACGCTGCACGGCCTGTTTGCCAGCCAGCGCTTCGCCACGCTTTCCGGCACCAATACGCCGCGCGATTTCGTTGAGTTCCCGTCGCAAATTAACGAGCACTGGGCCAGCCATCCGCAGGTGTTTACCCACTACGCGCGCCATTACGAAACCGGTGAGCCGATGCCGGACGCCCTGCGGGAAAGCATGCTCAACGCGACCCATTTCAACAAGGGGTATGACATGACGGAGCTGCTGGGGGCCGCGCTGCTGGACATGAACTGGCACGCCATCCGTGAAGCCGTATCGGACGTTGAGGCCTTTGAAACGGCAGCGTTGAAAAAAGAGGGGCTGGATCTGCCCGCCGTTCCGCCTCGCTACCGTAGCAGCTACTTTGCCCATATCTTCGGCGGCGGCTACGCGGCGGGCTATTACGCCTACCTGTGGACCCAGATGCTGGCGGACGACGGCTATCAGTGGTTTGTCGAACGGGGCGGCCTGACGCGGGAAAACGGGCAGGCATTTCGCGAGGCGATTTTGTCGCGCGGTAACAGCACGGATTTAGCCGAGCTGTATCGCCAGTGGCGCGGGCACGATCCGAGGATCGAACCTATGCTGGAGAATCGCGGGCTGAGCGCGTAGGAAGCGTTCAGGCTGGAAGAACAACCGGGCAGCGCCCGGTTTTTATCAAAACAGCCTAAGCCCGGACTGGTCAATAAATGAACTTAATTTACATTTGTTAATCTTTTGAAATTTCTATAAATAAAATACGCCTAATTTTTCCGATTTTCGTAAATCTCAAATTTATTATATCTGCAAGTTTATTTTATTATTTAATTTGCTGTAAACAGGTGTATGAATAACATATAAGAATTATCCTAATTGGATGATAAATATAATTTAATTGTGCCTAAAGTATTAATTTTCTCTGCCGATTAGCATGGGTGTGGGCATGATGGATTTCTTAATCCATTAACCACAAAAAATAAGCCGTTATTAAAATTCATCTCCAGAAGATGAACCTATGCTAATTATTAAGGAAGAGTAATGTTTAAAAATCTCAACATCGGCACCCGGCTTACCATAGCATTTGGCGCAATTGTGGTTTTAATGTCCGTCGTCTGCGGATTGCTCTATTTGAGCTTTGACAAAGTGACGGCCGTAAGCAAGCTCAACGTCCATAGCTATAAAGTGGTCGATAATCTTCGCTCAGTCACCGAAACCCTGATCAACATGGAAACAGGTATTCGGGGTTTTGCGCTCACCGGCAACCGGGACGTTCTCGAGCCCTTCACGCAGGGTGATGAGAGGTTTAAAAGCAAAGTAGAAGAAATTGCCGAGCTTACGCGTGATAACCCGTCGCAGCAGCAGAAATTAACTTCACTTTCCACGCTTGAAGAGGAATGGAAAAGATCATTTGCTCTGCCGTTAATCCAGCGCAGGGAGAGCGTATCCCGCGGGGGCGAGAATATGGATGCGTTTATCAATAATGTTCAGCGCAATACCGGAAAAGCCCAAATGGACGCCATGCGGGGCGTTATTCAGCAAGCGTTGAGGGATGAGTACAGCATCATGGCTGAACGTCAAACCCGACTGGCTGAAGAACGCTTCCGAACGCGAATGATGATTGTCCTGGGAATGATTGCTGCGGTTATCACCGCGCTGCTGACGGGCATACTTCTTTCACGCAGTATTCTCCGACCGCTAAAGCAGGCCGTGAATACGGCGAATACTATCGCTGCGGGCAATCTCACCTCAACCATACATATTACCCGTAGGGATGAAACGGGCACGCTGCTTTCGGCGCTGGACAATATGCAGACCCAGTTGAAAACGCTCGTCACTGAAATCAAAGAGGCTGCCGCGTCGGTTGATCTCGCCGCCGGGGAGATTGAGCAGGGAAACATGGAGCTATCGTCTCGTACCGAAGAACAGGCGGCCGCGTTGCAGCAGACTGCCGCCAGCATGGAACAACTGACGATGACCGTTCGAAACAACACCGAGGTCGCAGAACACACGGCAACGTCTGCGAGAAAGACTGAGGCACTGGCTCGCGAAGGGGAATCTGCCGTGGGTGAGATGAGCGAAACGATGCAAAACATTTCGGCTAATGCCCTGAAGATTAAAGAAATCACCAGCGTTATTGAAGGTATTGCTTTCCAGACTAATATCCTGGCGCTTAACGCAGCGGTTGAGGCGGCTCGTGCCGGTGAGCATGGCCGCGGCTTCGCCGTGGTGGCGACAGAAGTCAGGAGTCTCGCTCAGCGCAGCGCAACGGCGTCAAAAGAAATTGGGGCCCTGATTGAGCATGCCGTTGAGGATGTCGAAAACGGTGTGTCGGTCGCATCCAGAACGGCTGAGACGATTTTACGCGCCGCCAGCAACGTGGCTACGTTGGCAGAAACGATGGATAGCCTTTCCATGGCCTCGGTTGAGCAAATGCAGGGCATCATGCAAATCAGCACAGCCGTCACCCAGATGGATGGCGTGACGCAGGGGAATGCGGCGCTTGTCGAGCAGTCCGCTGCGGCATCACAGGCCCTGACCGAGCAGTCAAGGTCTCTGAAGCAAATGACGGAAAACTTTGCGATTTGAGCAGCAAAAGCACAGTTTTACGGTAACACTCCAGCGTTTTAAACACGCCTGTTAATTACACCTTTACGGGGACGCATCATTAAAAGGACGTCCCCGTTAATAAAGAGAAAAATAGCCGTGCGCCAGTGACAATAAAAAAATACGGTCTACGATTTCGTAGGATGAAAAATTTATAATGGAGTTTCCAATGGTGATTGCCGTAATGACGGTTTTACTCGTTCTGCTGATGATTCCAGCGGCTATTCACATTTTGCTGCAGCTCGTGGGGGGATGGTGTGACATGTAGCCTCCCACGTTAATCTCTCTCAAGTCGTCATTTGTTTTTCAAAAAGCACCGCTAAACTGCATCTTTAATTTTATTGTGCGATCGTCTGGCTGCGGGTCGTCGCAGTACGCGAGCCGGATACCTTACAGGCAGGAAGTATGTCTCTTCGTTCGCTGCGGGCATTATGCCTGACCAGTTTTTTTATCGCGGATGTTCGCGACGGGCTCGGACCTTTTCTCGGTATTTTTCTGACCGAACGCCGCTGGACTCCGGATGATATCGGCATCCTGATGACGGCAGGTGGGCTGGCGGGACTGATGGCTACGCTACCTGCGGGGGTCATTACCGACACGTCCCGGAACAAACGCGCGGTGCTGGCGCTGCTGTGCATGTTGATCACGCTGAGCACGCTGCTGCTCTGGTTTAGCCAGCAGACCAGCGTTGTCGCCGTCTCGCAGATGGTTACGGGTATCTGCGCGGCGTTTGTCGGTCCGCTGATCGCGGGGATTACGCTGGGCCTGACCGGCCAGGGCGGGTTCAGCGCGCAGATGGGTAAAAACGAGGCGTTCAATCACGGCGGTAATTTCGTCACGGCACTGCTAGCGGGCGGCATTGCCTGGTACTGGGGCGTCGGGGGCATTTTCCTGCTGATGACCTGCACCACGCTGCTCACGCTGTGCGCTTTGCTTGCCATACGCAACCGGGATATCGATAACGACGCGGCGCGAGGGCTTTCCTCCTCGGGGAGCGCTCCGGTGCCCGGCTTTACCGTGCTGATTAAAAACCGGGCGCTGTTTGTGACCGGGCTGACGCTGCTGCTGTTCCACCTGGCGAACGCCGCGCTGCTGCCGATGCTGAGCATGAGGGTGGCCTCGGCGCCCGCCGCGATCAACCCCGGCCTGTATGCGGCAGGCACCGTCATCATCTCGCAGGCCGTGATGATCCCCGTCGCCATCTGGGTTGCCCACCGAATAGACCGCTACGGCTACTGGCGCCTGATTATGCTGGCCCTGCTGGTGATGCCGGTGCGCGCGGCGCTGGCGGCCTCTACGGACGCACCGTTAATGATGATCCCGGTACAGATTCTTGACGGTCTGGCCGCGGGGATCCTGGGCGTTGTGGTTCCCTCGTTTATCGTGGTGCTGTTGCGCGGAAGCGGCCACGTCAATGCCGGGCAGAGTGTGGTGATGCTGATGCAGGGGGTTGGGGCATCCTTGAGCCCGGCGTTAACCGGCACGATTGCCGGGCATTACTCCTTTGCGACGGCATTCAGCGTTCTGAGCGCGATTGCGCTGGCGGCCGTCCTGATCTGGTGGCGCGTTGCGCATCGCAGCTGGGAAACAAACGCGCCGGGCGAGGTATAGACGCCACCCGGCGTGGGGGTTAAGCCAGTTCGTTAGGGCAGGCTTCACCCTTTTCCAGCTGCTGCAGGTTACCCAGCGTGGTTTCTGAAATGCTGATCAGCGCTTCCGCCGTCAAGAACGCCTGGTGGCCGGTAAACAGCACGTTATGGCAGGCAGACAGGCGGCGGAACACGTCGTCCTGAATCACGTCGTTAGACTTGTCTTCAAAGAACAGATCGCGTTCGTTCTCGTACACGTCCATGCCCAGCGCGCCAATTTTCTGAGTTTTGAGCGCTTCGATAGCGGCCTGGGAGTCAACCAGCCCGCCGCGGCTGGTGTTGATGATCATGACGCCGTCTTTCATCTGGTCAAACGCCGCCTGGTTCAGCAGGTGATAGTTTTCCGGCGTCAGCGGGCAGTGCAGGGAGATCACGTCGGACTGCGAGAGCAGGGTCGGCAGGTCAACGTATTCCACGCCCAGCTCCAGCGCTGCGGCGCTTGGGTACGGATCGAACGCCAGCAGACGCATGCCGAAGCCTTTCAGAATGCGCAGGGTCGCCACGCCAATTTTACCGGTGCCGATCACGCCTGCGGTTTTGCCGTACATGGTAAAGCCGGTCAGCCCTTCCAGGGAGAAATTGGCGTCACGGGTGCGCTGATAAGCGCGGTGAATACGACGGTTGAGGGACATCATCATACCGATCGCATGTTCCGCGACCGCTTCCGGAGAGTAGGCCGGAACGCGCACCACCTTCAGACCCAGCTCTTTCGCCGCGTCGAGGTCCACGTTATTAAAGCCCGCGCAGCGCAGGGCGATGTACTTCACCCCGTGTTTTTTCAACTCTTCCAGCACCGGACGACTGCCGTCGTCGTTAACAAAAATGCAGACGCCTTCACAGCCGTGCGCCGTTTTGGCGGTTTTTTCGGACAGCAGAAAGTCGAAAAATTCAAGCTCAAACCCGTAAGCCTCGTTAACATGTTGCAGATACTTTTTGTCGTACTGCTTTGTGCTGTATACCGCGAGTTTCATAAGACTTTCTCCAGTGATTTTGCATTCACGTTAGCATGATTAAAATTATCTTACAATTTCTAAAATATTATTGAATTCAATAAGTTCTATGAATTATTCTAGAGCATCTATCCTTAAAAATGGCATTTCCTTCAACTGACTGGCTAAACATGCGACAATGATCGGCACTGTCGGCTTAATTCTTTCGTTAAATCAGGATATTAACTGCCCATGAAGGGTAAATACAAAGCCGCTCTTGCGCTTTTATTGCTGTTCATTTTATTGCCGCTGACGCTGCTGATGACGCTCGCCCAGTGGGTGCCGACGCTTGCCGGGATCTGGCTTCCCGTCGGGACGCGCATCGCGTTTGAAGAGAGTCCGAAGCTTACCCGCCACGCGCTGAAAATCCCCGATCTCCGCTATCTGGTTGAAGAGTGTGAAATTGCCCGCATCGAGAACGTGACGCTGTCACATCCAAGCCGCTGGCAGCTGGATATCGGCGCGCTGGATCTTAACGCCGTCTGCCTCAGCAAAATTCCCCAGTCAGCGCCCTCAACGGTCGCCCCCAAAACGCTGGCGCAGTGGCAGGCGGTGTTACCCAATACCTGGCTCACGGTTCACCGTCTGACGCTGTCGCCCTGGCAGCAGTGGCAGGGCGAGCTTAAGGCGTCGCTGACCCCGTCCATGCAGGAGATCGCCTATAAAGGCGAACAGGTCAGCATCAAAGGCACGCTTCGCGGCCAGACGCTCTCGGTCAGCCAGTTCGATATACAGCTCCCTGACCAGCCGCAGCCCGTTAAGCTGGTGGGCGAGTTTACCCTGCCGCTGGTGCCGGACGGCGTGCCGGTGAAAGGCCACGCGGTGGCGACCTTTAACGTGCCACAGTTGACGTCTCTGGTCGATGCCGATCTGGACTGGGAAGGCAATCAGGGACAGCTGGTGGTGATGGCGCGGGACAACCCCGATCCGCTACTCGACCTGCCGTGGCAGATCGCGGCGGAGCAGCTGAACATCAGCGACGGGCGCTGGAACTGGGATCTCTCGGGGATGCCGCTGAGCGGGCGGGTTTCCCTTCGCGCCGACAACTGGCAGCAGGGGCTGGAGAAAACCATCCTGACCGGACGACTGAACGTGTTGACGCAGGGCGATGCGGGGAAAGGCAACGCGGTACTGAATATTGGGCCCGGCAGGCTCAGCATGGAAAACAGCGACATGCCCCTGCACCTCAGCGGCGAGGCGAAGCAAAACGATCTTATTCTTTACGCCAAACTGCCCGCAACGCTAACCGGTAGCCTGTATGACCCGCAGCTGGCCTTTGAGCCGGGCGCGCTGCTTCGCTCGCGCGGGCGGATCATTAACTCGCTCGATATTGATGAAATCCGCTGGCCGCTGGCGGGCGTGAAGCTCACCCAGAAGGGCGTGGACGGCCGCCTGCAGGCGATTTTGCGCGCCCACGAGAACGAGATGGGCGATTTTGAACTCCACCTGGACGGCCAGGCCAGCGACTTTTTACCCGACAGCGGCCTGTGGCAGTGGCGCTACTGGGGGAAAGGCGGGTTTACGCCGATGCATGCCCGCTGGGATGTTGCCGGGAAAGGCGAGTGGCGCGACAACCTTATTGAGCTGACGGCGCTCTCCACCGGTTTTGACAAGCTGCAGTACGGCACGATGGAGGTCAGCAAGCCGCGCCTGGCGCTGGAAAAACCGGTGCGCTGGTTCCGTGACCCCGAGAAACCCACCTTCAGCGGCGCGCTGTCGCTGAATGCCGGGCAAACCCGCTTCTCCGGCGGCAGCGTACTGCCGCCCTCGGTCCTGACCTTTAGCGTCGACGGCACCGACCCGACGGTGTTCCAGTTTAAGGGCGATCTCCATGCGGACAGCATCGGCCCGGTGCAGGTGAACGGCCGCTGGGACGGCGAACGTCTTCGCGGGCAGGCCTGGTGGCCAAAACAGTCGCTCACCGTCTTCCAGCCGCTGATCCCGCCGGACTGGAAAATGACGCTGCGCGACGGGGAGCTTTATGCCCAGGTGGCCTTCTCGGCGGCGGCCGATCAGGGCTTTGAGGCGGGCGGGCACGGCGTGCTGAAATCCGGCAGCGCCTGGATGCCGGATAACCAAATTAACGGCGTCGATTTTGTGCTGCCGTTCCGCTTCAGCGAGGGCACCTGGTCTCTCGGCACGCGCGGTCCGGTCACGCTGCGCATCGGCGAAGTGGTCAACCTGGTGACCGCGCGCAACATTACCGCGGATTTACAGGGCGATTATCCCTGGACGGAGGATAATCCGCTGCTGCTCACCAACGTGAAGGTAGAAACCCTGGGCGGGAAAATCACCATGCAGCAGTTGCGGATGCCGCAGCACGATCCGGCCCTGCTGCGCGTGGACAATATCTCCACAAGCGAGCTGATAAGCGCCGTTAACCCAAAACAGTTTGCCATGTCAGGCCGGGTGAGCGGGGCGCTGCCGTTCTGGCTGGATAATGAAAAATGGATCATCAAGGATGGCTGGCTGACCAACCCGGGGCCCATGACGCTGCGCATCGACAAAGATACCGCTGACGCCATCGTGGAAGATAATATGGTGGCGGGCGCGGCGATTAACTGGCTCCGCTATATGGAAATTTCGCGTTCGTGGACGAGAATCAATTTAGATAACCTGGGTGAATTAACCATGCAGGCGACCATCAAGGGGACCAGCCGGGTCGATGGCAAAAGCAGCTCCGTCAACCTGAACTACACCCATGAAGAAAATGTGTTTACCCTCTGGCGCAGCCTGCGTTTTGGGGACAACCTGCAAACCTGGTTTGAGCAACACGCGGCGATACCTGCTCCCCGCAGTTCGACCGGCAAGGAAAGTGAGGAACAACAATGAAAAAGATGGCTGGTGCGCTCACCGTTGCCGTTGCCGCGCTACTGACCGGCTGTACGCCGCGTATTGAAGTCGCTGCGCCAAAGGAGCCGATTACCATCAATATGAATGTCAAAATCGAACATGAGATCCATATTAAGGTCGATAAAGACGTTGAAACCCTGCTGAAATCGCGCAGCGATCTGTTCTGAGGATGCCATGAAACGATTAGCTCTGATTTTACTGGCGCTGGGGATGAACGTGCAGGCGGCTACGCTGACCTTAAGCGATGCCCGGGCGCAGGGGCGCGTGGGGGAAACCCTCAGCGGTTATCTTGCTCCGATCCAACAGGATGCGGAAACGCTGGCGCTGGTCAATCGCATCAACGCGGCGCGCACGGAGAGCTATCAGAAGCTGGCCGACAGCAATAATTTGCCGGTTGATGAAGTGGCCAAAATGGCGGGTCAAAAGCTGGTTGCCCGCGCGCAGCCGGGCGAATACGTGAAGGGGATTAACGGCAAATGGCTGAAAAAATAGCTAGCGGTAGCGCCTGCGGTATTCCCCCGGCGAGACGCCAAAACGCTGCTTAAACGCCGTTGAGAAATGGCTATGGTCGGTGAACCCCCAGCTGTAGCCAATGCCCGCCAGCTTTTCATCATCCCCGGCAGCGCGCAGCACCTGCGCACACAAATCCAGCCGACGGTTTTTGATGTACTGCGCCACCACCAGCCCCTTTTCGGCAAACATGCGGTAGAGGCTGCGCACGGACATCCCGCTCTCGGCGGCAATCCATTCCGGGCGCAGCGATTCAGACTGAATATGGTCGTCAATCAGCGCCACGACCTGCTGGAACTGACGCTCCTTGCGCGGCTGAATCACGTCGCGCTGCTGAAAAGCGGGGCGCAGCAGGCAGATCATCGCCTCAAGCGCCGCTTCACTCTCCCGGTCGCTCAGGTCGGCATTGCTCATGCTCTCCATCAGCAGTCGATGGCTCAGATGGACCGTGGGCAAAGTGCGGGAAAGGGCGGTCGCGCAGCTTATCTCCTGAAAACGACACTGCTGCTCAATAATCTGACGGGGAACCAGCAGCGAAATCTGGCGGGATTTTTCCCGCCAGTTAATCGAGCAGGGGCGCGACGCGTCAATCAGCGTGATATCACCGGTTCTGAGCAGCGCGCGACGGTCCTCCTGCTCAATTTCCGCGCTGCCTTCAAGCTGGAACACGGTATAGAACCAGGCATCATGACTCTGGGCGATCTCCTGACGGGAGCGGAACAGATTTACGCCGCCTGCGGTGACGGTGCTGAGCTTCAGGCTGCGCGCATAGCTGGTCTCCAGCTCGCCGAAGAACTTTCCCTCGGTGGGCTGCGCGTTAAACCGCCCGCAAACCTGATTAATTTGCGCCAGCCACTGCTGATACTGTTCCTGCTCGCTTGCACACGCCATCGCTTCTCTCACTGCACCGTCAACGTTTTCGCATTGTTGCATTTGTGTTGCATTTTGTCAGAGCTATGAGGCTGACTATAGGAAAGAACGCTCACCGGTAACAGCGATATAAGCGGCAATTATCGCGATTTGCGGAGCCTGTCACAGGTGGCAAAGCGAATGTCACAGAGACAAAAGCGAGAACGTAAAACCCCACATAGACTGGATAAACACCCTGAGAAGAATAACGAAGGAGTATCCTATGTCTGCATCACAGGTGGCCATTCAGCCTGCCGTACAACAGTTTTTAGACCGACAGCATGGCCTGTGGATTGAAGGGCGTCAGGCCGCGTCGGACAGTGAAAAAAGGCTGAACGTCTACAACCCGGCCACGGGCGAGGTCATTGCCTCGACCGCCGACGCCAGCGTCGACGACGTCGATCGCGCGGTAATGTCCGGCTGGCGCGCGTTTGTCGCCCGCAGCTGGGCCGGAAAACTCCCGGCAGAGCGCGAGCGGATCCTGCTCCATTTCGCCGATCTGGTTGAACAGCATAGCGAGGAGCTGGCCCAGCTTGAGACCCTGGAGCAGGGCAAATCCATCAACATTTCCCGGGCCTTTGAGGTGGGCTGCACGCTGAACTGGATGCGCTATACCGCCGGGCTGACCACCAAAATTGCAGGCAAAACCCTCGACCTCTCTATTCCTCTGCCGCAGGGCGCCCGCTATCAGGCGTGGACGCGCAAGGAGCCGGTTGGCGTGGTGGCCGGGATTGTGCCCTGGAACTTCCCGCTGATGATCGGCATGTGGAAGGTGATGCCCGCCCTGGCGGCTGGCTGCTCGATTGTCATCAAGCCGTCAGAAACCACGCCGCTGACCATGCTGCGCGTGGCGGAGCTGGCCAGCGAAGCGGGCATTCCGGACGGGGTGTTCAACGTAGTGACCGGGAGCGGCGCGGTGTGTGGCGCGGCGCTGACCTCGCATCCGCATATTGCCAAGGTGAGCTTCACCGGCTCAACGGCAACGGGCAAGCAAATCGCCCGCGCGGCGGCTGACACGCTCACCGGGGTGACCCTGGAGCTGGGCGGGAAAAACCCGGCTATCGTTCTGAAAGACGCGGACCCGGCATGGGTGATCGAAGGCCTGATGACCGGCAGCTTCCTGAACCAGGGGCAGGTGTGTGCGGCGAGTTCCCGTATCTATATTGAAGCGCCGCTGTTTGACACGCTGGTCAGCGGGTTTGAGCAGGCGGTGAAATCCCTGAGCGTCGGGCCGGGCATGTCGCCGGAGGCGTTTATCAACCCGCTGGTGTCGCGCGCGCACTGCGATAAGGTGCAGGCCTTCCTTGATGAAGCGACCTCGCGCCACGCGGAGCTGCTCGTCGGTAACCGAGGGCCAGAAGGCAAAGGCTATTACGTCTCGCCTACGCTGGTAGTGAACCCGGACGCCTCGCTGCGTTTAACCCGCGAAGAGGTGTTTGGCCCGGTGGTCAACCTGGTGCGCGTTGCCGACGGCGAAGAGGCGCTCCAGCTGGCAAACGACACCGAATACGGCCTGACCGCCAGCGTCTGGACGCAGAACATCAGCAAGGCGCTGGAGTACACCGACCGGCTGCAGGCGGGCACCGTCTGGGTGAACAGCCATACGCTGATCGACGCCAACCTGCCGTTCGGCGGCATGAAGCAGTCCGGCACCGGTCGCGACTTTGGCCCGGACTGGCTGGACGGCTGGTGTGAAACCAAGTCGGTTTGCGTGCGGTATTAAAAAACAAGCCGGGTGGCGGCTACGCCTTACCCGGCCTACAACGGCACGAACCGTAGGCCGGGTAAGCGCAGCGCCACCCGGCTTCGCCTACCGCGACCACCGATCCCGCCCGGCCTCTTTCGCCCGGTACAGCGCCGCATCGGCGCGGGCGATAATCTCGGTGCCCGCTAGCCCCTCCGCCATGCTCGCTATGCCCATGCTCACGGTAACATGGTCGCTGACCGTCGAGGCGCCGTGCGGTATGGCTTCCGCGCGCAGGCCGTCCTGAATGCGCAGGGCAACCTTTTCAGCGATGTTTACCGGGCAATTGAAGAGGATGACCACGAACTCCTCGCCACCGTAGCGCGACACCACATCGTCAGGCGTTCGCACCGACTGCTTCAGCACGCGCGCCACGCGGGTCAGACAGTCGTCGCCAGCCTGGTGCCCGTAGGTGTCGTTGTAGCGCTTGAAGTAGTCGATATCCAGCATGATTACCGAGAAGGTTTTTTTCTGCTCAACCGCGTTCTCCAGCACCACCTCCATCTTCCGGCGGTTGGCGGTTTTGGTTAGCGGGTCCTGATGCGCCAGCGCATCCAGCCGCGATATCAGCAGCTGATTTTGCTGGTTACGTCGCCAGGCTTCGTCAAACCAGCTCAGCAGGATAAAACGCCCGCAGATCAGGATCAGCGTAAAGACGCTCCAGATAATAATGAAGTGAAGGTTGAGGCCATCATTCAGGATCCAGTTTGCTATCGGCAGGGTGATCCAGAGCGGGAGCACAAAAGCGAGCAGCCCCTCAGGGTAAAAATAGAGCGCCGTTAAGCCCGCCAGTAATAAAATGACGCACAGCGGCCAGACGTGCGGGAGCAGCAGCTGGGTGATAAACCAGAAGCAGGAGACCGACCAGATGGCGCTGCAGATAAACAGCACCACGCTGATGCCGGCGATGCGCCGCCAGGCCATCAGGACCAGGGCGGCAGAGAGGAGGATAATGCCGAGCATCGAGGCGTCGACCATCTTCGTCAGCTGCGGCGAATGGGGATAAAGGGGATCGCTGGCCTTGAGCAGGACGTGGCGCAGCAGGATCATCACCGCGAAGCTGATATTCACGAAGGCCAGCCACGGCAGGTTCATCGCCAGCCCGTGCATCACCATGGCCTGGCGCGTTGGCCAGGTTGCCCGTTCAAGCGTCGGTTTTTTTCTTTTTTCCATAAAGCCCTTTCCCGTCCGGGGGATAAATCATGCAGGTGGGATATCAGTAACTATAAGCAAGCCCGGACGAAGCTCAAATGCAGAGGCAAAAAAAACCGGGCAATTGCCCGGCGGGTGGTTATTTATCCTCTTTTTTCTTCCCGAGCGTTGGCGTCTCGTCGAAGAAGTTCCACGGTTTAAGTAGGGTATGCACCCATTCCGTCGGCATAATCGGCCACTCTTCCGCGCGCGCGACGTGGGTGGTGCCGGTGGTCATCCAGACCACGTCATCCTGGTCGTTAAGCGACTCGTTATCTTTGCTGTACTGTCCCAGGCCGGTGTCATGGATGGAACGATTCGGGAATTTCCCTTCCGGATACCGTTCATCCGGATGGTAGCGGGTCACCCACAGCTGTTTATCCATAAAGCTCAGGCGATGGTAGATCCACTCGTCCGGGGCAAATTTCGCGCCGGTCGCCACCGGGTGCGTACCGCCCGCGTAAGGGATAATCTGGTACGAGACCGGGTTGCCCATGCGGTTCTCTTTACTCGTGTTGCTCAGCAGGCGAATGGTGCCCGGGTCGAACTTCTGCGCCGCCTGCTGCTCGGTATCGATATCGTACTGGTTAATTTGCATGGTGCTGGTGCGCGGGCCTCCGGCGGTATTCGGCTTCACTTCCGGATCCATTGCCACCAGCTTGTTGTTAATGCCGTCCACGTCCATATCAAGACGGAAGTTATAGATGTGCTGGTGCGTGGTGCCCACGATGTTGTGATCGATGAGCGTGCCGTATTTGGTGTCGTCCTTGGCGGTGGCGTCGTGCATGGTTTTCGCCTGCACGCCTTTCACCGCTTCGATACCCGTTGCGCCGGCATCAATGCCGATGGTGCCGTTCTCATGGAACACCCAGTCGAAGATGTAATCGTAGTTGCCCACGGTACTCACCCAGCGCACCACCAGCTCGCGGCGCTCGGCGCTGACGTTTGGCTGGCCCATCTCCTGATGCTTGTATTCCGGCCCCGCGTAGCGTTCGAAAATGGCGATCGCACGCGGGATCTCCATCGGCGCGCCGGTGTAGTCCGGGATGGTTTCATTGAGCATCACGGCGTTGGACGGCACGTCTTTCCCGCGCACCAGCGGCGAGGTCAGAGTGCCCATGCCGTAGTCGCCGGAGTCCAGATAGGCCTTAAAGTACCAGCCCACGTCCGGATCGCCGTAAGGGACGATCATGCCGCCGAGCGACCCCTGATACATCACCTGACGCTTTTTGCCGCTGTCGTTATACGTCACGGTCGAAATCATCGGTCCCACGCGGGAGTCCAGACTCAGGTGAAAATCCCAGTTCTGCCAGTGCACCATATCGCCGGTAATGGTGTAGTTCTTGCCTTCCGGCTCAACAATCTCGAGCGGTTTTTTCGGCGTCTCTATACGGTCGCGGCCATCGTAGGGGCGCGGCGTCATCGGAACCGGAACAACGGCACCTTCCTCAATCTTCTGGATTTTCTTCTGCTCAAGATCCACCACGGCCACCAGGTTTTCAATCGGGTGCGCCCAGTAGTTGCCGTCGCCGACGTCGAGATAGCTCACCACCTTCAGCAGTCGGTCCTCCTGCTTCAGGCCGTCTTTACCGTCGAAATAGCCGACGGTCAGCGGCGTGGTAATCACTTTTTTCGGGTCGGTGATGCCGTGCTTTTTAAGCACCTCGGCAAACTCCGTGCTGTCGTTGATAATTTGCTGTACCGCGGTGAAATCATCCAGCAGCACCATGCCGTGCGCGTCTTTCACCGGCTCCCAGCGCAGGATTTTTTTATCCTTCAGGTCCACCAGGCTTTCGATAACGTGCTTTCCATCGAGCATCACGATCTTCGCCTGGCGAGGCGCGTCCACTGCGGTGCCGTTGAGCACAAAGTCCCACACTTTGGCTTTCTCGGGCTCGGCAAGGGCAATCTGGGTGAAGCGGGTATTCGGCTTAAAATCCGCCGAGGCTTTGACAATCTCAACGGCCTGCTTAATTTCGTCCGCCGTCAGCGCGTTTAACGGGTGAGGGCGTTTTTCCACCTGGAAAGTCTGGTCAAGACCGGACTGGAAAACATCGTTGATGAAGCCGTCAGAGATAAAGGCCTTGTTGCCTTTCATCACCACCGGCACCTCAAGCGTGAGGGTTTTACCGTTGACGATGGCGGTTTTAGCGCCCGGTTTGACCTTCACAAAGGCGCCGTCTTTCGCAATGGTGAACATCTGTGCGTAATCGTCCCACTGAACGTCCGCGCCAAAGTCCTGCAGCGTTTTGTCCATCGGGACCATATGCGCCTCGCTGCCGTGGGCGAAAACAGGGGATTGCCAGGCGCAACACAGCGCAACGGCCATGGCCAGCGCCGTTCTACGGGCAGAAAAAGAAGAATTGCTTCCCATCGTAGACCTCATCTTGTTGTGTTTATTGTGTTGTGTCAGCCTTATCCTGACAGACGCCTCAGAAAAGCGTTTGCCTGCATCTGCCAGGTTATTTGTCAGCCTTGCCAGGTTAAAAAAAGAGCGGGGGTAAGTCACATGCCGGGCCATTTCCTCTCCCCATTGAGGCTGAGGGAACCCCACAAAATAATGTCTGCACAGACGACCCCCTCTCCCTTGAGGGAGAGGGCTGGGGTGAGGGGGAACATACGGCTGTGGAGGTCATTCCGTTCACTTTACGTTCCTTGCTACTCTGTAACGACATGACCTGTGAACGTGCCAGGGTGGCTCAGTCGCCACCACCCTGGCAACCCGGGCTCCCGGCGGTAAATCGCCGCTTCGCGGTGCCTTCGGCTAATTCCTTCCGGCTTATCGGGGACGGGCGGAGGTAACATCCCTGTAAAGCCCGCCCTCTCGGCGCATCCATGCACCTCGCCCCGGCCTTACGGAAACGCCTCAGCGATTTACAGCCGGACGAGGGCATCGCTGAAGGCCCTCAGCTATTTTAAAAGCAGCGTTATTGCTTCTGCTTTCACATTACCTGAGAGCGCTCAGCCATTGCGGAGAGGATTAGGAGTAGGGACCTTAGCTGAATTCACCCCGCTGGCGCGCCACCAGCGTCAGGATGGAGTAGAGCGCCACGGCCTGCTGGTGCTGGTTGAAAATCTCAACCGCCCACTCCACCACGCCGGTTGGTTTTTCATCCGCGGTGCGCTGTTTTTTCAGCGTTTTGCGTTTGCAGGTCAGGCGCACCTGAATGGTGTCGCCCGGCTTGACCGGCTCGATAAAGCGCAGGTTTTCCATGCCGTAGTTGGCAATTACCGGCCCGACGCCCGCATCGACGAACAGCCCCGCCGCGGCGGAGATCAGGAAGTAGCCGTGCACCACCCGTTCGCCAAAGATCGACTCTGCCGCGCCGATCTTGTCCATATGGGCGTAGAAGTGATCCCCGCTCAGGCAGGCAAAGTTCACGATGTCCGCTTCCGTCAGGGTGCGGCGCGGCGTCAGCAGGCTGTCACCCGGCTGCAGCTCCTCAAAGTATTTGCGGAACGGATGCACGCGATCTTCCTGCACGGCTGCGCCGCGCACCCACTGCTTGCCGATGGCCGCCAGCATGGTCGGACTGCCCTGAATCGCCGTGCGCTGCAGGTAGTGCTTCACCGCGCGCAGGCCGCCCAGCTCTTCGCCGCCGCCCGCACGACCGGGACCGCCGTGCACCAGCTGCGGCAGCGGGGAGCCGTGGCCGGTGGACTCTTTGGCGGATTCCTCGTTAAGGATCTGAATACGCCCGTGGGCGCGCGCCGCACCGGCAATAAACTGCCGGGCAAGGGCGACATCAGCGGTAACCAGCGTGCCCGCCAGGCTGCCGCCGCCCGCGCGGGCAAGCGTCATCGCGTGGCGTGCGTTGCGATACGGCATCAGCGTCGCGACCGGGCCAAAGGCTTCGGTTGAGTGCACCGCCGGAGTTTCGTCCGGCTGCGGGCAGAACAGCAGGGTCGGCGGGTAGAACGCGCCAGCGGCCTGCAAATCCGCTTTGCCACCCAGGCGGACCTGGCAGCCTGCGGCGATCAGCTGCTCCACTTTCTCCTGCACGTCCGCGCGCTGTTCGGCGTTGACCAGCGCGCCCATCTTTACCCCTTCCTGCGCCGGATCGCCCACGACCACCTTTTCCAGCCGGGCAACCAGCGCCTGGCTCACGGCGTCAATCTGGTTTTGCGGGACGATAATCCGGCGAATGGCGGTACATTTCTGCCCGGCCTTGGCGGTCATCTCGCGGACCACTTCCCGAACGAACAGGGCAAATTCCGGCCGGTCCGGCGTAACGTCCTCCCCCAGCACGCAGCAGTTCAGAGAGTCGGCTTCCATCGTGAAGGGAATGGAATTCGCCACAATATTCGGGTGCACGCGCAGGCTTTGCCCGGTGCTGGCGGAGCCGGTAAAGGTCACCACGTCCTGGCCGTCGAGATGGTCAAGCAGGTCTCCCGCGCCGCCGCAAATCAGGGTGATGGCGCCGTCCGGCACCAGCCCGCTGTCCACGATGGATTTCACCATCGCCTGCGTCACCTGCGCGGTGGCTGTAGCGGGTTTGATGATGGCGGGCATGCCGGCAAGCCAGGTCGGCGCCAGCTTTTCCAGCATCCCCCAGCAGGGGAAGTTAAAGGCGTTGATGTGTACCGCCACGCCGGACTTCGAGGTCAGGACGTGGCGCGCCGCAAAGCCGCCTTCTTTCGACAGCGGGATTAGCTCATCTTCCGGCCAGAGCGTGTCGTCCGGCAGCTCGCGGCTGCCCAGGCTGGCGTAGGTGAACAGGGTGCCGATCCCGCCTTCGATATCGACCCAGCTGTCTGCTTTCGTCGCCCCGGTCTGGGCGGACAGGGCATAAAACGTCTCTTTCTCGCTGAGCAGGTGCTTTGCCACCGCCTTCAGCATGGCGGCACGTTCGATAAAGGTCATCCCGTGAAGCGCTTCGCCGCCGCGCTCAATCGCATAGCGACGGGCGGCCGCCATATCCAGCCCTTCGCTGGTCACGCTCCACAGCGCTTCGCCACTGATGGCGTGATGAATAGTGCGTTCGCGGCCCCGGCCAGACTGCCAGGTACCGGACACGAAGCTGGCTAACTGCTGCATCGCTTATCTCCAAATGTTACGTAATTTCACCATTAATAGTTTGATCGTGAATCATAAAAATCAAGCTGAGTTTTAATGAATTGTTAACATTGTGATCCGGCGTGATGAATGCCTTCGTCAGAAAGCGCCTGCCAACAGGCCTGCGGTAAAAGCCTTGCGAGCGACATCACAAAACAAGGAAACAATTCTTGGGGTTGTATTTAACCTTTGTGTAACTTTTAAAAAACAAAGTGATTCACAATTTCGCTTTAATTTGCAAACTAACGAATCATAAAGGTGATGACGTGACGCAAGAACAACGGTTTGAGCAGCGCATAGCGCAGGAGACGGCGATTGAGCCTCAGGACTGGATGCCTGACGCCTACCGTAAAACGCTGATCCGCCAGATTGGTCAGCACGCGCACTCCGAAATCGTCGGCATGCTGCCGGAAGGGAACTGGATCGCCCGCGCCCCGACGCTGCGGCGAAAAGCGATCCTGCTGGCGAAGGTGCAGGACGAGGCCGGGCATGGGCTTTACCTCTACAGCGCGGCGGAAACGCTGGGCTGCGCGCGGGAAGACATCTACCAGAAGATGCTCGACGGCCAGATGAAATACTCCTCCATCTTCAACTATCCGACCCTGAGCTGGGCCGATATCGGGGTGATCGGCTGGCTGGTGGACGGGGCGGCTATCGTCAACCAGGTGGCGCTGTGCCGCACCTCCTACGGTCCTTATGCCCGGGCGATGGTGAAAATCTGTAAAGAGGAGAGTTTCCACCAGCGTCAGGGCTTTGAAGCCTGCATGGCGCTGGCGCAGGGCAGTGAATCCCAGCGGCAGATGCTGCAGGACGCCATCAACCGCTTCTGGTGGCCTGCGCTGATGATGTTCGGGCCGAACGACGACAACTCGCCGAACAGCGCCCGCAGCCTGGCCTGGAAAATCAAACGCTTCGGCAACGACGAGCTGCGCCAGCGCTTTGTCGACAACACGGTGCCGCAGGTGGAAATGCTGGGCATGACGGTGCCGGATCCCGATCTGCGCTTTGACGAAGAGAGCGGCCACTACCGCTTCGGCGAGATCGACTGGCAGGAATTTGAAGAAGTGATTAACGGGCGCGGGATCTGCAACCACGAACGCCTGGCCGCGAAGCGCAAAGCCTGGGAAGAGGGGGCGTGGGTGCGCGAAGCTGCCCTGGCGCACGCGGAAAAACAACGCGCCCGTCAGGCCGCATAAGAGGAAATAACCATGAGCAATGTCTACTGGCCGCTGTACGAAGTGTTCGTACGCAGCAAACAAGGGCTGTCCCACCGACACGTGGGCAGCCTGCACGCCGCCGACGATCGCATGGCGCTGGAAAACGCGCGCGATGCCTACACCCGCCGCAGCGAAGGGTGTTCTATCTGGGTGGTCAAGGCGAGCGAGATCGTCGCCTCCCAGCCGGAAGAGAGCGGCGAGTTCTTCGACCCGGCGGAAAGCAAGGTTTACCGCCATCCGACGTTCTACACCATCCCTGACGGCATCGAGCATATGTGAGGCAAAGAATGAATTCAGTGACTGCCTATGCCCTGCGTCTGGGCGACAACGGTCTGGTGCTCTCCCAGCGTCTCGGCGCCTGGTGCGGCCACGCGCCGGAGCTGGAAATCGACCTCGCGCTCGCCAACATCGGTCTCGACCTGCTGGGCCAGGCGCGCAATTTCCTGACCTATGCCGCGGAGCGGGAAGGCCAGGGCGATGAAGATACGCTGGCCTTTGGCCGCGACGAGCGCCAGTTCCGCAACGTCCTGCTGGTGGAGCAGCCGAACGGCAGCTTCGCCGACACGATTGCCCGCCAGTACCTGATGGATGCCTGGAACGTGGCGCTGTACGAACGCCTGACCCAAAGCCGCGACGCCCAGCTTGCCGCCATCGCCGCGAAGGCGATTAAAGAGGTGCGCTACCACCTGCGCTTCAGCCGCGGCTGGCTGGTGCGCCTGGGCGACGGCACCGAAACGTCCGCGCAAAAGATGCAGCAGGCCATCGACAGCCTGTGGCGCTTTACGGCCGAGCTGTTTGAGGCCGATGACGTCGAGCTGGCGCTGGTGGATTCCGGCGTGGCGGTTGACCCGCGCGTCCTGCGCCAGCCGTGGGAAAGCGAAGTGTATGCCGGTCTGAATGAAGCCTGCCTGCAGGTGCCCGCAAAGGTGGCGTACCGCACCGGGGGCAAGCGGGGGCTGCATACCGAACATCTGGGCCCAATGCTGGCGGAAATGCAGTATCTCCAGCGCGCGTATCCCGCTCAGCAGTGGTAAAGGAGAACGCTATGCAACGCCTCGTCGACATCGCGCCCGCGCAAATTCCGGAGATTTGGTCGCTGCTAGGCCAGATCCCGGATCCGGAAGTGCCGGTGCTCACCATCACCGACTTAGGCATGGTGCGCAGCGTGAAGGCCCAGGGGGAAGGCTGGGTGATTGGCTTCACGCCAACCTATTCGGGCTGCCCGGCAACCGAACACCTGTTGGGGGCGATCCGCGAGGCGATGACCGCGCACGGCTTTACCCCGGTGCACATCGTGCTCCAGCTTGAGCCCGCCTGGACCACCGACTGGATGACCGCCGACGCGCGCGAGCGCCTGCGGGCCTATGGCATCAGCCCGCCCGTGGGGCATAGCTGTCACGCGCACGCGCCTTTGGAGGTGAGCTGCCCGCGCTGCGCCAGCACCGACACCGCGCTTATCAGTGAATTTGGTTCGACGGCCTGCAAAGCGCTCTACCGCTGCAATACCTGCCGCGAGCCCTTCGACTATTTCAAATGTATTTGAGGCTGCCATGACAACGTTTCATTCATTAACAGTGGCAAAAGTGGAACCCGAAACCCGCGACGCGGTGACCATCACCTTTGCGGTGCCGCAGGCGCTGCAGGACGCCTACCGCTTCCGTCCCGGCCAGCACCTGACGTTAAAAACGAAGCTGGGTGAAGACGAGCTGCGCCGCTGCTACTCCATCTGCCGCAGCGCCGCGCCTGGCGAGATCAGCGTGGCGGTCAAAGCCATCGAAGGCGGGCGTTTTTCCCGCTATGCCCGGGATGAGATCAAAGCGGGCATGGCGCTGGAGGTGATGGTTCCGCAGGGGCAGTTTGGCTACCAGCCCCAGGCCGAACGCGAAGGCCACTACCTGGCGATTGCGGCAGGCTCCGGCATCACTCCGATGCTGGCGATCCTCTCCGCCACGCTGGCGACCGAACCCGACAGCCACTTCACCCTGATTTACGGCAACCGCAGCAGCCAGAGCATGATGTTCCGCCAGGCGCTGGCAGACCTGAAGGACAAATACCCGCAGCGCCTGCAGTTGGTCTCCATCTTCAGCCAGGAGCGGCTGGACAGCGATCTGCTCTTTGGCCGCATCGACGGGGAAAAGCTGCAGGCGCTGGCGAAAACCCTGATCGACTTCCGCCAGTACGACGAGGCCTTTATCTGCGGCCCGTCGGCGATGATGGACGACGCGGAAACCGCGCTGAAGGCGCTGGGGATGCCCGAAAAAGCCATCCATCTTGAGCGCTTCAACACCGCCGGCATCACCGTTAAGCGCGCGGTGTACGTGCAGGCACAAGGACAGAAGGTGACCGTGCGTCAGGACGGGCGAGACCGTGAAATCACCCTCACGGCGGACGACGAAAGCATCCTCGACGCTGCCCTGCGACAGGGGGCGGATCTGCCGTATGCCTGCAAGGGCGGCGTGTGCGCCACCTGTAAATGCAAAGTGCTGCGCGGGAAGGTGGACATGGCGACCAACTACAGCCTGGAGCCTGACGAGCTGACCGCCGGGTATGTGCTGAGCTGCCAGTCGCTGCCGCTCACCGCCGACGTGATCGTCGACTTTGACGCGAAGGGGATGGCATGAGCGAACTGATTGTTAACCGTCATGGCCGCGTGCTGCAGCTGACGCTCAACCGTCCGGCGGCGCGCAACGCCCTCAACAACGCGCTGTTGACCCAGCTTGCGGAACAGCTTGAGGCCGCAGCCGTGGATGCCGACATCGCCGTCTGCGTGATTTACGGCAGCGAGCGCTGCTTTGCCGCCGGGGCCGATCTTAACGAAATGGCGGAGAAAGACCTGCCCGCCACCCTGAACGATATCCGCCCGCAGCTGTGGGCGCGCATTAACGCGTTCAATAAACCGCTGATCGCCGCCGTTAACGGCTTCGCGCTCGGCGCGGGCTGCGAGCTGGCGCTGCTGTGCGACGTGGTCATCGCCGGGGATAACGCCCGCTTTGGCCTGCCGGAAATTACGCTCGGGATTATGCCGGGCGCGGGCGGCACCCAGCGTCTTATCCGCTGCGTCGGTAAATCCCTTGCCAGCAGGATGGTGCTGACCGGAGAGAGCATTACCGCGCAGCAGGCGCTGGGCGCCGGGCTGGTGAGCGATGTTTTCCCGCCAGCGCTGACCCTGGAGTATGCCCTGAAGCAGGCGGAACTCATGGCGCGCCACTCGCCGCTGGCTTTACAGGCGGCGAAGCAGGCGCTGCGCCAGTCTCAGGAGGTGCCGCTCCAGGCCGGTCTGGCCCAGGAGCGCCAGCTGTTTACGCTGCTTTCCGCCACCGAAGACCGCCGGGAGGGCATCGACGCCTTCTTGCAAAAACGCACCCCCGACTTTAAAGGACGCTAATTGTGGAACTCATTCTCAGCCATGTTGAACAGGGCGTAATGACCATTACGCTGAACCGTCCGGAGCGTCTGAACAGCTTTAACGACGTGATGCACCAGCAGCTTAGCGAGTGCCTGAAGCAGGCCGAACGCGATGACGCTATCCGCTGCCTGCTTATCACCGGCGCAGGGCGCGGTTTTTGTGCCGGTCAGGATCTGAACGACCGCAACGTCGACCCCAACGGCCCGGCGCCGGATCTGGGGATGTCCGTGGAGACCTTTTACAACCCGCTGGTGCGCCGCCTGGCAAAGCTGCCGAAGCCGGTTATCTGCGCGGTCAACGGCGTGGCGGCGGGCGCGGGCGCCACGCTGGCGCTCGGCTGCGACATGGTGATTGCCGCGCGTTCCGCCAGCTTTGTGATGGCCTTCAGCAAGCTTGGCCTGGTCCCGGACTGCGGCGGCACCTGGCTGCTGCCGCGCGTGGCCGGACGCGCCCGCGCCATGGGGCTGGCGCTGCTCGGGAACAAGCTCAGCGCCGAGCAGGCGCAGGCGTGGGGCATGATCTGGCAGGTGGTCGATGACGACCAGCTCTCCACCACCGCGCAGCAGATGGCGCTGCACTTTGCCTCTCAGCCGACCTTCGGGCTGGGGCTGATCAAGCAGGCCATTAACGCCGCGGAAACCAACACCCTGGACGCCCAGCTCGATCTGGAGCGTGACTATCAGCGTCTGGCCGGGCGCAGCGACGATTACCGCGAGGGCGTCAGCGCCTTCCTGGCGAAGCGCGCGCCGCACTTTACGGGGAAATAAGATGCTGAACATACGCACGGTCGCCGTGATCGGCAGCGGCACGATGGGGGCAGGCATTGCAGAAGTTGCCGCCAGCCACGGTCATCAGGTTCTGATTTACGACATCGCCGTCGATGCGATTTCACGCGCCATCGACGGGATCCGCCAGCGGCTGGCCTCCCGGGTGACGCGCGGGAAGCTCTCCGCCGATGCCGGGAGCCAGATCCTCGCCCGGCTGGTTCCGGTTACGGATATCGGGGCGCTCGCCGGGGCCGATCTGGTCATCGAAGCGGCCTCCGAGCGGCTGGAGGTCAAAAAGGCGCTGTTTGCGCAGCTGGCTGAGATCTGCCCGCCGCAGACGGTGCTGACCAGCAACACGTCGTCCATTTCCGTCACCGCGATTGCGGCAGACGTTAACCATCCGGAGCGCGTGGCGGGGCTGCATTTCTTTAACCCGGCCCCGGTGATGAAGCTGGTGGAGGTGGTCAGCGGGCTGGCGACCTCTCCGGAGGTGGCCGACGCGCTGTGCGAGCTGGCGCTGAACTGGGGCAAGCAGCCCGTTCGCTGCCAGTCAACGCCGGGGTTTATCGTCAACCGCGTCGCCCGCCCGTTCTATTCCGAAGCCTGGCGCGCGCTGGAAGAGCAGGTCGCTCCGCCGGAGGTGATTGACGCCGCTCTGCGCGAAGGCGGCGGCTTCCCGATGGGGCCGCTGGAGCTGACCGACATGATTGGTCAGGACGTGAATTTCGCGGTGACCTGCTCGGTCTTTAACGCCTTCTGGCAGGAACGCCGGTTTTTACCTTCGCTGGTGCAGCAGGAGCTGGTGCTGGCAGGACGACTGGGCAAAAAGAGCGGGAAGGGCGTCTACGACTGGCAGGGGGACAAACCTGACGTGCAGTGGGCTGAGTCGGTGAACGACAGCTATAGCCCGATGCGCGTGGAAAAAAGACGTGACGGTGTCACGGAAATAGATGACGTCTATCTGGTTGAAACGCAGGGTGAAACCGCTCAGGCGCTGGCGCTGCGGCTCAACGGCCCGGTGGTGGTGGTGGACCGCATCGAGCGCGACGTGGCGGTAGTTGCCGCGGCCGCCAGCAACCCGCATACCGCGACGCAAAAGGCCATCCGCTACCTGCAGCAGCAGGGTCACCGGGTAGTGCAAATTGCCGATTATCCCGGCCTGCTGGTCTGGCGCACGCTGGCGATGATTGCCAACGAAGCGCTGGATGCCCTGCAAAAGGGGGTCGCCAGCGAGAAGGACATCGACACCGCCATGCGTCTGGGCGTCAACTACCCGAGCGGCCCGATCGCCTGGGGCGAGCGTCTGGGCTGGCAGCGCCTGCTGACCCTGCTGGAGAACCTGCAGCGTCATTACGGCGAAGAGCGCTATCGCCCCTGTTCACTGCTGCGCCAGCGCGCGCTTCTGGAGAGTAGCTATGAGTCATAACGCATGGCACAACGCCCGCATCATGTACGAACGGGACGCCTGCGCGCAGGCGATGGGAATGGACATTGTCGAGATGGACGACGGCTACGCGGTGGTGACCATGATCATCACCCCGCAGATGCTTAACGGCCACAAAACCTGCCACGGCGGCCAGCTGTTTTCGCTGGCGGACACCGCGTTTGCCTACGCCTGCAACAGCCAGGGGCTGGCGGCGGTAGCCTCCGGCTGCTCGATTGATTTTCTGCGTCCGGGCTTTGCCGGGGACACGCTCACCGCCACCGCGCGGGTGAAGCATCAGGGCAGGCTGACCGGCGTCTACGACATTGAAATTCAGAATCAACAACAGAAAACCGTCGCCCTTTTTCGCGGTAAATCTCACCGCATCGGCGGCAGCGTGACAGGAGAGGCCTGATGCGTGACGCATTTATTTGTGATGGCGTGCGAACGCCCGTGGGGCGCTACGGCGGCGCGCTTTCCGCCGTGCGAACGGACGATCTCGGGGCCGTGCCGCTGCGCGCGCTGCTGGCCCGCTACCCGCAGCTTGACCCGGAGCGGATTGACGACGTGATTTTCGGCTGCGCCAACCAGGCGGGGGAAGATAACCGCAACGTGGCGCGCATGTCGTCCCTGCTGGCCGGTCTGCCGCAGACGGTGTCCGGGACCACCATTAACCGCCTGTGCGGCTCGGGTCTGGACGCGATTGGCTTTGCCGCGCGCGCCATTAAGGCGGGCGATGGCGACCTGCTGATTGCGGGCGGGGTGGAGTCGATGTCCCGCGCGCCCTTCGTGATGGGCAAAGCCACCGCCGCGTTTCAGCGTCAGGCAGACGTCTTTGATACCACCATCGGCTGGCGATTTGTGAATCCGCTCATGCATCAGCAATTCGGAACTGACAGTATGCCGGAAACGGCAGAGAATGTAGCTGAATTGTTAAATATCAGCCGTGCCGATCAGGACGCGTTCGCGCTGCGCAGCCAGCAGCGCACCGCGCAGGCGCAGCAGAACGGCATTCTGGCGCAGGAGATCGTGCCGGTGCAGATCCCGGGCAAAAAAGGGGCGGTCACGGAATTCAGCGTGGATGAACATCCGCGCGCGGACACCACGCTCGAACAGCTTGCCGGGCTGAAAACGCCGTTTCGCAAGAACGGGGTGGTGACGGCGGGAAATGCCTCCGGCGTCAACGACGGCGCGGCGGCGTTAATCATCGCCAGCGAGAAGATGGCGCTGGCGCAGGGGGTAGTGCCGCGCACGCGGATCGTGGCGATGGCGACGGCGGGCGTGGAGCCACGCCTGATGGGGCTAGGGCCGGTGCCTGCCACCCGCAAGGTGCTCGAGCGCGCAGGACTCAGCATAAACGATATGGACGTCATTGAGCTTAACGAAGCTTTCGCCGCGCAGGCGCTGGGCGTGCTGCGTCAGCTGGGCCTGCCGGACGACGCCGCGCACGTTAACCCGAACGGCGGCGCGATTGCGCTGGGCCATCCGCTGGGCATGAGCGGCGCCAGGCTGGCGCTGGCCGCGAGTAACGAACTGCACCGACGCGGCGGGCGCTACGCGCTGTGTACGATGTGCATCGGTGTGGGTCAGGGCATTGCCATGATCCTTGAGCGTGTTTGAGCATAAAAACAATGTGAGTACCCTACAATGACAAATACAACAAAGCTTGATCCGATTGAAACGGCCTCCCTTGACGAATTGCAGGCGCTGCAGACCGCGCGTCTGAAGTGGACGCTGCAACACGCCTACAGCAACGTGCCGATGTACAAACGCAAGTTTGACGCCGCGGGCGTTCATCCTGACGATTTCAACGAGCTGGCGGACATCCGTAAGTTCCCGTGCACCACCAAGCAGGACCTGCGGGATAACTATCCGTTCGATACCTTTGCCGTGCCGATGGAGCAGGTGGTGCGTATTCATGCGTCATCCGGCACCACCGGCAAACCGACCGTTGTCGGCTACACGCAGGGCGACATCGACAACTGGGCCAACCTGGTGGCCCGCTCCCTGCGCGCCGCGGGCGGCAGCGCGAAGGACAAAATTCACGTGGCGTATGGCTACGGCCTGTTTACCGGCGGACTGGGAGCACACTACGGCGCCGAGCGGTTGGGCGCGACGGTGATCCCGATGTCCGGCGGCCAGACGGAGAAACAGGCGCAGCTGATCCGCGATTTCCAGCCGGATATGATCATGGTGACGCCCTCCTACTGCCTCAACCTGATTGAGGAGCTGGAGCGTCAGATGGGCGGCGATGCCAGCACCTGCTCCCTGCGCGTGGGGGTATTCGGCGCCGAGCCGTGGACGCAGGCCATGCGCCGCGAAATTGAAAAGCGCCTGGGCATTACGGCGCTGGACATTTATGGCCTCTCCGAGGTGATGGGGCCGGGCGTGGCGATGGAGTGCATTGAAACCGCGGACGGCCCGACCATCTGGGAAGATCACTTCTACCCGGAGATCGTCAACCCGAACGACGGCACGCCGCTGAACGACGGCGAGCAGGGCGAACTGCTCTTCACCACGCTGACCAAAGAGGCGCTGCCGGTGATCCGCTACCGCACCCGCGACCTGACGCGTCTCCTGCCCGGCACCGCCCGCACCATGCGCCGCATGGACCGCATCAGCGGCCGCAGCGACGATATGCTGATCATCCGCGGCGTTAACGTCTTCCCGTCGCAGCTGGAAGAGGAGATTGTGAAGTTTGAACACCTTTCTCCGCACTACCAGCTGGAGGTGAACCGTCGCGGGCATCTTGATTCGCTTTCCGTGAAGGTGGAGCTGAAAGAGAGCAGCTTAGCGCTGACCCACGAGCAGCGTTGCCAGGTGTGCCACCAGTTGCGTCATCGCATTAAGTCGATGGTGGGGATTTCCACCGACGTGATGATTGTCAACTGCGGCAGCATCCCGCGCTCGGAGGGCAAGGCCTGCCGGGTGTTTGATTTGCGTAAAGCGGCGGCTAACGGTTGAGTTTCCCTCACCCAGCCATCTCCTTAAGGGCTGAGGGATCCCCACAAAATATTGCCTGCACGGACGACCCCCTCTCCCTTGAGGGAGAGGGCTGGGGTGAGGGGGAACATACGGCTGTGGAGGTCATTCCGTTCACTTCATGTTCCTCGCTACTCTGTGACAACATGACCGGTGAATGTGCCAGGGTGGCTCAATCGCCACCACCCTGGCGACCCGGGCTCCCGGCGGTAAATCGCCGCTACGCGGTGCCCTCAGCTTATTCCTTCCGGCTTATCGGGGACGGGCGGAGGTAACGTCCCTGTAAAGCCCGTCCTCTCGGCGCATCCATGCGCCTCGCCCCGGCCTGCAGGAAACGCTTCGGCGATTTACAGCCGGACCAGGTGATTGCTGTAAGGCATTCATAATCCTGATGCTAGATACGTCGCTTCAGGTAAAAAAATGACTGGGGATTCCTCAGCCTTAAGGGAGAGGGTTAGGGGGAGGGGGAAACCCCAGAATCCTATGCTATGATTCATCCAGACCAAAAAACACAACAGAATGAATCACATGAACAAACTCGACGCCTTTATCCAGCACGCGGTCAGCTCGGTTCCCGTCAGCGGTACGTCGCTTATCTCCTCGCTGTACGGTGACGCGCTTTCCCATCGCGGCGGCGAGATTTGGCTCGGCAGCCTCGCCGCCCTGCTGGAAGGCATGGGGTTTGGCGAGCGCTTCGTGCGCACCGCGCTGTTTCGCCTCAACAAAGAGGGCTGGCTGGACGTCTCGCGCATCGGGCGTCGCAGCTTCTACCGCCTGAGCGATAAGGGGCTGCGCCTGACGCGTCGTGCGGAGAGTAAGATCTACCGCGCCGAGCTGCCCGCCTGGGACGGCAAATGGCTGCTGCTGCTCTCCGAGGGGCTGGATAAGACCACCCTTGCCGACGTTAAAAAGCAGCTGATCTGGCAGGGGTTTGGCACGCTGGCACCGAGCCTGATGGCCTCGCCGTCGCAGCATCTGGCCGACGTACAATCGCTACTGCATGATGCGGGCGTGGCGGAAAACGTGATTTTCTTTGAAGCCCACTCGCCGCTGGCGCTCTCCCGCGCCGCGCTGCGTTCACGCGTAGAAGAGTGTTGGCAGCTGACCGAGCAAAACGCGATGTACGAGTCGTTTATCAACTCGTTCCGGCCGCTGCTGCCGCTGCTGAAAGAGGCCGCGCCGGAGGAGCTGACGCCGGAACGCTGTTTTCAGATCCAGCTCCTGCTGATTCATTTTTATCGTCGCGTGGTGCTGAAGGACCCGCTGCTGCCGGAAGAACTGCTGCCCGCGCACTGGGCGGGACAAAGCGCCCGGCAGCTCTGCATTAACATCTATCAGCGTGTCGCGCCGGGGGCGCTGGCGTTTGTCAGCGAGAAGGGCGAAACCTCCGTGGGCGAACTGCCCGTGCCCGGCACGCTCTACTATCAACGCTTTGGCGGTCTTACAAGCGCATAAGGAGGGAAGATGCCTGTTTATCAAATTGACGGCCTGACGCCGGTGGTGCCGGACGAGAGCTACGTTCACCCGACGGCGGTGCTGATTGGGGACGTGATTCTGGGCAAAGGCGTTTATGTTGGCCCTAACGCTAGCCTGCGCGGCGATTTTGGTCGTATCGTGGTGAAAGATGGCGCGAACATTCAGGATAACTGCGTGATGCACGGCTTCCCGGAACAGGACACGGTGGTGGAAGAGGACGGGCATATCGGCCACAGTGCCATTCTCCACGGCTGCATCATCCGCCGCAACGCCCTGGTGGGCATGAACGCGGTGGTGATGGACGGCGCGGTGATCGGTGAAAACAGCATTGTCGGCGCGGCGGCGTTCGTGAAGGCGAAAGCGGAAATGCCCGCCAACCATTTGATTATCGGCAGCCCGGCCAAAGCGATCCGCGAGCTGAGCGAGCAGGAGCTCGCCTGGAAGCAGCAGGGCACGCGGGAGTATCAGGTGCTGGTGGAGCGCTGCAAGCTGACGATGCACCAGGTCGAGCCGCTGCGCGAGGCTGAGCCTGACCGCAAGCGGCTGACGTTTGATGAGAATTTACGGCCTAAGTCGGCGGTGTAGGGGGGAAGGTCCGCTTCGCGGTGAGTTCAAAGGGGGGCAACGCTATCCTTTATCAAGGGGACGTTGCCATAAAAAGATGAACTCGGATTAACTACACGCCAGAGAAAATGGCGGGGGAAATGTCTGAAGCACTCAAACGGTAGAATAGCACCCTCTACCTTTGAGTATTTATTGAATGATCTCCTTGCCCGGGTGGCATACTCCTCTTTATATTTTTACGCATATACCCATGCGCCAATGACAAAATGTGACACTCCGCTGGAGATAATCACACTTTGCAAAGAGACTCGGTCGATTGTTTTCCGACCTGCTGCCGCGAACAAGGAGAAAGTTGTGAATAACGTTAATACCTTCCTTAAGGAAAATTTACCTTCAGTCAGTAAGAATATTTTTGTTGCGCCCGGCATTCCTGAAAAAAAACTAAATAACGTCGCTAAATCATTCAATGTTGCAGATAATTTGAATGCCGTGCTGGCGATTTATGATAATACGGTATTTGGTAGTGCAAAAGATGGCATCGTGTTTACCGGTGAAAAACTCGTTATAAAAGAAGCCTTTGAAAGTCCTTATGAGGTGTACTACAACAATATTGAAGCAGTAGAATATAAAGAAGACGTCACGGTAAATGACAAAGGCAAGGAAAAGCGAACGGAGTCGGTTTCCCTCAGACTAAAAAGCGGCGAGGTAAAACCCCTTAAAAGTTTGATGGAGTGCAACTATAAGACCCTCAGCGATATCCTTAAGCATGCCATCAGTGACTTTGATGAGTTCAAAGAAGAAGACCAGCTCATCACCCTGGCCGAAATGCCAGAAGCGCTCAAGGTGGCTTATGTCAAAATCATCGTCAACATGGCGTTCTCAGATGACGGTCAGGTTGATAAAAAAGAATTTGCTGAAATTCTCTTGTTGATGACCCGACTGGAGTTAACGACCGAATCTCGCTTTACGCTACGGAGCTATATCGGTGCAGAATCCCGTCTGGTACCGGTTGAAGAACTCATTGCGATCGTTGATCGTGAATGCGTACCAAGCCATAACAAGTCAATAAAAATCTCTCTTGCTAAAGACCTGATTAGCATTTTCATGAGCGTTAATGACGGTGAATATAAAAACTTTCCATTTCTTCAACAGGTGCAACCTTTACTGGGCGTAACTGACGACGAAATTGAACTCGCAGTGATGGCTATACAGCAAGACGTTAAGATGTTGCGCGAAGATTTCTCAGACGATGCGCTGAAACGCAGCATGAAAGAGCTGACGGCAAAAGCCGGGGCGGTGGGTGTGCCGCTTGCTGCCGTCTATCTCTCTGGCTCTGTCATTGGTATGTCCGCCGCGGGCATCACTTCAGGCCTCGCAACGCTTGGGCTCGGCGGCGTGCTGGGGTTTTCAAGTATGGCAACGGGTATTGGCGTTGCGGTGCTGTTGGGTGTGGGGGCCTATAAAGGGATTCGTCACCTTACCGGGGCCAACGAGCTGGATAAAACCAAGCGTCGGGAGCTTATGCTCAATGAAGTCATCAAGCAAACGCAGTCCACGCTGTCCGCGCTAATTAACGATCTGAATTATATCTCTGGAAAATTTAATGACGCCCTGGACGCGCATAATCGCCAGGGAGAAAAAATTCAAAAACTCCAGAAGATGATGAGCGCATTGACCGGTGCGGCGGATGAACTGAACAAGAAATCAAATAAAATGCAGAATAGTGCACTTAAACTTAAGTGTCCTGTCTATCTTGACGAGGCCAAACTTAGTTCGCTGACTCGAGAACCGATCAAAAAACAATTCTATGATATTGTGCTTTCATTCTATGAAGAATGTATTGTTGAAGAGCAACACGAGGGTAAGCGTGTTGAAGTGAAAAAACGCAAGATTAAAGAGGACGCATCCACTCAGCAATTAGAAAAACTTGCCGCCATCTTCGAAGGCATTGGCTATTTCAGAGCAGGGGACGTAATCAAAGGTAAGCTGACTGGACTGTTCTCATAATGAAAAAACCGGATACTCAGGTATCGGCCTTGCTGGTGCAGAAGCACCAGCTTGATCAAAGCGAGAGTCAACTGGCTGACCTTGATGCCGCTCTGGAAGCGCTTAACGCTTTGCAAACTGATGCCGATGCAGCCTTAGATGAAATGATTCTGGCCATGGATGATGTACTGGAACACGCAGGTATCACCTTTGATGCGCATTCTAATCCAGCGCTTTCCAGCGAATTTAACGATTACCTTGAATCCGATTTGACCCCGTCATCGTCCAGTATCCGTAAACTGTCGATGATAGAAACCATCGCGTTTTCTCGCGATACGGACTGGGAAACCTATTCCCAGTCCGTCACGTACTATGCCCATCAGCACAATATTGACGTCATGGTCGATCCGTTTAGCGCTCTGATGTCCACAAGCCAGAGAATTGCTCTGGAAAAACGCATTCAGGATGACTTTACCTTAAAGACCGCTCGCTGCGACAAATATGATTACACGATCGCTGGCACCTGCGGCGTTATTGGCGGGCTTATCGATATTTTTCTGGTAGGCATGCCCGGTGAAGGAAAGCTGACACAGTTTGCAGATAATGCGGTGGACGGCGCCGTTGAGAAATTCGCCTCAGCCTTTGGATGGAAAGGCGGTTCGGAAGGGAGCGATCCAACAAAAAGCGCTATTGGTTTTCTGGAGAGAAAATTTAAGGTCAACTATGACCATCGGCATGGCGGAGATGTTGACGGTCTGTTCAGGATGAACACGAAGAATCACCATATCAAAAGTCTCGCCCACTCCCCGGACCTGGTCGGATTATTTTTCTCGATTCTTGACCAATTTACCAGCACTGCACATTTTGTGTCAGACGGAAAACTGATCGCCGTAGATACCGAAACGTTTGAGCTCAAAGGGAATAATTTTGTCTCTAAGGTATTCAGCGGTTTCGTCAACTGGATTGGCCACCTTTTCTCTGATATGGCGGGCTCCTCCGGTGCTGCAGGGAGAGGCTCTGGCATTCCTATCCCTTTCTTTTCGTTACTTCAGTTTATTAACGTGGGTGAATTTGGCCAGCATCGCCAGTCTTTTGCGACTGTCGCTGTACAGGTTTTTGAGAAAGGATATGACTTACGGCATGGATTAGCGATGGCGATCCCCGTCCTGACTACCGAGCTGCTTGTGCGGATAACCTGGACAGTAAAGCAACGTTGCTACCACAAGAAGGCATGGGGGGAATGTATTCCTTCCGCAACTAACCCCGAGCTACGACGAATGTTGCTGGTGGCGCATGGAACCTTGTGCTTGATGGATGCAGGAGATGCGGCGCTGCGTTCAGGAGGAGAAATGATTCAGTTCCTCCTGAGAACGAACCTCATAGGCTGGGTGAGGTTTGGAACGCTTGCGGTTAAAGAACTCCACGTCTGGTATAAGGCAGGCGGAATTGATGTGAGTGCCGTAGATGAATATCTGGATCAGGATCTGCGACGAATGCTAAAAGCGGGTTAAGGCTATGACCGCATGGTACCCGTAAAGTATGCTAAAATTTGCACTGTAATAAGCTGCCATCATTTCAATACGTTTGCCAAAGTGAGTGAAGATGGATAATACGCTACATAAGCAGGCAGATCGGAAAACATACCCCGCATGGCTTTGGTGCGGAAGTTTATATCTGATCGCGCTCCCGTGCTCTGCAGATGAAATTAATCTTTACTCACTAAACACGGGCTCATACGTTTATCATCTCACTCACAACCACGGCCAATACACGGAGAATTTTGAGAATAAATTTATATCCGTGGAGAGGAAGTTCTCCGATGATTCGCAATATAGTTTTGTATTAGGCACCATGAAAAATAGCTTTAATGACAGATGCCTGGCGGCCGGCGTAAGAAGGGATTGGGCGGGGTGGGATAACGGTTGGGTTTTTAAAGGCATATATGGATATGTGGGTGAGTTTTTCTTCGATACTTTTGACGATTGCGGTGACCATGGCTCATACCATGACTTTAAAAAAGTCACGGGCATTGGGTTCTCCCCTTACATCTATCACGGCTTTCAATATAATTTCACGTCCTATTTTGGGATGGATGTCGGCCTGATAATACCCTCCGTATTTGTTATAACGGCACAATGGAGCTTTAGATAAATTCTCCCGGCTCTTTTTTACGCCACAAAACGGCGCTTACCTGACCTTAAATACAGGGCCCGGTGGCGCATCCGTACATCATGTACAGTGGGAATAACGGTACTAATGGGATCAGGGCGACGGTTCCCAGGGTACTCAGCGTTTGAGTCTTATCATTGATTGATACCACCACGGGCTGTTCTAACCTATAAGGCGCGGCCATTTCTGAGGCATCCGATGAAGACCAAAACCCCGCAGCCTTAAACAACACACCGAGGCGATCGTTATCAATCTGCAACGCCTGATACTCGTTGACCAGTTCGGTATGCTGCCGGGGATCCAGTTTGCGTTTATCAATCACAACCAGGTACTCCGCCGTGACTTCATGTTGTTCCACAACAAAATTAACCCGCACGCCGGAAGCCTGTTGATGAAAACGTTCATAAAATGTCTTATAACGCTGATACTCCTGAGGCACGCCGCTGCGGAAAAAACGGTAGCTGTGTTTAGCTGAGCTGGCAATAATGCCGGATTCAATAGGCTTAACGGCGATAATTGTTTCAGTAGGCGGCAAGTTTGGCGCACTTGTACACCCCGCAAGGATAATCATCCCCAGCAGCGCTAAATATTTCCTCATTTCTGTCATTCCTTGTTAACTCTTTGGGCTCTGACATCAGAACAATTGTTTAAAACGGGGCTTATCGGTGTTGAATCCTCGGTATCAAACCCGCGCTAGCCCCGAAGCCACGGCGTATTCGTTAATCCCGTCAGCAGCCCCTCCGGGCTGAGCAGGCGGGTGACGGTTTGCCCCCACGGTTCCGTACGGTTTGCCACCAGCAACCGATAGCCTTTTTCGCTCAGAATGCGGGTGGCCGAGCCCAGATCCTGAACCTCGTACTCAACCCATCCCTGCGGTATCGGGTGCTCTGCGGGCCAGCGTGCTTCTCCGAAGCAGGACATTGCCGCCTGCTCGAGAGGCCAGGCGGCGAAGTGCTTCACGCCTTTCAGCTGGCCCTCTTCAGCGAGCAGATAGTCGCTATTCCCCTCCATCGGCTTGAGCGGAAGGCCGAGTGTCTGGATATAAAACGCGGTGCTGGACGCTGTATCCCGCGAAACGGGGCCGAAGCCGGCGACAAACAAGACATCAATTCCCGGTAGCGTCTGCGACATATCCCCTCCTGTATAACGTGAAATTACCCTGAATCTATCTTACGACCCGCTGAAATACGACTCTCAATTCTGGTATCTTTCGCCCGGCGGTGTACATTTGCATGGGCGCTAAATTTATGCGGCGAGATAATCTTCACTACGAGAAATAAAACATCGAGTGACGTAGCCGCGCCATACAGGATTAGCTCATTGACCGTCCAGAATGGTATAACGTCCTGCGGCAATCGGGTTGCCGCCAGCTGACCTCATTCATAAAGGTGTATATGAAACAAATTACGTTCAGTGACCTGCAGCAGCAAAGCGAGCAGGCCGCACATTCTCCTCGCTTACGCGCGCATCGCAATTTACATCCTGAGCTGAGCGACCCGGTGCAGCGCCTGGCCATCGCGATGGAGCCCGGCACCTACGTTCGTCCCCATCGCCACCCGCACACGTTTGAACTGCTGACCGCGCTGAGCGGCCGCTTTCTGGTGCTGAATTTTGATGAGAGCGGTACCGTGACCCGGCGCGTGGTGCTGGGCGAAGCGTGCAAGGTGCTGGAGATGGACGCAGGCACCTGGCATGCCGTGCTGTCGCTGGATAAAGGCGGCGTCATTTTTGAAGTGAAGCACGGCGGCTACCAGCCCGTGCCCGAGCAGGACACCGCCCCGTGGTCACCGGCTGAAAACGCGCCCGGCACCGCGGAGCTGATGCAATGGTACGCCCGGGCGCAAGTGGGGGACGGCGGTTTTACCCTGTAATTGTGCTCTCAAGCCCCTGCAGGAAATCCTCAACCAGGGCAGACGTCGCCGTGTCTGCCTGGTAAAGGATATCGAGCTTAACGTTCTTCAACCCGCAGAAGCCAAATACCCCTTCAATAATCTGCGTCTGAATCGCCGTCGAATAGCCGTGTTTGTCGAACCCGGTAAGATCGCTACCGCCAGTGGCAATCAGGCGGACGGGAACGTCGCGCAAATTGCCCACAATCCGGCCGTCGTCGGCCACCCTGTACGCCCAGTTCAGGGTTAATACGCGATCGAACCAGCCTTTCAGCAGCGCGGGTACCGACCACCAGTAAATGGGGAAGACAAACACCAGCATATCCGCCCGCTCGACGCGCTGCTGCTCGCGCAGAATATCGTCGGGAAGGGCGCTCGGATCGCCGTGATACAAATCAAGATCGGCGCGAGACATGGCCGGATTAAACCCTTCGGCATGCAGATCGGCCATCTCCACCTGCGTACCCTGTTCACGCAGCTTCCCGGCAATGTGGGCGGCCATCGAATGGGACAACGAATTGTCGACAGGGTGAGCCGTCACGATCAGTGCGTTATTAATGGCATGTATAGCAGACATAGCGACCTCGAATGGGGATGAATTGACTCCTATGTTACTATTGGTAACTTAGGTGTCAATCCGCCCCCGACGATCATTTTGTGCTATTTACGTAGGTCTCCAGCACGCCGGTCATGGCGCCGCTGAGCGTATCTTCCGCCACGTTACGGGCGAGCACGCCGTTACCCGCGGCGGTGCTGAGCGCGTCCGCCGCGCCAATGATGGCCGTCAGCACCGCTTCTCCCTGTACGCCTTTCAGCACGACGAAGGGAGAAAGCGCGGTGCGGAGGCAGTCGGCACATTCGGCCACGCATGCCTCACGAAACGTCTGCAGCGCGCGGGAGCCGGACAGCGCCGCCGCAATGGGCCCGGTTTCCGGCCCGGCGGTAATGACGCAGTCGATATAGGCGGCGCTGAAAAAGCGAATCGTCTTCTCCAGCGTTTTGCCGTCGACCGCCAGCGTCTCGCGGAATTTCGCCAGCTGCCGATCGCTATAGTCCTGGTACAGCGCCATCAGTAATCCTTCACGATCGCCGAAGTGATCGTAGGGGATAGGCTTGGTCACGTTGGCCCGCTCGGCGAGATAGCCAAGCGTCAGCGCCTCGGTGCCTTGCTGGCGAACGATTCCGCGCGCCACCTCCAGCAGCTGCACGCGGCGGTCCTCTTTTCTTAAGCGCTTAACAACCATGCTTTCCTCGGTTCTGTTATTTACTGATAGTAGTTTACACGTTTTCTGCAGGAAGCTGCACGCGCTGTTCCGCAGGGCGGATCCGGAACCAGATGGCATACATCGCGGGCAGGAAGACGAGCGTGACGATCGTCCCGCCCAGCGTTCCGCCGATCAGCGTGTAGGCCAGCGTGCCCCAGAATACCGAATGCGTTAGCGGAATGAACGCCAGCACCGCGGCCATGGCGGTCAGTAACACCGGGCGGGCGCGCTGGACCGTCGCTTCCACTACCGCATGGAACGGGTCGAGACCGTCCTTCTGGTTATGATCGATTTGGCCGATCAGGATCAGCGTGTTGCGCATGAGAATGCCGGAAAGGGCAATCAAGCCAACCAGCGCGTTGATGCCAAACGGCTGATTGAAAATCAACAGCACGGGCACCACGCCTATCAGCCCCAAAGGCGCGGTTAAGAACACCATGACCATCGCCGAGAGTGAGCGCACCTGCAGAATGATGATCAGCAGCGTCAGGGCAACCATGATCGGGAACAGCGGCAGCATTGCCTGCGTGGCCTTGCCCGATTCCTCAATCGAACCCGCCATGTCGATACGGTACCCGGCCGGGAGCGTATCAACTATCGGCTGAAGCTGCTTCATGATGGCGACCGACACGTCCGGTGGCTGAAGATTGTCGGCGATATCGCCCCGCACGGTAATGGTCGGGGTGCGATCGCGGCGGCGCAGGATCGGATCTTCCATACCGATTTCAATCTTGCCAATTTGCGACAGCGGTACGCGCTGTCCCGCACTGCCGACCAGGGTAAAGCCTTCGATTTTGGCCGGGTCAAGACGGATATCACCCGCCGCGCGCGCCATCACCTCCACCGAGCGAATATCTTCCCGCACGGCGGTGACGGGCACGCCTGACAGCAGGAACTGAAGCTGCTGGGCAACGGCGCTGGAGGTTAAGCCGGTCGCCTGCAGGCGGTTTTGATCGAGGGTGAAATGCAGGACGGGAACGCGTGACCCCCAGTCGGTGTTGACGGTTCGCATCATCGGACTTGCCTGGAGTACGGCTTTCACCTTGTCAGCGATGTCGTGCACCTGTTCGACATCCGGCCCCGTCACGCGCCAGGCAACCGGGAAGGGCGAGTAAGGGCCAAACACCAGCTGCGTCACCCGCACGCGCGCTTCGGGCGCAAGGCCGTTGGCAACGGCGTCTCTCAGCCGGCGCTTGAGCGCCTCGCGCGACGTCTCGCCGTCCGTCAGGATCACGATTTTCGCAAAAGACGGGTCGGGCAGCTCGGGCGCCATCGCCAGATAAAAGCGGGGCGAACCCTGACCAACATAGGCC
The DNA here is from genome assembly GCF_021892025.1 of Enterobacter cloacae complex sp. ECC445. Lineage (NCBI taxonomy): Bacteria > Pseudomonadati > Pseudomonadota > Gammaproteobacteria > Enterobacterales > Enterobacteriaceae > Enterobacter > Enterobacter cloacae complex sp. ECC445. The sequence goes on along the minus strand of NZ_JAKLRZ010000003.1, from coordinate 52,349 downwards.
GTGACGATTTTGGCTTCAGGCTGCTGGCCCAGCCACGCTTCTATTTTTGCCGTGGCGGCGCTGGTTTGCTCAATCGAGGTGCCGTAGGGCATCTGTACCTCAACGAGCACTTCCGGGCGATCGGAGGTTGGGAAGAACTGTTTTTTGACCAGCCCCATGCCGAGCACGGCCAGAATGAAAATGGCGACAACCGCCCCGGCCACCCGCCATTTTTTGGCGATCACGCGGCCAAGCAGCTGGCGAAAGCGGTTATAGCGAGGCGTGTTGTAGATGGCGGCATGACCGCCTTCTACCTTGGGGATCGCGGGCAGGATGTTTACCCCAAGATACGGCGTGAACACCACCGCGACAAACCATGAGGCAATCAGGGCGAGACCGACAATCCAGAACATGTTGCTGGTGTATTCCCCGGCGGTCGACTGGGCAAAACCATTCGGCATAAAGCCAATGGCCGTCACCAGCGTCCCGGCCAGCATCGGCGCGGCGGTATGGCTCCAGGCGAAGGCCGAGGCTTTGATTCTGTCGTAACCTTCCTCCATTTTAACCACCATCATTTCGATGGCGATGATGGCATCGTCAACCAGCAGGCCGAGGGCGAGGATCAGGGAGCCTAGCGTCACGCGGTCGAAGTTGATTCCCGCGGCTTCCATCACCACGAAGACGACCGCCAGCGTCAGCGGTACCGCCGCCGCGACGACCACCCCCACGCGCCAGCCCATGCTGAGAAAACAAACCACCATGACCACCAGCAGGGCGACGAAGAATTTGACCATAAATTCATCGACCGACGAACGGATGTTCACGGACTGGTCGGTGACTTTGGTCAGGGTCATGCCAAGCGGCAGGCTATCATTAATTTTTGCCGCTTCCGCATCCAGCGCTTTCCCCAGCGCCAGGCCGTTCCAGCCTTCGCGCATCACGATGCCCAGCAGAAGGGCGGGTTCATGCTGGTTGCGTATCAGCATTGTCGGAGGATCTTCGTAGCCGCGCTCCACCGTTGCCACATCGGACAGCCTGACCGTTTTGCCCTGCGCGACAAAAGGCGTATCGCGGATTTTCTGCAGTTCATCGAACGCGCCGTCCATGCGGATAAAAATCTGCGCGCCACGCGTCTCAATGGAGCCCGCCGCGGTTAACGCGTTCTGGCTGTTGAGGGCGTTGAAAATATCCTGCGGCGAGAGTCCTATCGTCGCCAGGCGGTCATGGGAGAATGAGATATAAATCCGCTCGGCCTGTTCGCCGATAATGTTCACTTTCTTCACGCCGGAGACGTGCAGAAGCTGCTGGCGCAGGCCTTCGGCGTCACGTACCAGCTGCCGCTGCGGTTCGCCTTTCGCTTTCAGGGCAAAGAGGGCAAAGGTGACATCCGAGAATTCGTCATTGATCATCGGGCCGATGACGCCCGCCGGAAGGCGTTGAGATTCATCGCCAAGCTTCTTACGCGCCTGATAGAACTCCTCCTGCACCTCTTCAGGCGGGGTCTTGTCCTGCAGTGACAGCGTGATAAACGCCATGCCGGGACGGGTATAGGTTTCGGTACGGTCATACCATTTAAGTTCCTGCAGGCGCTTTTCCAGCGGTTCGGCGACCTGATCCTGGATCTCCTGCGCGGTCGCACCCGGCCAGACGGCTATCACCGTCATCTGCTTCACCGTGAAGGGCGGGTCTTCCGCGCGGCCAAGCCCGAAGAAGGCGTAGATTCCGGCGAGGGTAACCAGAACGATCAGAAACAGCGTGATGGAACGTTCGCGAACGGCCAGCGCCGACAGGTTGAAGCGGCTTCCGCTCATGGCGTGTTCTCCGCCAGGGCGGCATTGCGTTGTTCTGCAAGCCTGACGACTTCACCTTCGTGCAGCAGATGTGCGCCTAACGCCACAATCTTCTCCCCGGGCTTCACGCCGCCCGTGACCTGCACCGCGTCTTCCCCCACGCTCAGCACCGTGACGGGCGTCCATGCGACCTTCGCCGGGCGGGCGGAAATGCGCCAGACGCCGGGACCTTTTCCGGCATCATAAAGAGACGCCAGCGGGACCTGCATGATCTCGCCTTCCGCCTTATTGTCCTGAATATTCAGCGTGACGGTCGCCCCCAGCGGCGCGTTCGCCAGCAGGCCATCCAGCACGTAGCGGGCCTCATAGGTGCGTGTCGTGGCATCGGCCGAGTCAGAGAGCAGGCGCAGCGTTGCGGTAACCGGGTGTTTTTCATTGCCATAAAGCGTGGCCTGCGCTTCGCTGCCGACGGCAGGGCGCAGCGTTTCCGGAAGCTGCACGAGCGCTTCGCGCTGTCCCGCTCGGGCGAGCCTGATGACCACCTGCCCGGCGCTGACGACCTGACCCGGCTCGACGAGCGTCTCCATCACCACGCCGTCTGAATCCGCCAGCAGTACGGCATAGCCCGTGGCGTTTTGCGCCACGCTGGCCTGCGCCCTTGCGGCGCTGAGATCGGCCCTGGCCGTATCGGCCGCGGCTTTGATCTGGTCATACTCCGAGGCGGACACGGCGCCGGACGCCACAAGGCCGCGATAGCGCGCCTCATCGCTGGACGCTTTTCTCGCCCGGGCCTGGGCCGCATCCACCGCGCGCTGCTGCGCCTGCGCCTGCAGTTTCAGGTCAACGGGATCCAGGCGCAGCAAGGGCTGACCCTGTTTGACGGTCTGCCCCGTCTCGACCAGTCGTTCAAGGATTTTACCCTGAACTCTGAAACCTAAATCGCTTTGCGTTCTGGCAACCACCACGCCCGTGAAGGCGCGGGCGGACGTGGTCGCCAGCTCGACGGAGGCGGAGCGGACGAGCGGTGGCTTTGTGCGCGGATCGACACTCGCGGAAATGTCGCCGCACGCCGCCAGGGCGAACGGCAGGAGACAAACGGCAACGCGGGCTGAAGTGAGCCTGAGCATGGGAAACCTTTTTGACGTAACAGGACGGTATCCGCATTCTCTGACTGGTGACCAAAAATGTCAATGGTCACAAATCAGGGGGCCAGGCTTCTTAAAATCAGTGAAGAGAGCAGCACCGCCGCAGCAGGGGCCATCTCGAGGTTGTACTGCAGCTGGTTGGGATTGATAAAAGGACACATCACCATGTGGATAGCCTGAGTGATCTCGTCCAGCGGGGTTTTTCGTTCAAACTCTCCGGCCTGCCTGCCTTCAATAATGATGCTCTCAATCAGCTTCAGCAGGCTTTCCGCATAGCGCTCCGTCGACGGCCATTGCTCGCGTGCGGCGACGGCGGCAATGTCGTACAGCTTACGGTCGTGGAAAAACAGCTCGCTTCCCGCCTCGGTAAGCGCTTTGAAAAGACGGCGTAATTTTTCGCTTGCTGTCGGCGCACCCTCGATGGCGGACAGCACTGCAGACATAATTAACTCCAGGCGGTTAGCGCAGATCACCTCGCCGATGGCCTGTTTGGAATCGAAGAACTTATAGATGTAGGACTTTGAAAAACCGATGGATTTAGCCAGCTCGGCAACGGTGGTTTTTTCATAGCCGTAGTGACCGAAGTGCTCAAAAGCCGCTTCGACGATCTGCTCTCTGACAGAATGGTCAAGTGGACCACGTATTGATGGTGCGTTCATAGTTTTAGTCATTATGTAAGCTTAGCGTGACGGGTGGCGACGAGTGACCATTTCGTACTTTGGTTATTTGTTTTATCCAGTGTCGTGAAGATGGAACAATCGGCCAGGTGGAGTAAGTGTATCACTGTTTTTCCGTTAATGTTTTTTAAGCCAGTCGAGAAAAAACTGGCTAAATGCCGTGACCTGGAGCGGCTGCAGCTTGCGCTGCGGATATACAAACTGCAGACCGACATCTTTGCGATCGTAGCGGCTAAAGCCGGTAAAGCTGTCGGCAAACAGCACCGTCAGCCTTCCGGCCTCAACGTCGTCTTTGACGTCCCACCACGATTTGCCCGCGATGCCAGCCCCGCCGAGCGCCCACTGACGAAGCAATGCCCCGTCGTCGCACGCCATGGCGGGTTCGACGCGAATAACGCTTTCCTCTCCCTCATGTTCAAAACGCCATTCATTCATCACTACCCCCTGCGATTCCAGCGCCAGGCAGCGGTGCCGGGCTAAATCGGCAAACGTGGCGGGGACGCCGTGCTCGTTAAGATACGCCCCGGAGGCGACCAGCACCCGATGGTTCGGGCGGATGTTCCGAACGACAAGGCTGCTGTCCGGCAGGTTGCCAAAGCGCACGCTCATATCCAGCCGGTTAGCGACCAGATCCTCCACGTGTTCTCTTAGCGAGATGAAAAATTTAACCTCAGGATGGCGGCGGGAAAATTCGACGACGGCGGGGCTGAGATACTGTCTGCCAAAGTCCGAGGGCGCAGAGAGGCGAATATTGCCGCTGAGCACGCCCTCTTTTTGCGTCAGCAGCGACTCGGCGTGATGCACCTCTTCCAGCACGCGCAGCGCGGCGTGGTAAAACTCTTCCCCGGCGCGGGTCAGGGTGAGGGACCGCGTTGAGCGGTGAAACAGGCGCGTCTGGTAACGCTCTTCAATCGCCTTTAGCCTGGCCGTCATGGTGGCAGGGGAAAGCGACAGGCGTCGTCCGGCGGCGGAAAGACCTCCGGCCTCGGCCACTTCGACCAGTAATGCCATGTCTTCGAGTTTACCCATTATTCATTTTTTCCGAAAAGTGCATCTGCTTTTAGCGTAATTATCAAAAACGGACGCCGACTGTAAAGTGATTTCATCCAAACCATAAGGGATGTAAACATGAAACCTGCTTCACTCTTTGAACGCTACAGGCTGGGTTCGCTGGACCTGAAAAATCGTATCGTCATGGCGCCGATGACCCGCGCGCGCTCCCTTCAGCCGGGCAACATTCCCTCCGCGCTGATGGCGGAGTATTACCGGCAGCGGGCCAGCGCGGGGTTAATCATCACCGAAGCCATGCAGATCTCGCCTCAGGGGCAGGGGTACTCCTGGACGCCCGGCATCCATTCGCCGGAGCAGGTTTCAGGATGGCAGCTCACCACAGGCGTCGTGCATCAGGCGGGCGGCGTCATTTTTTCTCAACTCTGGCACGTGGGGCGAATGTCGCACGCCAGCTTTCATCAGGACGGTCTGCCCGTCGCTCCGTCAGCGCTGGCTCCGGACGCGCAGGTGTGGGTGGTGAATGAACAGGGGGAAGGCCAGATGGTTGACTGCCCGCAGCCGAGAACGCTCTCGCGCAAGGATATCCACAGCATCATCGCAGACTATCGCCAGGCGGCACTCAATGCCGTTCAGGCCGGGTTTGACGGCGTGGAGGTTCACGGCGGAAACGGCTATCTGATCGACCAGTTTCTGCGTCAAACCTCCAACAAACGCACGGACGAGTACGGCGGCACGCTGGCTAACCGGATCCGCTTTGCGCAGGAAGTGTTAAGCGCGATTGCCGAGGCGATTGGCCACGAACGTACCGGCATCCGTCTTTCGCCGTTTATTACCCAGCGCGGGATGAACGACCCGCAGGTCTCTGAGGCCATACTCGCGCTTGCGGCCTGGTGCGAACAAAAGGGGATGGCGTTTATCCACCTTGCGGAAGCCGACTGGGACGACGCGCCGCAGATTCCTGAGCATTTCCGTCAATCGCTACGCGAGACGTTTAGCGGAACCCTTATCGTCGCGGGGAACTATAACCTTGAAAAAGCGGAAGAGATCCTTGCTGCCGGCTATGCCGATTTAATTGCCTTCGGACGGCCGTTTATTGCCAACCCGGATTTACCCCACCGGCTGGCGCACCAGCTGCCGCTGGCCCAGGTGCGCGACCCCGCCACGCTGTTTGGCGGCAATGCCACGGGGTATACCGATTATCCCACCCTGCCGTGATCCTGATAAATGATTGAGAGAAAAATGATGAACTCTTCGACCTATTTTCGTTTTGCCTTAACGCCGCTTATTTTTATTGGTCTGTCGGCAACCGCTTATTCGGCGCAGGCGGCGTGGGTGAAACCGCAGCAGCTTATTGTCGATAAGACTCTGCCGCAGGCGCAATTAAAGGCGAATGAAGCCGTTGCCAGAGAGTATGCCTCGTTCTGGAATACGGGCAATGAAGCCCTGGCGCGTGATGCCCTGGCGGTAAATTTCGTGGATAAAACGCCTCCGGAAGGTCGTAAGCAAGGACCCGAAGGCGCTATTTTAGCCTCTCGGGCGTTTCGTGCCGCCGTGCCGGATTTACGCTGCGACGTTGAGCAGATGATTATTTCAGGCAATCGCGTGGTCTCCCATTTACATTTTCACGGCACCTTCACAGGAACATTTGGCAAGCTGAAAGGAAAGGGGCAGAAAATAGACTTTATCGCCACGGATATCTATGAAGTTAATGACGGTAAAATTGTGGCGAACTGGCATATTGAGGATAACCTGACGCTGATGAAACAACTCGGCGCGCTGTAAACTCATCACTCCGGGGCGCCCCGGAGCGATGCGAAAATCCTATAACCCCAGGTCGCTCAGCGAAGGGTGATCGTCCGGGCGTCTGCCCAGCGGCCAGTGGAACAGGCGCTCGGATTCTTTTATCGGCATATCGTTTACGCAGGCAAAACGACGCTTCATCAACCCGTCCGGTTCGAACTCCCAGTTTTCATTGCCGTAAGAGCGGAACCAGTTGCCGGAATCATCATGCCATTCATAGGCATAGCGCACCGCGATCCGGTTATCCGTAAATGCCCAGAGCTCCTTAATCAGGCGATAGTCCAGCTCTTTTTTCCATTTTCGCTCCAGGAAGCCCTGCGCCTGCTCACGGTTGGTGGCGAATTCTGCGCGGTTACGCCACTGGGTATCCAGCGTATAGGCCAGCGCAACTTTCGCCGGGTCGCGACTGTTCCAGCCATCTTCTGCCAGCCTGACTTTTTCGATGGCGCTTTCACGGGTGAAGGGCGGTAAAGGAGGACGTGTATTCATGGCGATAACCTCAGTGTGATTTAATGTAGACAGATCTGTCTACTTGCTGTAATCTATGCCTGAAAAATAACGCTGTCAACACTCTTTTTGAGGCCGTCGAAAAAATGAAAACAGAACCCGCAAGCAACGAAACAAAAATCAGCGTCAGGGATAAGATATTACGTACCGCTCACGATCTGTTTTATTCCACGGGATTCAGGGCGACGGGGGTGGATACGCTGATTAAAGAGGCGAAAGTAACGAAGGTGACGTTTTATCGCCATTTTCCGAGCAAGAGTTTACTTATTCTCGCCTATTTACACTATCGGCATGAAATATGGATGAGCTGGTTTGAATCCACGCTGCGTCGACATCTTGATGAAGGCGAAATACCTGCTGATGCGATTTCTGCAACGCTTTACGAATGGTTTGTTTCACCCGAGTTTCACGGCTGTGCGTTTATTAACGCCAGCGCAGAGGCCAAATCCGAAGATATTGAAAGCGAAATAAAAGAGATATGCCGCGATCATAAATCCGACACCAGGAAAATCATTGCGCTGCTGATGGGCATAGCTGATGAGCAGATCGTTAATCAAATCATGTTGTTGGTTGACGGCGCCATTATCCATGCACAAATGGGCATGGATACAGATGCAGTAATAAGCCCATTAAAAACGGGTATCAGATTGCTGACAACGTACAAATAATGAGTTTTCCCCATCGACGCTGCGCCTGCACGGGCCTACAAACGGCTCAGAATCTTAGGCCGGGTAAGCGCAGCGCCACCCGGCTTTAGTATCAACGATCCTTCACGTCCCGCTGTGCCAGAGACAGCGCGCTGGCGCTGGCGGGATCGAACAGTGAAATGCTCTCAATCTGATTGAGCAAAATCACCTTGCGGAACGACATGGCGCTGCGGGGTTCGGAGTCGAGCGTGATGTCATGCTCCGCATACCACCTGCTGTAATTATTCTCGATGCGCATATTCATCGTCTTCGCGTCTCTGTACCCGCTCAACATCGGGATCAGCACGATATTGGCCGTTTTTTCATATTCCAGCGTCGCGGTGTGGATCATGCCGACGTAAATTCGCCTCGACCGGAGCGTCACCTGCGCCAGCTCGCCTTGCTCCATGCACTGGTACAGCAGTTGTTCAATTCCGCTCGACTGGGCAAGACGCTTGTAGAGCTTTTTCCGGCTTTCGCCGTCCAGCCTCGCGCTGCCCGCCCAGTTAGAGCGGTACAGGCAAAACAGAATGGCAAACGCCAGCATCACGACCACCGGCGCCTGAATGCCTAAAAAACTCCAGTTCATAAAGTCGATTTGCCAGTCGGTGTATTTCGGTGAGGCAAAGTGAAAGGCGTTATTGGCGGCGGAAAGGACAAGCAGAAGCAGCCAGAGCAGCCCCGTAGCAATCACGCCCTGCAGAACGAAGATACAGCCGTACAGCGCCACAAGGAAATAAACGTCCCAGCCAAAGGAGCGTTTGATTTTAAAGCGGGTCGACAGATCGCGACTGGTGTACCAGTACCCGCACACCATCAGCACCATAAATATCGCCGTTCCCATATCAGGCCCTCTTCAGCGTGTTTACGTGACGCAGAAAATCCTGCCGCACCTCGTTGCTTTTGTAGTTCACCGAGGCGTTCCCGTCCTGGTCGATAATGATGCGATCGCCATCTTCAACGGCTTCAATAATTTCCTGCTGGCTCATTACCTGGAGCAGGGACTCGGGGCTGGAGAAAAGGGAGAAAAAGAAACGTTTCACGAGGGCATCCTTATGAATAAAAAGGATAAGCCTGGAAGAAGACCGGCGAGTTTGCCTTAAGGATATCCTGAAAGTTAAAGCCGGGTGGCGGCTGCGCCTTACCCGGCCTACAAAACCCACTCTTTTGCACGACTTTAAATTATTGATATATATTAAAAATAAAAAATAGGCCATCACAAACTTGGACAAATAACGTTAATTGTGTAAGTTTTAATTATGCGATTACGCCACGTTGTATACAGCCAGGATGTGACCCATGAGCACGTTGCCCTCTGTCGTGAATCGGTTTGTTGATTACTACGCCGCGCTGGATAGCCAGCCGCCGTCCGCGCTGGTTGGACTTTATGATGCGAACGCCACGCTTATCGATCCGTTCGGCGAGCATGACGGGATTTTCGCGCTTCAGCGCTATTTCACCCATTTACTGGCCAACGTCGAGCATTGCCGTTTTACCATCGATGACCCACTGTGCGGCGAAAACCGGTTTGCCGTCACCTGGGTGATGCACTGGTCGCACCCGCGCATTGCCGGGGGAGAGCCGCTCGAACTGCCGGGCTGTTCGGTCGTTGAGACCAAAAACGACCTCATCACGCGCCAGCGCGACTACTACGATGCGGGTGAGATGATCTACGAACATCTTCCCCTGCTTGGCTGGGCGGTTCGCGGCGTGAAGCGGAGGGTCAAATCATGAAGACGGTACTGATTACCGGCGCAAGCTCGGGTATCGGTGCCGGGCTGGCGAAATCCTTCTCCGCTGACGGCTACCATGTGATTGCCTGCGGGCGCGATCCGGCGCGTCTGGAAGCACTGCATAAAACCTGTCCCAACCTCACCGTTCGCCTGTTCGATATGACAGACAGGGACGCCTGTCGCCAGGCGCTGACCGGCAGCTACGCCGATCTGATTATTCTCTGCGCCGGTACCTGCGAATATCTCGACGGGGGCGTGGTGGATGCGGCGCTGGTGGAGCGGGTAATGGCGACAAATTTCCTCGGCCCGGTGAACTGTCTTGAGGCGCTACAGCCGCAGCTGGTCGCGGGAAACCGCGTGGTGCTGGTGAGCTCCATGGCCCACTGGCTGCCTTTTCCTCGGGCAGAGGCCTACGGCGCGTCCAAAGCGGCGCTGAGCTGGTTTGCCGAGAGCCTGCGCCTGGACTGGGAGCCAAAAGGGATTGCCGTCACGGTCGTCTCTCCGGGCTTTGTTGATACGCCGCTGACGCAAAAAAACGATTTTGCCATGCCTGGCAGGGTGAGCGTTGACGCGGCGGTCAGGGCGATCCGTACCGGGCTGGCGGCAGGGGAAATGCACATCGCGTTTCCCACCGGGTTTGGCTTCATTTTGCGGCTGCTCTCCGGGCTGCCCGCGTCTCTTCAGCGCGCGCTGCTGCGCAGGATGGTGCGTTCATGAACATTGCGATTATCGGCAGCGGCATTGCCGGGCTCACCTGCGCCTGGCGGCTGGCCGGGCACCATCAGGTTACCCTGTTCGAGGCGGGATCCACGCCGGGCGGCCATACCGCAACGGTGGACGTATCGACGCCGCAGGGTAACTATGCGATCGACACCGGGTTTATCGTCTACAATGACCGCACCTATCCGCGCTTTATGGGCCTGCTCAGCGAGCTGGGCATCAGCGGGCAAAAAACGCAGATGAGCTTTTCGGTGCACAATCCGGCGACGGGGCTTGAGTACAACGGCCACACGCTGACGTCGCTGTTTGCCCAGCGCCGAAACCTGGTGAATCCGGCATTCTGGCGGCTGCTCGGCGAGATCGTCCGCTTCAATCGCCTGGCAAAACGGGCGCTGGAGGGTGAGGTCGACCCTAACGCCACGCTGGAGACGTTTTTGCAACAGCACGGCTTCACGCCGTTTTTTGCGCGCCACTACATTCTGCCGATGGGGGCCGCCATCTGGTCGTCGTCGCTGCAGGAGATGAAGCGTTTCCCGCTGCCGCTCTTTTTACGTTTCTTCCAGAACCACGGCCTGCTGGATATTACCCAGCGCCCGCAGTGGTACGTGGTGCCGGGGGGCTCGCGGGAGTATATCCGCGCCATGCTCGACAAGCTGGGGGACCGGCTTACGCTGCGCCTCAACGCGCCGGTGCAGCGTGTGGCCCGCCACGAGCACGGCGTGACGCTTCAGCTTGAAAATTGCAGCCATACCTTCGATCGGGTGATTTTTGCCTGCCACTCCGCCCAGGCCCTGGCGATGCTTGATGACCCGACGCCCGCAGAGCGCGAGGTGCTTGGCGATATCGGCTGGCAGCGCAACGAGGTGGTGTTACACAGCGATCCGCGCTGGCTGCCGGTGCGCCAGCGCGCGTGGGCCAGCTGGAACTACCGTCTGGGCGCTCGGGAGCAGGCCAGCGCCTGCGTGACTTACAACATGAACATTCTGCAGGGGCTGCCTGAGGGGAGCCCGCTGTTCTGCGTCACCCTGAATCCGGACGCACCGGTGGATGAACGCTTCGTTCTGCAGCGCTTTGTCTATGAACACCCGCTGTTTAATCCGCAAAGCTGGCGGGCGCAGGCCCGGCGCGGCGAGATCAACGGACATCGGCGGAGCTGGTACTGCGGAGCGTACTGGTACAACGGTTTCCATGAAGACGGCGTGCGCAGCGCGCTGGACGTGGTGAATGCCATCGCCGCCGGAGAGGGGAACTGAGATGAACAGCTGCCTCTATCACGGCGTACTGCGCCACCGCCGCCTCCAGCCGAAAAACCACGAATTCAGCTACAGCGTCTTTATGGCCTGGCTGGATCTCGACGAGCTGCCGCTGCTGCCGTCCGTCGGGGTGCGGCGCAATCGCTTTGCCGCCGCCTCGTTCCATAACGCGGACTATCCGCTCGGCGCGCCGCTCAAGGAGAACGTGCTGAGCAGGCTGGAGAGCCTGACCGGCGAGCGTACGGACGGGCGGGTCATGCTTCTGACGCAGCTGCGCTATTTCGGCTTTCACTTCAATCCGGTCAACTTTTACTACTGCTACGACGGGAAGGGAACGCTGCGCTGGGTGCTGGCGGAGGTGCGTAACACGCCGTGGAACGAACGCCATTACTATGCCGTCAACGGACAGGATGCGCAGCCCACGGAAAAAGCGTTTCACGTTTCCCCCTTTAACCCGATGGACATGATGTATCACTGGCGCTTTAACGCCCCCGATAACACGCTGCATATGCATATTGAAAACCATCAGGACGAGAAGGTCTTTGACGCCACGCTGGCGCTGCGTCGGGAGCCGTTGACGCGCCCGGCGCTACGCTCGCTGCTGCTGCGTATTCCTCTTATGACCCTGAAAACCGTTTTTGCCATCTACTGGCAGGCGCTGCGGCTCTGGCTCAAGCGCGTGCCGCTGTATAACCATCCCGTCAGCAGGAGTGAACGCTCATGACCGATCCCGTCTTTGCGCTAGAACCCGATATCCCGCGCAACGTCCGCATCGCGCGATGGCTGCTGTTTCGTCTGTTAAGCGGCATTCGCGGCGGCTCGCTCACCCTGCGTGAAGGCGCGCAGACCTTTCATTTTGGTGAGACATCCTCCAGGCTGCACGCCGACGTGCAGATCCTTACGCCCGGCGTCTACTGGCGCGTCTTAACGGGCGGGAGCCTTGCTGCGGCAGAAGCCTGGATGGACGGGGAATGGGAAACCGCGCAGCTCACGCCGCTTCTGGAGCTGCTGGCCCTGAACAGCGAGGTGCTTGGCCGTCTGGAAAAAGGCTTTCGCCTGCTCGGCCGACCGCTGGAACGTTTACGCCACTGGACGCGGCGTAACTCCCGCGCCCAGGCGCGCGAAAATATTGCCGCCCATTACGATCTGGGCAACACCTTTTATTCCCACTTTCTGGATGAAGAGCTGCTTTACTCCAGCGCGCTGTTTACCGCCGATGAGCAGGATCTCACGGCGGCTCAGCAGGCCAAAATGGCGCGTCTGTGCGACCAGCTGGCGCTAGGCCCGGCTGACCATCTGCTGGAAATCGGCACCGGCTGGGGGGCGATGGCGGAATTTGCCGCCCGTCACTACGGCTGTCGGGTGACCACCACCACGCTGTCGCAGGAACAATATAACTGGGCGACCGAGCGGATCGCCCGCGCCGGGCTGCAGGACCGGGTTGAGGTGCTGCTCTGCGACTATCGTGACCTCACCGGCCAGTACGACAAGCTGGTCTCTATAGAGATGATTGAAGCAGTGGGGCAACGCTATTTGCCCACGTTCTTCCGCACCTGCCAGGCGCGGCTGCGCCCCGGGGGGCGGATGGCGATTCAGGCCATTACCATTCAGGACCAGCGCTATCGCGACTACAGCAAAAGCGTCGATTTCATCCAGCGCTACATTTTTCCCGGCGGCTTCCTGCCGAGCATTACGGCGATGAACGAGCTGATGACGCGCCACACCGATTTCGTGGTGCGCAACCTCTTCGACATGGGGCCAGACTATGCCCGCACGCTGGCACACTGGCGGCAGCGCTTCGTCCACGCCTGGCAGGAGATTGAAAAGCTCGGCTTCGATGACCGGTTCCGCCGGATGTGGCTGTACTACTTTGGCTACTGCGAAGCCGGGTTCAACGCTCGCACCATCAGCGTGGTGCAGCTGACCGCCGAGCGCGTATGAGACATTATCTTCAGGTCTTCCTGCTGGCCGTCGCGTTCGATCTTTACTGGGCGCTGGTGGTTATCTTTCGCGAAAAGGGCCTGATTATCTGGTTCGCGCTGGCGATCCTGGCGTGCCTGCTTTTGCCGTCAACGTACCGTTTTTACGCTCTCGGGCTTGCGGCGGCGGGCAGCCTGCTTGACGCGCTCTGGGCCTTGACCGGGCTGATTGCCTTCACGGGCGAGTCCGTAATGCCGCTATGGATGGTGGCGCTGTGGCTGATGTTCGCCACGGTCTGGACGCAGCTGACGCGGACCACCACGTTACCCGGCTGGCTGCTGACCCTGCTGGCCGCCGTGGGCGGGCCGGTGGCCTACCTGTTTGGCGAGAGGCTGGGGGGCATCACGTTTCTGGAGCCCACCTTTATCGTCGTCAGCTGGATGGCACCGGGCTGGCTGGTGCTAATGCTGTTTTTCCACCTGCTAATGGGGAGACAAAAATGAGAGCTGCGGTTCTGCTGTTTTGGCTGGCGCTGGTGGTTCCCGTTGCGCAGTCCGCCGACTGGCTGGCCTGGCGGAAGGTGGGCGACGCCACGCTCACCTGGGGACCGTTCACCGTCTATACCTCTCAGCTGCTCACGCCGGATGGCCGTTACAGCGGGGAGAATCAGGATCAGGCGCTGATTATTACCTACGCGCGCGACATCGATCGGGGCGAGCTGGTTGAGGCGACCCGCGACCAGTGGCAGGCGCAGGGCATCCTGGCGCAGGAACCGCAAAGTGAAGCCTGGCTGCGGATGCTTGAGTCGCTGTGGCCGGATGTGCGACCGGGCTCGCAGCTGGCGTTTGTTCTCAATAATAAGCAGGGGCAGTTCTGGTATCGCGAGCCGGCGACCCAAAAAACCTTTATCCCACTCGGACCGCGCCAGTCAGAGGCGTTCAGCACCCGCTTTCTGGCCATCTGGCTCGATCCCCGCACGCAATATCCTGAACTGCGTCAGCAGTTAATCGGAGGCCAAAAATGAAACGTATTCTGATGATGGCGCTGGCATTGACGATGCTGCTGGCGGGCTGTAGCACCGAGGTGGCCGAGTATAAAGAGCAGCAGCCTCGGCTTGATATCTTCCACTATTTTCAGGGCAAAACCGAAGCGTGGGGCATGGTGCAGGATCGCAGCGGTAAACAGCTCCGCCGCTTTCACGTGGAGATTGCCGGGGATGTTATCGGCGATAAGCTGACGCTGAATGAGCACTTTGTCTACGACGATGGCGAGAAGCAGCAGCGGGTCTGGCACATCCGTCGGCTGGGGAACGATCGCTACGAAGGAACTGCGGGGGATATCGAGGGAGTTGCCACGGGGCAGGCCGCAGGCAACGCCTTTAACTGGCATTACAGCATGAACGTTAAGGCCAACGGCAGCACCTGGCTGCTGAAGTTCGACGACTGGATGTACCTGCAGGATGAGACGCATCTGTTTAATAAGACCGAGCTGAAGAAGCTGGGCGTCACCGTCGCGACGGTGACGTTGTTTTTCACCAAGGGATAAGGGATCCCCACTCAATTTGTAACCAGAAGCGATTCGGATTTTTTAAATGACATGATTATTTTGCAGCGATGACCTGGTCCGGCTGTAAATCGCTGAGGCGTTTCCTGCAGGCCGGGGCGAGGCGCAGGGATGCGCCGAGAGGGCGGGCTTTACAGGGATGTTACCTCCGCCCGTCCCCGATAAGCCGGAAGGAATAAGCCGAAGGGACCGCGAAGCGGCGATTTACCGCCGGGAGCCCGGGTCGCCAGGGTGGTGGCGATTGAGCCACCCTGGCACGTTCACAGGTCATGTCGTTACAGAGTAGCAAGGAACATAAAGTGAACGGAATGACCACTACAGCCGTATGTTCCCCCTCACCCTAACCCTCTCCCCAAAGGGGCGAGGGAACTGTTTCGTGTCTACACTGTGTCCGCAAGGTGTGATGTCATGCCCCGGCAGAACGGGTTTTACTACCCGAGTAAATAAAGACAAGCGCAATCCCCAGGCAGACCACCGCCCCCAGACGGCTCGGCGAAAAGGGAATGGCCGCATTACCCAGCCAGCCAAAGTTATCAATCAGCATGCTCATGGTGAGCTGGCCGAAGATCACCGCCACCGTGGCGACGGCGGTCCCGATGCGCTGTATGGCAAGCACCATAATCACGATATAGGGCACGCCAAACATCGCCCCGAGGAGCTGCCATTTCGGCACGTCCAGCAGCGTGGCCGCCTGCTTAGGTTCAAAGAAGAAAATGAGCAGGGCGGTCACCAGCGCGCCGACGGAAAAGGTCAGAAACGCGCTTTTAAACACGCCCACGCTGTTGCCGAGCTGGCCGTTAATGGCGGCCTGAATGCTCAGCGTCGCGCCGCCGCAGACGGCCAGAAGAATCATAATCAATGTCATACGTTACCCCTGCGCGACCAGAACCAGTGCCGCAATGATGAATCCCAGCGCAATAATGCGCTTCCCGTTGATCTTCCTGTGCGGCGTACCCAGCAGGCCGTAGTGGTCAATGATCAGGCTTTTAAAGACCTGGCCTGCCAGAATGCCAATCATGGTCATGGCGATGCCGATGGCGGGAGTCGCCACGGTCAGGATGACCACGTATACCGGACCGAGCACCCCGCCGAGCAGCTGCCAGCCCGGCTGGGCGAAAAACGACGGGCTGTTGCGCGGGCTGAAAAACAGCATCAGCAGAAACGTCAGCGCGGCGCCGACGCCAAAAATGCTGAAGGTCGCCCATAAGTCCCCAACTTTTCCTCCCAGCGGCCCCAGCAGTCCCGCCTCGACGGAGAGGCCCATCCCGCCTGCAACCACCAGTAAAATCAAAATAATTTGCATAACACATGCTCTCTTGTTGTTCAGGCGACGAAGAATACGGCGTATCAACAGTGAGAAAAATGCCATAATGCAGGAAACACCTCTGCAGGAAATGCATTAATGATCGATGCCGGAAATATCAGTATTCGCGCGCTGCTGATCTTCATCGCGGTCTATGAATCGCAGAATTTCTCCGTGGTTGCGCGGCGGGAAGGGATATCCGCGTCGCAGGTATCACGAGTGATCCACCAGCTTGAGGACGCGATTGGCCAGCAGCTTTTTTATCGCAATACGCGAGCCGTGATCCCGACGGAAAGCGGCCATCTTTTTATCCGCTATGCCCGAACGATGGCGGGAAGTCTTGAGGAGGCGCGCCGGGAGCTGGATGAGCGATCTATCGAGCCAACCGGCCTGATTCGCATTAACTGCCCGGTATTTTTTGGGCAGCGTCACGTTGCCCCTGGCCTGGCGGGGCTTTCGGCGCGTTTCCCCCGGCTTAACCTTGATTTGACGCTCACCGATGATTTTATCGATCCCCACCGGGATGCCGCCGACGTACTGTTCCGCATCGGCACGCTGACGGACTCCTCGTTTCACGCGCGGGTGCTTGGGCGGCAGTTTTATCATCTGGCGGCGTCGCCGTCCTATCTGCAACAGCACGGCGCGCCGGACAGGCCGGAGGACCTGACGCATCATCGCTGCCTTGTCTATCGCGGATCGTCCGGGCCTAACCGCTGGCTGATTCGCCGGACAAATGAGGCGTGGGTTCACTACCCCGTTGCGCCGCTGATGACGTCCAACAATGCTGAAACACTGCTGGTTGCCGCGCTGGGCGGAATGGGGATCGTGCTGTTTCCCGACTGGCTGGTAAGTGAAAGGCTAAAAAGCGGCGAACTGGTGTCGCTCCTGCCGGAGCATGAATGCGGGATCAACACGGAGCCGCAGACCATCGCGGCGATCTACCCGAATGCGCGTCATCCGCCCCTGAACGTCAGGGCGGTGATTGATTACTACGTCGAGCGCTTTGGTACGCCGCCGTACTGGCAAACGTAAGAAATTACGCCCCGAGCTCTTTGCGAATAATCTCGGCCCCGGCGCTAAGCGCTTTCAGCTTGCCGTTCGCGACCTGACGTGAAAGCGGAGCCATGCCGCAGTTGGTTGAAGGGTAAAGCTTATCCGCATCCACAAACTGCAGCGCTTTTCGCAGCGTATCGGCCACTTCCTCCGGCGTTTCAACCGTGTTGGTTGCTACGTCAATCGCGCCAACCATCACTTTCTTGCCGCGGATCAGCTCCAGCAGGTCCATCGGCACGCGTGAGTTGTGGCACTCCAGGGAGATGATGTCGATGTTAGAGGTCTGCAGCTTAGGGAAGGCCTCTTCGTACTGGCGCCACTCGGATCCGAGCGTCTTTTTCCAGTCAGTATTGGCCTTGATGCCGTAGCCGTAGCAGATGTGGACCGCGGTCTCGCACTTCAGCCCTTCAATGGCGCGCTCCAGCGCGGCGATGCCCCAGTCGTTGACCTCGTCAAAAAAGACGTTAAAGGCCGGTTCATCAAACTGGATAATATCGACGCCTGCGGCCTCTAGCTCACGCGCTTCCTGGTTGAGAATTTTGGCAAACTCCCAGGCCAGCTTTTCGCGGCTTTTGTAGTGCGCGTCGTAAAGGGTGTCGATCATGGTCATCGGCCCCGGAAGAGCCCACTTGATGGGCTTGTCCGTCAGCTGGCGCAGGTATTTTGCATCGTCGACGAAGACCGGCTTCTGGCGCGCGACGGCGGAGACCACGGTCGGCACGCTGGCGTCATAGCGGTTACGAATGCGCACGGTCTGGCGGTTCTCAAAATCCACGCCGCTCAGGTGTTCAATAAAGGTGGTCACGAAGTGCTGGCGGGTCTGCTCGCCGTCGCTGACGATATCGATTCCCGCACGGATCTGCTCGTCCAGAGACAGGCGCAGGGCATCCTGTTTACCCGCCAGCAGTTCCTGATCCTGTAATTTCCACGGGGACCACAGCGTTTCAGGTTGCGCAAGCCAGGTCGGCTTAGGCAGGCTGCCAGCCGTTGAAGTCGGGAGCAATGTTTTCATAATAAAAGACCTTTTTTGATGTATTAAAGCGTGTAGTTATCAGACCACTGCTCAAGAATGTGTTGGTAAGGCTTAATGAAATACGCTTCGGTAAATCGACCCTGCTCAATCGCCAGCCGGCTTCGCTCTTCCCGGTCATACACAATTTTGGTTAAGGAGTGATCCTGCTGGTTTAGATCCGGTCGGTAGTTCAGTCCCGCCGCCGAGTTGGCGTTATAAATTTCCGGGCGATAGATTTTCTGGAACGTCTCCATCGTGCTGATGGTGGCAATCAGTTCCAGATCGGTGTAGTCGCTCAGCAAGTCTCCGGTAAAGAAGAACGCGAACGGCGCCACGCTGTTTTCCGGCATGAAATAGCGCACCTTCAGGCCCATCTTCGCGAAGTACAGTTCCGTTAATGACTCGCCGTCCGGCTGATACTCGATGCCCAGCACAGGGTGCCGATTGCCGGTGCGGCGATAGGTATCCTTGCTGGAGACGCTCAGGCAAATCACCGGGCCTTTTCTGAAGTTCTCTTTGTATTCCGGTGAATTGACAAAATGGCGGAAAATATTGCCGTGCAGTTCGCCAAACTTTTCCGGAATGCTGAAGTGCGGCTGGTTCTTGTTGTGCTCCAGCAGCAGGACGCTGAAATCATAGTCCCGCACGTAAGACGAGAAGTTATTCCCGACGATGCCGGGGATACGCTGGCTGTTTTTTTTGTCGACGATGTACGTCTGCAATACCTCAATGGCCGGGAACGGCTTTTCCGTACCAATGTTTAAATCGACAGAGATGATCTCAAGCTCAACCGCGTAGCGATCGGCGTTGGGGTTATCCCAGCTTGCTAAGGCGTTGAAGCGGTTGTTGATCATCGCCAGCGTGTTGCGCAGGTTTTCCTGCCGTTTCTCGCCGCGCGCCAGGTTGGCAAAGTTGGTGGTGGTACGCGTATTTTCTGACGGGTTGTAATTCTCATCGAAGCAACTGCGCTTTAGGGTATAGGTGAAAGTATTGCTCATTGTGGTTATGCATCCTAAGTTCATGTTGCTAAGAAGTTACCAATGCATAATTTATGCCTGAGCCCGCGGCGCAGGGGAAGTGACTTAATTTCAATGCAACATGAGCGAAGTTCATGAAGCGTGATACTCGCGTGTCGCTGCCTTCTTGCCGGGTGGCGCTGCGCTTACCCGACCTACGGTTCAGCGTTGTTTGTAGGCCCGTGCAAGCGCAGCGCCGCCGGGCGAAGCTCGCACTGTGTCTGCAATATGTGCTTTGCCGTCGCCGTTAACCAGCTGTAGAGGATTGGCATTTTTTTATTTCTGTTCAATTCCCGCTATAATCCCCAAAATTTCCAACCGGTTTAGAAACGATCATGACAAAACTCACCTTACAAGAGCAGATGCTGAAAGCGGGCCTCGTCAGCAGCAAGAAAGCGGCGAAAGTGCAGCGCACGGCAAAGAAATCACGCGTTCAGGCGCGTGAGGCTCGGGAAGCGGTAGAAGAGAACAAGAAGGCGCAGATCGAGCGTGACAGGCTGCTGAGCGAGCAGCAGAAGCAGGCCGTGCTGGCGAAAGAGTTTAAGGCACAGGTGAAGCAGCTGATTAAGATGAACCGCATCACCGTGGCGAAAGGCAACATCACCTTTAACTTCACCGACGGCAATCTGATCAAAAAAATCGACGTCGACAAGCAAACTCAGGCTCAGCTGATCAACGGTCGTCTGGCGATTGCGCGCCTGGTGCTGAATGCCAACGGCGACTGCGAATACGCGATTATTCCGGCGGTGGTGGCGGATAAAATTGCCCAGCGCGATGCCGACAGCATCGTGTTAAACAGCGCGCTCAGCCAGGAAGAGCAGGACGAAGACGATCCGTACGCGGACTTCAAAATCCCTGACGATTTGATGTGGTAAACCGTATTCAGAACGGGGCGGCGTGGCGGGCATTCACCGCCTCGCCGCTTACGGGATGAATAAAATTCAACGTGCTGGCATGCAGCATCAGACGGGGCGCTCCCTCAGCCCCGGGCGCGTCAAGACCGCCATACAGATCGCAGCCCAGAATAGGGTGCCCCAGCTGCTGGCAGTGAATGCGCAGCTGATGGGTTCGCCCGGTCTCCGGCGTCAGTTCCACCCGCGTTAACGGCAGTCCCGTCTCATGATAAAACCGCTCCACCACCCGATAGCGAGAGCGGGCGGGTTTACCGTTGATGGCGCAGATCGACATCAGCGGGAACAGCGCCGGGTCTTTGGCTATGGGCGCGTCTATGACTCCCTCATCGTTTTCCAGATGCCCGCAAAGCAGGGCGCTGTAGCCTTTCTCCACGCTGCGCTGGCTGAACTGCTGGCAGAGCGCGGCGTTGATGGCCTTATTGCGCGCAACCACCATCAAACCGGACGTGCCGAAATCGAGACGATGCACCAGCGTGCAGCCCGGGAAGGTCTGGACCAGACGATAGTGGACGGAGTCGAGGTTTTGCGGATTTTTACCCGAAAGGCTAAGCAGGCCGGAAGGCTTATCGATCAGCAGCAGATGTTCATCCTGCCAGAGGATCTGAATGTCGTCGTGACACGGTGGGGCAATAAAAGAATCAATAATCGCAGACATCAGGCCGCCCGGCTGGAGAATGGGAGCGGATGATAACGAAATGCGGAGAAAAGAAAAACCCTCCCACCGGGCGGTGAGAGGGGGAAATCTTAGGCAGCAACCAGGCTGTCGATCGCGGCTTTCGCGTCGGTCTGCGCTTTGGTCGCCACTTCAGGACCGTAAGCGATGCCTTCCGCGAACACGAAGTTCACGTCAGTGATGCCGATGAAGCCAAGGAACAGGCTCAGGTACGGCGCAACCAGGTCGGTTGGGGTGTCTTTATGGATACCGCCGCGGCTGGTCAGCACGATCGCACGCTTGCCTTTCACCAGGCCTTCAGGGCCGTTCTCGGTGTAGCGGAAGGTTACGCCCGCGCGCGCCACCAGGTCGAAGTAGTTCTTCAGCTGGGTAGGGATGTTGAAGTTGTACATCGGGGCGTTGATCACGATAACGTCGTGCGCCTGCAGCTCAGCAATCAGCTCGTCGGACAGGGCCAGGGCTTCCTGCTGACGCGGGCTCAGCGGCGCATCGCTTGGACGCAGCGCGCCAACCAGTTCACCGTCCAGCACAGGAATTGGGTTCGCCGCCAGGTCACGCACGGTGATTTCGTCAGCGGAATGCTGTTCACGCCACTGCTCAACGAAATAATCAGACAGCTGACCAGACTGAGAGTACCCTGCCAGAATACTGGATTTCAAAACTAATACTTTGCTCATGGGTGATTCCTGTTTTGCATTTGATTGAAGGGGGTTGCCCCGTTGCTTGTTGACACTCTATTCACAATCCTGCCACAGAGATAGCGCAATATATCGAAGCCTATGTTCGAATTTTTTGAATAAGGCGCGGAAAGCGTCAATGTGGTACTCTATAGCAATCATTAAAAAGAGATTTTACCCGGCAGAGCACTGCCCATTAACGCTATGACAGAACAACAAAAATTAACCTTCCCGATGCTCCTGCAACAGCTTGATGCCCTGACGCTGCGCGACAAACAGCGCTTTGCCCGCCGTCTGCACGGCGTGAAGAAGGTTAAAAATCCTGATGCACAACAGGCCATTTACCAGGAGATGGCGAAAGAGATTGAACAGGCGGCAGGGAAGGTTGTGCTGCGCGAAGCCGCGCGTCCGGCGATTACCTACCCGGAAAACCTGCCCGTCAGCCAGAAAAAGCAGGACATCCTTGAGGCCGTCCGCGACCATCAGGTGGTGATCGTCGCGGGGGAAACCGGTTCCGGCAAAACCACCCAGCTGCCGAAAATCTGCATGGAGCTGGGGCGCGGGGTGAAAGGCCTGATTGGCCACACCCAGCCGCGTCGTCTGGCGGCGCGCACCGTGGCGAACCGTATTGCCGAAGAGCTGCAAACGGAGCCGGGCGGCTGCATCGGTTACAAGGTGCGATTCAGCGACCACATTAGCGATAACACCATGGTCAAGCTGATGACGGACGGTATTCTGCTGGCGGAAATCCAGCAGGACAGGCTGCTGATGCAGTACGACACCATCATCATCGATGAAGCGCACGAGCGCAGCCTGAACATCGACTTCCTGCTCGGCTACCTGAAAGAGCTGCTGCCGCGTCGTCCGGATCTGAAAGTCATCATCACCTCCGCAACCATCGACCCGGAACGCTTCTCGAAGCATTTCAACAACGCGCCGATTATCGAGGTGTCAGGACGCACGTACCCGGTAGAAGTGCGCTATCGCCCGATTGTTGAAGAGGCGGACGATACCGAGCGCGACCAGCTGCAGGCCATTTTCGATGCCGTTGACGAGCTGGGCAACGAAAGCGCGGGCGACATCCTGATCTTCATGAGCGGCGAACGCGAAATCCGCGATACCGCCGATGCGCTCAGCAAGCGCGACCTGCGCCACACCGAGATCCTGCCGCTGTACGCCCGTCTGTCGAACAGCGAGCAAAACCGCGTCTTCCAGCCGCACGGCGGGCGGCGCATCGTGCTGGCGACCAACGTGGCGGAAACCTCGCTGACCGTGCCGGGGATCAAATACGTGATCGACCCGGGCACGGCGCGCATCAGCCGCTACAGCTACCGCACCAAGGTGCAGCGCCTGCCGATTGAGCCGGTCTCCCAGGCGTCCGCCAACCAGCGTAAAGGCCGCTGCGGCCGCGTGTCGGAAGGGATCTGTATTCGTCTCTATTCCGAAGACGATTTCCTGTCGCGCCCCGAGTTTACCGACCCGGAGATTCTGCGCACCAACCTGGCGTCCGTTATCCTGCAGATGACCGCGCTGGGGCTGGGCGATATCGCCGCGTTCCCGTTCGTGGAAGCGCCGGACAAACGCAACATTCAGGACGGCGTGCGCCTGCTGGAAGAGCTGGGGGCGATTACCACCGACGAGCAGGCGACGGTCTACAAGCTGACGCCGCTGGGTCGTCAGCTCAGCCAGCTGCCGGTCGACCCGCGCCTGGCGCGCATGGTGCTGGAAGCGCAGAAGCACGGCTGCGTGCGCGAGGCGATGATCATTACCTCGGCGCTCTCCATTCAGGATCCGCGCGAGCGTCCGATGGACAAACAGCAGGCGTCAGATGAAAAGCACCGTCGCTTCCACGACAAAGAGTCCGATTTCCTCGCCTTCGTGAACCTGTGGAACTACCTCGGCGAGCAGCAGAAGGCGCTCTCCTCGAACCAGTTCCGCCGCCAGTGCCGCGTGGATTTCCTCAACTACCTGCGCGTGCGCGAGTGGCAGGATATCTACACCCAGCTGCGCCAGGTGGTGAAAGAGCTGGGCATTCCGGTGAACAGTGAGCCGGCGGAGTACCGCGAGATTCATATCGCGCTGCTGACCGGCCTGCTGTCCCACATTGGGATGAAGGACGCCGAAAAGCAGGAGTATACCGGCGCGCGTAACGCCCGTTTCTCCATCTTCCCGGGTTCCGGCTTGTTCAAAAAGCCGCCGAAATGGACCATGGTCGCGGAGCTTGTGGAAACCAGCCGCCTGTGGGGGCGCATTGCCGCGCGAATCGATCCGGAATGGGTGGAGCCGGTGGCGCAGCACCTGCTAAAACGGTCGTACAGTGAACCGCACTGGGAGCGCGCGCAGGGCGCGGTGATGGCGACCGAGAAGGTGACCGTTTACGGCCTGCCGGTGGTGGCCGCGCGTAAGGTCAACTACAGCCAGATCGATCCGGCGCTCAGCCGCGAGCTGTTTATCCGCCACGCGCTGGTGGAGGGCGACTGGCAGACGCGTCACGCCTTCTTCCGCGAAAACCTCAAGCTGCGCGCCGAGGTGGAGGAGCTGGAGCATAAATCGCGTCGCCGCGACATTCTGGTGGACGACGAGGCGCTGTTTGAGTTTTACGACCAGCGGATCAGCCACGACGTGATTTCCGCCCGCCACTTCGACAGCTGGTGGAAGAAGGCCAGCAAAGAGACGCCGGACCTGCTCAACTTTGAAAAGAGCATGCTGATTAAGGAGGGGGCGGAGTCGGTCAGCAAGCTCGACTACCCGAACTTCTGGCATCAGGGCAACCTCAAGCTGCGTCTGACCTATCAGTTTGAACCGGGCGCAGACGCGGACGGCGTGACCGTACACATTCCGCTGCCGCTGTTAAACCAGGTCGACGAGAGCGGCTTCGAGTGGCAGATCCCCGGGCTGCGCCGCGAGCTGATCATAGCGCTGATTAAATCGCTGCCGAAGCCGGTGCGCCGTAACTTTGTGCCCGCGCCAAACTACGCGGAAGCGTTTTTAGGCCGCGTCACGCCGCTGGAGCTGCCGCTGCTGGACGCGCTGGAGCGCGAGTTCCGCCGCATGACCGGCACCACCATCGACCGCGAGGACTGGAACTGGGATCAGGTGCCCGATCACCTGAAAATCAGCTTCCGCGTAGTGGATGATAAAAACAAAAAGCTGCTGGAAGGGCGTTCCCTGAGCGAGCTGAAAGAGGCGCTGAAGGGCAAGGTGCAGGAAACCCTCTCCGCCGTGGCGGACGACGGCATCGAGCAGAGCGGGCTGCACATCTGGAGCTTTGGTCAGCTTCCGGAAAGCTACGAGCAGAAGCGCGGCAACTATAAGGTGAAAGCCTGGCCCGCGCTGGTGGACGAGCGCGACAGCGTGGCGATTAAGCTGTTCGACAATCCGCAGGAACAGCAGCAGATGATGTGGCGCGGGCTGCGTCGCCTGCTGCTGCTCAACATCCCGTCGCCGATCAAGTATCTGCACGAGAAGCTGCCCAACAAGGCCAAGCTGGGGCTGTACTTTAACCCGTACGGCAAGGTGCTGGATTTGATTGACGACTGCATCTCCTGCGGCGTGGACAAGCTGATCCACGAGGCGGGCGGCCCGGTCTGGACGGAAGAGGGCTTTGCCCAGCTTCATGAGAAGGTGCGCGCGGAGCTCAACGACACCGTGGTGGAGATTGCCAAACAGGTCGAGCAGATCCTGACCGCCGTGTTCAATATCAACAAGCGCCTGAAGGGGCGCGTGGATATGACCATGGCGCTGGGGCTGTCGGACGTGAAGGCGCAGATGGCGGGGCTGGTCTATCGCGGCTTTGTCACCGGCAACGGCTTTAAGCGCCTCGGCGATACGCTGCGCTATCTGCAGGCGATCGAAAAACGCCTGGAGAAAATGGCGGTCGATCCGCACCGCGACCGCGCGCAGATGCTGAAAGTGCAAAGCGTGCAGCAGGCGTGGCAGCAGTGGCTCAACAAGCTGCCGCCTGCCCGCCGCGACGATGAAGACGTACAGGCGATCCGCTGGATGATCGAGGAGCTGCGCGTCAGCTTCTTTGCCCAGCAGCTCGGCACGCCGTATCCGATTTCGGATAAGCGTATTTTGCAGGCGATGGAGCAGATTTCCGGCTAAGAGCCTTGCCCGGTGGCGCTGCTGTATGACCGGATACATAGGTGACAGATCAGACCGGGAACATAGGTAACACTTTTAGTCTATCCGGATCACACTCTGGGTTTTCCGGTCGTAGTACGCAAGCGTTATTCCGTTAAAGATGATGGCCTCAAGGCCATCATCCTGTTCTTCCAGCATGATGCACTCATCAGTAAGTGCTTCACTCAGGAATACCGTCCCCTTTTTCCCCATATAGAGCGTACCCCTCGATTTCACCCTGTAGACTGCGCATCCTTCCGGATAAGCATATTCAGGCACACGGCCATCCCAGCGTCGGTCCGAGGGCTGCCATACCGTTCCGGGTGTTGCACCCGCCAGTGCTTCATGCGGCCTTTCGTGGTTAAATTCTTCCCGGTAATCAGTGAACCACCGCTGCTGTTCTTCCATCGTCATGAAGGTGTTGCCCTGTTTCACCGCACTTTTCAGGGAACGGTGCATCCGCTCATGGCGTCCATTTTCTTCCGGATGACCCTTTCTGATACGCTCCGGCCTGATACCCAGCTTGATTAGCCAGACGGCAAGACGACTTAATCCGGCTATCCCTGTTCCCGCGAAGGGCTGACCATTATCGGTTCTGAGCACTTCCGGCAGACCGTATTCCAGGAACGCCTCTGTCAGGCACTCTCTGACGAAGGGTTCACTCTCCCGGTGTGTTCCCCGGCAGCTCAGCAGATACCGGCTGTGATTGTCGGTTAGCGTGAAGGGATGGCAGTACTCTCTGCTCAGCAGCCTGAACTTGCCTTTAAAATCAGCGCTCCAGACCTGATTGTTTTCGCTGATGACGGTCAGAGGCTGGCGATTACCCGGGGTCCTGCGTTTTCGCTTTTTATCCGGAACCAGGCCTTCACGCTTGAGGATATCGCCGATAGTGCTGGCAGCAGGAACGGTAAAATCGACGTGATGATTAAGCAGCCACATCCGCAGTTTTTTCGGGCCCCAGTCAGGGTGTTTTTGACGCAGGGCAGTGAGGTGACCGACGACATCATCAGGAACCGTCCGGGAACGGGAGCGTGGGGCGCGCGACCGGTCAGAGAGAGATGAGAGGTCAGAAGGGTCAAAACGTTGAAGCCATTTATAGCCGGTTTTACGGCTGATGCCAAAAAGGCGGCAAAGCGCGGAGAAGGAGTCCGTACCTGCATGGCAGGCACGGATAAAATCAAGACGTTGCATAGGTCGGGTCTCAGTCCAGGGCATAGTGAGTCTCCTCTTCTATGCCAGTTATAACTGTTACCCATGTATCCGGTCTAAAGTGTTACCCATGTTGCCGGTTCATACCCTGCGCTTACCGGGCCTACGGGGCGAAATGTAGGCCGGGTAAGGCGAAGCCGCCACCCGGCTTTTTTCACCCGTTCACCATCGCCAGCGTAAATCCATCCCACCCTTTAATCCCCACCGTTTGCAGCGCGGTGGCGGTTAAGCGCGGGTTATCTCCAGTCATTTCGATAAAACGCCGCACGCCCTGCACGCGCGCGTCGTCGCTTTGCCCGTTAACCACTTCACCCTCGCGCACCACGTTATCGCCGATAATCACCGTGCCGGGGCGGGAGTAATGCAGCGCCCATTCCAGATAGCCGGGATTGTTGGGCTTATCGGCATCAATAAAGATCAGGTCGAACGGCGGAACGTCACCGAAATTTTCGAGCGAGCCCAGCGCCGGGCCTTCAATCAGTTCAATGCGATCGTTCAGCCCCGCGAGGTGAATATTCTGACGCGCCACGTCGGCATGCCTCGGGTCAGCCTCGAGCGTGATCAGCTTGCCGTCCGGCGGCAGGGCGCGCGCCATCCAGATTGAACTGTACGCGCCCAGCGTGCCGATCTCGAGAATGCGTCTTGCCTGCGTCATGCGCACGAACAGCGCCAGCAGCTGCCCCTGATTGGCCGCCACGTCGTGCTCGGGCAACCCGGCGCGCTTGTTGTTTTCCAGGACCCGATCCAGCACGTCATCGTCAGGAATAAGCGAAGAGATCATGAAATTATCTACTGCAGACCACTGTTGTTGCATAGAGTGACTCCTTGGATTTTTCTCTCTCCCTGAGGGAGAGGGTCGGGGTGAGGGGATCAGCGCGCAAGGCGGTTCACGCGCTCTCCCAGCCGCCGCCCAGCGCTCTGTACAAATCAATCTGCGCCAGCAGCAGGTTATTTTTCACCTGCACCACGCTGGTCTGGACCGAGAACAGCGTGCGCTGCGCGTCCAGCACGTCCAGATAGGAAGAATAGCCGTTGCGATAGCGATTCTGCGCAATGCGCAGCGTCTCCTGCGCCACATCCTGCTGGGCAAGCAGCTCGGTCAGCTGTTCCCGATAGCGCGTAATGGCGTCAAGGCTGTTGTTCACTTCGGCAAACGCGTTGCGCACGGTTTTTTCATAGGCGTACAGCGCCTGGTTTCGCTGGGACTGGGAAATATCCACCTGCGCATTCAGCGCCTGGCGGTTCAGCAGCGGGGCGAGAATACTGCCCCCGACGCTCCAGAGCTGAAGCGGGTTGTCCAGCAGGCCGGACAGGGTGCGATCCTGTACCGATCCGGTCGCGGTCAGGTTGATCGACGGCAGCAGGCTGGCGCGCGACGCGGCAAGCGTGGCATCCGCCGCCAGCAGCTGGCGTTCGGCCTGAACGATATCCGGCCGACGGTTCAGAAGCGTAGAAGGCAGCTGCGACGGCAGCGCCAGCGGCGTCAGGGCCGCAAAGCTTTCGCTTCGCGCTACCGCACCGGGGTTGCTGCCCAGCAGCAGGCTCAGCGCATTCTCCTGCTGTGCAATCTGGTGCTGCAGCACCGGCACCTGCGCCCGCGTCGAACGCAGTTCGGAATCCGACTGCATCAGCTCCAGGCGCGAGGTGTAGCCCGTCTCAAACTGACGCTTCGCGAGGTTAAACGCCTCTTCGCGCGATTTCAGCGTGGATTCGGTCACGCGCAGCTGTTCGTCAAGCGAGAGCAGGGTGACATAGCCGGAGGCAACGGAAGACGCGACGGTCAAATCCGCGGCGGCGGCGGCGGCTTTTTGCGCCGCCAGCGAGGCTTCGGCGGCATTGGCCGTGCTGCGGTTGACGCCCCAGATATCCACGTCGTAGCTCGCCGTCAGGCTTCCTCTGTACAGCGTGCCGTAGACCGGCAGCCCGGTCGCGGCGGATTGCGAACGGGCGCGCGTTCCCGTGACGCCCGCGTCGAGCGAGGGAAACAGGCTGCCGTCGGCGGCAAACACCCGGGCCTGATACTCGTTAATGCGTTCCCGGGCGATCAGCACGTCGCTGTTATGCCGTAGCGCCTGGTCCACATAGCGGTTGAGATGATTGTCGTGGAAGTTGCGCCACCAGAGCTGCTCCGTCGGGCTGGCAGGCCCGGCGTCAGCTCGCCACTGGGTGGGGATGTGCAGCGTCGGCTGCGCTGGCTTGACGTCAACGGACTGGCATCCGGCCAGCGTCACCGCCAGTACCAGACCGGCAATCGGGCGAAGGGTCATTGTTTGCCCTCCCGCGTATCAATGGTCACCTGCACCGACATGCCCGGACGCAGCAGGGCGGACTCCTCAGGCTTGCCGAGCACCTCAATGCGCACCGG
This sequence comes from Enterobacter cloacae complex sp. ECC445, assembly GCF_021892025.1. NCBI lineage: Bacteria > Pseudomonadati > Pseudomonadota > Gammaproteobacteria > Enterobacterales > Enterobacteriaceae > Enterobacter > Enterobacter cloacae complex sp. ECC445. Next base: position 23,218 of record NZ_JAKLRZ010000003.1, on the reverse strand, counting down.
AATACGCTGGGCAATTTTGACAAAGTTGCCGGTGGCGTTGTCCGGCGTGATGGCGCTGAACTCGACGCCGGTTGCGGGAGAGATGCTCTCCACGCGGCCCTGATAGGCCCTGTCGTTCAGGGCATCAACGGTGAACTTCACCGGTTGACCGACGCGCAGCTCCGCGAGCTGGGTCTCTTTAATATTGGCGATAACCCAGTGCTGAGGGGGAACCAGAGTCGTGAGATGGGTTCCGGCGGTCACATAGGCACCAAGACGCACGGCGATCTGGCCGAGCTGGCCGTCACGCGGCGCCACAATGCGGGTGTTTTGCAGATCAATTTGCGCCAGCTCCAGCGCGGCTTTGGCGTTTTCAACGTCCGCCTCCAGCGCGCCGCGATTGACGATTACCGTCTGCAGATCCTGACGCGACATCTCAAGCGTCGCCTTGGCCTGGTCGATATCGGCGCTGCCCTGGGCGGCACTGGCCAGCGCCGCGTCGCGTTCGCGAATGGAAAGCGAGCCGTCAGCCGTCAGGTCTTTCACCCGCTTTAAATCCGCCTGGGTTTTCAGGCTTTGCGCGCGGGCGTTTTTCAGCGCGGCGTCATTTTTGGCAATGGTCGCTTCGGCGCTTTTGCGCTGCTGCAGGTTGTTATTGAGCGCGGCAATTTTCATCGCCAGCTGCGCCTCGGCCTGATGCACCCGCTGACGATAGATACGGTCATCAATCTGCAGCAGCAGGTCGCCTTTTTTGACCTGCACAAAGTCCTGAACATGGACCTCCGTGATATAGCCGTTTACCTGCGGGCTGATAAACGTCGTTTGCCCGCGCACGTAGGCGTTATCGGTAAACTGCGCGTGGCGGGTGAACGGCGGCAGCTGCCACGCATAAAGGATCGCCAGCACGCCGACAATACCGATGGCGGCGGCGGTGAAAACGGAAACAATGCGCACATTTTTGCGGGTGTTGGCCTGCTCTTTGGCGGCATCCTGCTGACTCATAAACTCTCCAGAAATATTTCAACTATTTGTTGCCGGTGGCGTTCTTCAGCGCCATACGGGCAGTAATGCGCAGGCGCAGCAAGCGCCATAAAATCCAGACCAGCGTGGCGGCAGCGATGCTCGCCGTCAGCAGATAAGTATCGTTGTAGGCCAGAATATTCGCCTCCAGCGCGGTCACCGTTTGCAGCTGCGTAATCGCCTGCGTGCCCAGCAGCGAACTGTCGCCAATCAGGCTTTTATACATCTGGGTATAAAGCTGTATGCGCTCGTTGACCAGCGGGTTGAGCGTGGTGAGCTGGTCCGCCAGCAGGCTGGAGTGGTACTTCTCGCGCCAGGTCTGGAAGGTGCCGAGGATCGCGGATCCCAGCAGGCCGCCGAGGTTCTGGCTCATGCCAAACATCACCGAGAAGCTGACCAGGTTGCGCGGGTCGGCGATCACCCCGCCAATCGCGGCCAGCATGGCGGGTGCCAGGAAGAAGGCGCTGCCGAAGCCCAGCAGGAACTGGCTTACCATCAGCTGGTCCGGGCGGGTCAGGTTATTGGACTGGCTGTCCAGCAGCGAGGCAACAATCATCAGCGCCAGGGAGGTAATAATCGGCCACGCCAGCTTCGTGGGCTTGATGGTCAGACAGCTGGTGACGATCCCGCAGACGATCCCGGCAAAAATGGACCACGCCAGGTGCGTCATCTGCTCGTTCTGCAACCCCACGTACTGCAGCCAGCCGATGACGCCGGTGTTTTGCTCTGCCAGCACGATACGGATCAGCAGCATGATCAGCCCAAGACGGACGATGCTGCCGCTCGACAGCCAGCGGGTGTTCAGCAGCGGGTTGGCGCGGTTATGCTCAAAGACGATGGCCGCCACGATCAGCACCAGCGAGAGCGCCAGCGACCAGCCGATCCATGGCGCCTCGAACCACCAGTCAAGGCGGCCTAACGAGAGCACGGCGCAAAGCAGGGCCATTCCGGGCGCCATTAAAAAGAAGGTGATAAAGTCTTTTTTCTCAAAGACCTTGCGCCGGTCGCCCGGCGGCAGTTTTAAGGCTATCACGCAGGCCAGGGAGATCAGCGCCAGCCCCAGTTCGAAGAAATAGAGCCCGCGCCACTCGTCCAGCTGCAGCAGCTCGGTCGAAAACAGTCGCGCCAGCGGAATGGCGAGCGACGACCCGGTAATCCCGATGGTGAGCGCCTTCAGGCGGTGCTTCGCAGGCCACGCCTGGATCTGATAGTAAATCCCCAGCGAGCTGAGCGCGGCGGCCACCATCCCGTGCGCGGCGCGAACCATCAGCGCCGAACTGAGATCGTTCACGAACAGGTGGAAGAAGGTGACCAGCACGTACAGCACCAGAAAACCTTCGGTGAAGGCGCGCAGACCGTACTGCTGGCGGAACTTGACCAGCAGCAGGTTGATGGAGATGTTGGTCATGACATATACCGCGGGCAGCCAGGCGATTTCGGTCGACCAGGCCCCGAAGGTCCCCTGCAGGTTTTGCAGATTGGCGGTGACCACCGCATTTCCCAGCGCCCCCGTCAGGCACACCAGCAGGCCAACCACGCCGTAGGCAATACGTTTTGGCGTACTGTGCTCGGGCGTGGAGGGCGAACCCAGCAGGGCGGGTTTCTCATGTGGCTGCCACTCGCGAGGAGCATAAGGATCGCGTTCGGGCAGGCGCATAACGTCGTTTACCTTAGAAATGATTGAATAATTAGCGGGCTAGCGATTCTACGTCTGCCGCAAATGATAATTCAAGTGAATATGATTTACGCATGTTAATCAAATGTTGAAGGTCAGTTTAAGGAAAAAGAGCGGCCGGACGTCGCCGTTGTGTTGAGAAACTGAAGTCGTTACCCTGAAGAAATACAGAGAAGGAGTTCATCATGGAGCAGACCCATTTCCCCATCCTGCCGGATGCCACCCTGGCGGCCATCAATACTATAGGTGAATGGCTGGCGCAGGACGATCTAAGCGGCAGTAGCCAGCAGTCGGACGTCGATGCGGTCATTCTGGCTGGAAACGCCGTTATCCCGACCATTGACGCGGCGTGCCGTATTGCGGCAGAAAAGCAGGTACCGCTGCTGATTAGCGGCGGCATCGGCCATTCGACCACGTTTTTATATGAAGCGATCCGCAAACACCCGCGTTACCACGCTCTACCGGTCACCGGGCGGGCGGAAGCGAGCATTCTTGCCGATATTGCCCGGGCGTTCTGGCAGATCCCCGAGGCGCGCCTGTGGATTGAAGATCGCTCCACCAACTGCGGAGAAAACGCCCGCTTTAGCTGGAACATGCTGAAACAGTACCGGAGAACAGGTGGACGAATGCTGGTGGTGCAGGATCCGACGATGCAGCGCCGCACGGTGGCGACGTTTGCCCGCGTGTGTCGCGATGAGCCCGTTTCACCGCAGTGGGTCAGCCATCCAGGGTTTACGCCGACGCTGCAAAACGGAAAAGAGGGCGTGGAATTCAGCGAGGGCAACGCCGGACTGTGGCCCGTTGAGCGTTACCTTTCGCTGGTGATGGGGGAACTGCCGCGTCTGTACGATGATGAGAACGGCTATGGCCCGGCCGGGCGGGATTTTATCGCGCACGTTGAATTCCCCGAGGCCGTCACCGCCGCATGGAAACAGCTGCAGCAGGATCCGGTCCTGAAGGTGGCGCGAGAGATAACCTAAGCACGGCGCAATCCCCTCGCCCCTTTGGAGAGAGGGTTAGGGTGAGGGGGGCATTTCACAGCGCCGCAAACTTATCCAGCGTCCGCACCAGCTGCGTCACAAATCCATATTCGTTGTCATACCACGCGACGGCCTTCACCAGCTGAAGCTCTCCCGCTTCTGACACCTCCGTCTGCGTGGCGTCAAATACCGAACCATAGTGCGAGCCAATCACGTCTGACGACACGATTTCATCATCGGTATAGCCGAACGATTTATTCCCCTGCGTCGCCTTTTTCAGCGCGGCGTTGATCTCCTCAACGGTGACCTTCTTGCCCAGAATCGCCACCAGCTCGGTTACCGAACCCGTTTTCACCGGCACGCGCTGCGCGTGGCCTTTCAGCTTGCCGCTGAGCGCAGGGATCACCAGACCGATGGCTTTGGCGGCGCCGGTAGTGTGCGGAATGATATTTTCTGCCGCCGCCCGCGAGGCGCGAAGGTCTTTCCCGCGCGGGCCATCCACCAGCGCCTGGGTACCGGTATAGGCGTGAATGGTGGTCATGGTGCCTACTTTTATTTCAAACGCATCGTTCAGGGCTTTCGCCAGCGGGGCAAGGCAGTTGGTCGTACAGGATGCGACGGAAATAATCGTATCACTGGCGTCAAGGGTATCGTCATTCACGCTGTAGACGATGGTTTTCATGTCGCCCGCGGGTGCCGAGATCAGCACTTTCTTCGCGCCAGCGTCCAGGTGCGCCCGTGATTTCTCTTCAGAGGTATAGAAGCCGGTGCACTCCACGACGATATCCACGCCCGCCGTTTTCCACGGAATATGCTTCGCCTCTTTTTCGGCGTAGACCGCAATGGTTTTGCCGTCAACGATCAGCGCATCCTCGGTGAAATCCACGCTCCACGGGAAGCCGCCGTAGTTGGAATCATGCCTGAGCAGGTAGGCCAGCACTTTCGGTGAGGTGAGGTCGTTGATGGCGACGACGGTATTGCTGTCCTGGGTTTCAAGAAGGCGACGAAGTACGAGGCGTCCAATGCGTCCAAATCCGTTAATGCCAATTTTACTCATGGTGCTCTCCTGTAAACGTGTCGATGCGACAGTTTGAACTCATCCAGGCTTAGACCATCACGGGCGGGGCGGCAATTGAAGATGCTTCATGCGTGGGGAAGTATTTGAAAAACCATACAGAAAAGTTAATGAATTTTTAAGGAAAGGAGATTATGTTGGCTCGGTAACTGTTTTTTATCGAGAAATCACATGCGCACTAAATATACAAGCCTGCAAATCGGCATCCACTGGCTGGTGTTTCTGTTAATCATCGTCGCCTACTGCGCCATGGAGTTCAAAGGTCTCTTCCCGCGCACCGCGCGTCCCTTGATCAACATGATCCACGTCTCCTGCGGCATCAGTATCCTGGTGCTGATGGTGACGCGTCTGCTGGTTCGCCTGAAATTCCGCGCGCCCCCGATTCAGCCGAAGCCAAAAGCGATGGTGACGGGGATGTCCCATCTGGGGCATCTGGTCGTTTACCTGCTGTTTATTGCGCTGCCGCTGATTGGCATTGTGATGATGTATAACCGGGGCAGCGACTGGTTTGCTTTCGGGCTGACGATGCCGCACGCGGCGGAGTCCAATTTTGACCTGGTTGATACGCTGAAGGAGTGGCACGAGACGCTGGCAAACCTGGGCTATTTTGTGATTGGTCTGCACGCGGCGGCGGCGCTGATGCATCACTATTTCTGGAAAGATAATACCCTTCTGCGCATGATGCCGAAAAAGCGTTCGTAGTCATTAACGCTTGCCGGGTGGCGCTGCGCTTACCCGAACTGCATTGACATCGTAGGCCGGGTAAGGCGTAGCCGCCACCCGGCTTGTTTTTTAACCCAGCAAAGCGCGCTCTTCGGCCGTTAGCGCCAGCGCCTGGGTTGACCCCGTCTCCGAGGACTTCACCGCCGCTTCCAGCACGGCCATCACCGCTAACGCCTCGACAGGGTGGACCGGATTGGCGATTTCCCCGCGTAACGCATCACGCACGTTGATGTAATACTGGCGCTGATCGCCTTTCGGGGTCGGGATCGTCTGTGTTGCGCCATCTGCGCCAAAGAACACCATACTGTCGCTGTCTTCGCCCCAGGCTTCACTGCCGGGGATCACCCCTGAAAGCAGCTGCGCTTCCTGCTGGTCGATTCTGGCTTTCACCACGCTGCCTTTATCCCCGTGCACGGTAAAGCGCGCCGTACCGCCCACCACCAGCATGCTGGCGTGCAGAATGACCTTGTGCTCCGGGTAGTTTAAGACCACGTGCGCCCAGTCGTTAATTTCGGCACCGTCGCGCAGCGTCGCGATATTCCCCTGAACCGACTGCGGCAGGCCAAAGAGCTGGAGCGTCTGGTCGATCAGATGAGGGCCCAGGTCAAACCACAGGCCGCTCCCGGGGACGTTCTGTTCGCGCCAGCGCACGCGCACTTCCGGGCGGAAGCGGTCAATATGCGACTCCAGATGTTTAACCTTGCCGAGCGAGCCTTGCTCAACGATCTGCTTAATGCCGAGGAAATCGCTGTCCCAGCGGCGGTTATGGAATACGGAGAGCAGAAGCTGCTTTTCGTCCGCCAGCGCAATCAGGTCGCGGGCTTCCTGCATGTCGAGGGTAAATGGCTTATCCACAACCACGTGTTTACCCGCGTTCAGGGCCAGCGTCGCCAGCGGGGCGTGTGTGGCGTTAGGGGAGGCGATCACCACCAGATCGATATCCGGATGCTGGATGGCCTCCTCCGGCGTCGCCACCACCTGGACGTCCGGCAGATCGCGTTTCACCTTCTCTTCATCACGTGAAGAGACCACGGCCAGCCTAATCCCGTCCACGGACTGGATTAACGGAGCATGGAAGGTTTTACCGACAAATCCATACCCGATCAGCGCAATGTTGATTGTTTGAACGTTACTCATGACCTTCTCCACGTTAATTTGCGCACACCGTAACCTGCAGTGCGCCAGGGTCCCCAAGCTCAGGCCAGGGACGATCTAAAAAGAGTTGTTGAATGCTGGATAACCCGGAAACCAGATACGGTTCGCAGCGGTTAATTTTCAGGTGGTCGGCGACAACCCAGTGCGCATGACTCGCGGCGAGCATCGCGCGCTTAATCTCGGCGTCCGCTTCTTTACCGGCGCTCAGGCCAAGTTCGGCATGAATGGCGCATGCGCCAAGAATGGCGATATCGGCACGATAGCGGGAGAGCAGGGACAGCGTGGCGCTGCCGGCAAACAGCCGCTGCCTGCTGTCCCATTTTCCGCCGAGCAGGATCAGCTCGATGTCGTCCCGGTCGCTAAAATGCTGGGCGATATCCAGTGATGTCGTGATCACCGTGAGTGGCCCCTGAAGAAAGGTGGCGACGGCCATCACCGTGCTTCCGGCATCCAGAAACAGGGTGGAACCCGCAGGAACCTGCTGTGCGACCCGTTTACCCAGGCGCTGTTTGGTCTCCGGCAGCAGCGTATTGCGGCCCCGACGGTTCATGGCGGAGAGGTTGAGCGCGATGGCGCCGCCGTGGTTCTTCTGCGCAAGGCCCTGGTTTTCCAGGTCGGTCAGATCCCGACGGATGGTATCCGCTGAAACCTGCAGCTTTTCGGCCAGTTCGGTGATGCTGGCCTGGCCCTGCTCGCTGAGGAGATCGAGGACGTAGCGTTGACGAGCGGTTTTGTGCATGGCGTGCATTCCTGCAAAATATCGCAATAATTTGCATAATACAGCATTTTGACGCAGAGAGAAGGGGAATGTCCCCGGAATAGTGAACAGTTGAGAGATGGTTCATTTGAGTGATTATTAAAATTTTATTGATAAGGTATGATTAAGCCGCTTTGAATGTTAACCGTAATGTTATTGTTATGTTTTATTAAACGGTTTGGATTAAGTCACCAGAGGGTTGCCGTTGCATGGTTTTAAAAACTATCGAATTAATGCAACGCAGGATTTAATTGCTTAAATTAGTTTTTTAATAGGCTTTAATTTTAATAATCTCTCTTTGGTTACTTAAACTGACACTTCTTTGAAAATCTTTGTGTCTGACCCGCGCTGAAATTAACGCAAAAATGTGCAGGGAGCAAATTAAGAATTTTCCTTAAATAACAGGCATTTTATATGTTTCATCTGAAAGGTCATTTTAAGAGTTTTGTCCAGAAACCCCATATTTTTTCTTAATTGTAACACCCCATTAACATTGTGGGTGTAGTGAGCTATACCGCATTTTGTTATGCTGCCAACAACTTAAAAAAATAAGTAAATTCTTAATTGAAATAAGACGCGGGCGGATCTCATCTCCAATGGAAATGGGTATGGGGAGTATTACCTGAAATTCAGAAAGGATGCTAAATAAGATATTTGTCTAATTATCTATACCTCTTTTTGGGTAATTCCTTCAGTGTCACTCAGAGTCAGGGAGATAACATGACGATATTACGCAAACCTAAGTTACGGCGATTTACGGCAGCACTGGCATTCATTTCATTAGCCATAAATATGGCGTACGCCAATAGTCAGCAGGTGGGTATTGCCCCGGTGGCAACAACAACCTTAAAAGAAAGTATTCTTTTTGCTATCGATCGCGATCCGTCAATTAGCCAGCAGGCCGCGCAGCTGGGTATTGGCCAGGCGCAAATAGACGAAGCGCGCAGCGGCTGGATGCCGCAAATATCATTGAACGGGAGCACGGGGCATAGCCAGACCACCGATTCCAGCGGGTCGCTGAAGAATTCAGCCGCCTGGGGGGTGAGCCTGACGCAGCTGTTGTACGATTTTGGCAAGACCAATAACAGCATCAGCCAGTCCTCCGCCCAGCGTGATAGCTACCGCTACCAGCTGATGGGCACGCTTTCGGATGTGGCGGAAAAAACGGCGCTCAGCTATGTCGAGGTCAAACGCTATTCCGATCTGCTGCAGGCGGCAAAAGAGAACGTTCAGGCGCTCAAAAACGTCGAGCAGCTGGCAAAGCTGCGCGCAGACGCGGGGGTAAGCTCCACCTCTGATGAGCTTCAGACCCGCACGCGCATTGCCGGCATGCAGGCGACGGTCGCGCAGTATCACGCTGCCTTAAACAGCGCCCGCGCGCGGCTTGCGGTATTAACCGGGATGCAGGCCGAGGCCTATTCGCCCGTGCCCGCGAATCTTGCCGTGGAGCCGGGCTCGCTCAACCGTATAGATTACTCTCTGATACCGGCCGTAATGGCCGCGCAGAACATGGAGCGTTCGGCCCAGTATGGCGTGGAAACGGCGAAGTCTCAGCACTGGCCGACGTTAAGCCTGAAGGGGGGACGCACCCGCTATGAATCGGACAACCGTTCATACTGGGACGACCAGATCCAGCTCAATATTGACGCACCGCTTTATCAGGGCGGCGCGGTATCTGCGCGCGTGCGGCAGGCGGAAGGCGCTCGGGCGATGGCCTCCTCGCAGGTCGATCAGGCGCGCTTCGATGTCCTGCAAAAAGCCTCCGTCGCCCAGGCGGACTGGACCGGCGCGCGGGGAAGAATGGAGGCCGGGAAGCAGCAGCTGGAAAATGCGCTGCGCGCCCGCGATGTTTATAAAAATGAATACACCCTGAGCAAGCGGAGCATAAACGATCTGCTTAGCGTTGAGCAGGATGTCTGGCAGGCCACGTCAGCGAAAATAATCGCCGAGTATGATGGCTGGAGTTCGGCAATTAATTATGCTTCCGCAGTTGATAATTTAATGCCGCTTATTGGAATAGAGAAAAACGCTGCCGCAAAACTACCCGATCTGAGTTAACGATAGACGCGCACAGTCGCAAAAAATAAGTCTGAAAATAATGGGTGTTTTTTCCCAGGGATAGCTGCATCCATCTGGTGGTCATATCCACAGGAATCCGTACACCTGCAAGGAGAAGAAATGAGTAACGTAAAGGTTGTTGATGTCATCATTCGCAAAACGGCGGAGAAAACGAAATTAACCGGCGAAGGAAATCTGTCGGTCTCTATTTCATCGCCGAGCGTGATCGAAATCCAGGGCTCTGCTCAGGACGTGGCGCGTTATGTCCGCCAGGGTAAAGACCTCCTTATTTATATGAAAGACGGCAGCGTGATTCGCTGCAATAACTATTTTATCGAAGATACGGAAACGCATAATCAGTCTGAGCTGGTGTTCAATGACCGTCAGGAGCTGACGCATATTTCTTTTGCCGATACCGGGGAAGCGTCAGGCGCTGCAGTGACCGAGTTAACCGCGCAGGCCACGCCAATTAGCAGCGTTCAGCCTTTCCTCGAGCAGGAAAGTCTGTTAAGCGACGCGCCGTGGGGCTGGATTGCGGGGGCCGCGTTAGGCGGCGGCGCCATTGGGGCACTGCTGGCAAACGGCGGGCATGGCGAAACGAAAACTAAAGTTATTGATAATACGAAAGAACTAGAAAGCGCGACGCCGACTTTCCTGCTGTCGGATAAAGCGGGCGACAGGCAGGGCGTGCTGAGCGCAGACGCGATCACGGACGATAACACCCCAACCTTCAGCGGTACCGGCCAGCCGGGCGCGACCATTCAGATCAAAGACAGCAGCGGCAGCACCATAGCCAGCACCATGGTCGGCAAAGACGGCACGTGGACGGTCATCTTACCGACCCAGACGGACGGCGCCCACACCTGGTCGGTCGTGCAGATCGACGGCAGTAAAACCACCTCAGCGGGCAGTATTAGCGTAACGGTTAATACTGCCGAAGCCACGATCGCGCTGGAGACAACGGCGGGTGACAACATCATTAACGCCAGCGAGCAATCCGCGGGCTTTACGCTTTCCGGTACCAGCAAAAACCTGGCGCAGGGCACCGAACTCACCGTGACGCTGAACGGCAAAACCTACGCCGCTGAAGTGGGCGCGGACGGCGCGTGGCGCGTTAACGTCCCCGCGGCAGACGCGCAGGCGCTGGGCGACGGTACCTGGACGGTTAACGTGAGCGGTAAGGATGCGGCGGGTAACACCGTCAGCGGCAGCCAGACGATTGGCGTAGACACCACCGCGCCAGCCCTCTCTGTCGATACCCTCGCACAGGACAACATCATCAATGCCGCCGAGCACGGCCAGCCGCTGACCCTGACCGGTAAAACAAATGCGGAAGCCGGTCAGATCGTCACGGTCACGCTGAACGGCAAAAACTATAACGCTACGGTGGGCAGCGACGGCACCTGGTCCGTCACGCTTGCGGCAGACGACGTGCAGGCGCTCAGCGAGGGCAACCATACCCTGACGGTGAACGTCAGCGACAAAGCGGGCAACGGTTCGTCCGTGACGGCAGATTTCACGGTGGACACCGCCGCGCCGGTCGTCACCATCCATACCGTGGCGGGCGACGATATTCTCAATATCAGCGAGCAGGGGCAGGCGCACGTGATTTCCGGCCAGGCGAGCGGTGCCGCCGCGGGCGATGTGGTGACGGTGACCCTTGGCGGTAAGACCTTCACCGGCGTGGTGCTGGCGGACGGCAGCTGGAGCGTGGGCGTTCCGGCGTCGGTGCTGGGTGCCCTGGGTGAAGGTAACCACACGATTTCCGTTTCCGTGACCGACGCGGCGGGCAATACCGGCAGCGCCACGCACGGCATTACGCTGAGCGGGCATCCGCCAGAATTTACGATTGACGCCATCAGCCAGGATAACGTGCTGAATGCCCAGGAGGCGATGCAGCCGCTGAGCCTGACCGGCACCAGCAACCTGCCGGACGGCAGCAGCGTCACCGTGACGCTGAACAACGTCAACTATCAGGCCACCGTCGCAAACGGTATCTGGGCGGTCCAGGTGCCGGTTTCCGACGTCCTGAATCTGGCAAACACCCTTTACACCGTCACCGTCAGCGGCACCGACAGCGTGGGCAACAGCGGCTCCGCCGGGGCGAATCTGCTGGTGGACACCGTCCTTCCGCAGGTGATCATCAATACCTTTGCGGGCGACAACCTGGTCAATAACGCCGAAGCGGGCGTCGATCAAACCCTCAGCGGTCGCGTTACCGGCGCGGCGGCGGGCGATACCGTGTCCGTTTCCGTCGGCGGCAAAAGCTACACCGCCACGGTGGGCAGCGATCTTACCTGGAGCGTCACGATCCCGTCGGCGGATCTTCAGGCGTTTGGCGACGGTGACTTAACCTTCACCGCATCGGTTACCAACGGGCACGGCAACACCGGCACCGGCGAGCGTGACGTCAACATCAACGCTGAACTGCCGGGCCTGCGCGTGCAAACCATTTCCGGCGATGACGTGATCAACGCCATCGAACAGCAGCAGGATCTGAGCGTCACCGGCTCCAGTACCCATCTGGCCCCGGGAACGCAGGTTGTCGTCACCATCAATAACGTTGAGTACGTTACCGCGGTTAACGCCAGCGGCAGCTGGCAGATCGGCGTTCCGGCGGCGGACCTGCAGGCCTGGGCGGCAGGCGGCATGACGGTTAGCGTCAGCGCTGAAGATGCCTGGGGCAATACCGTTGCGGCTGAACACCCGATTGAACTGGATCTGAACGCCGTGGCGGTCACCATTGATACCGTCTCCGGCGATGACATGCTCAACGCGGCCGAAAAAGGCAGCGATGTCACCCTTTCCGGCCAGACGCAGGGCGTGGAGGCAGGGCAGACCGTGGTGGTGAAATTCGCCGACCAGACCTTCACCGCGCAGGTGCAGCAGGACGGCTCCTGGAGCCTGACCGTACCCGCCAGCGCCATGGAAACCCTGATCGACGGGCGTGCGCAGGTGAGCGTCAGCGTTACCAACGTTAACGGCAACAGCGCCGACGCGTCGCGCGTGGTCACGGTGGACACGCAGCCGCCCGCGATTACGCTCGATAACCTGACCGCCGACAACATCATTAATGCGGCCGAAGCCCAGCAGGATTTATCGTTAAGCGGCAGCAGCACTGCGGAACCCGGCCAGACGGTCACCGTCACGCTGAACGGCAAAACCTATCAGACCACGGTTCAGACGGACGGCACCTGGCAGCGGAGCGTACCGGCGGCGGACGTGGGCGCGCTGGCAGACGGCATCGTAACCGTGACGGCCACCGTGAGCGACGTGGCGGGCAATACCAGCAGCGCCGACCGCATGGGCCTGGTGGATGCCACCGTGCCGCAGGTGACCATCAACGACTTTGTCACCGCCACCAACACCGTTAACCAGCTCGCCCATGCGCAGGCGCAGATCCTTAGCGGCTCCGTCACCGGTGCGGCGTCGGGCGATCTTGTGACCGTTACCCTCAACGGCACGGCTTACACCACCGTGGTGGACGCCGCGGGGAACTGGAGCCTTGGCCTGCCGGCGTCCGTCGTGCAGGGGCTGGCGGACGGAACCTGGACAATCGACGTCTCCGTCACCGACAGATCCGGCAATACCGGAAGCAGTTCGCTGGATGTGGTGGTGAATACCGTGACGCCTGTCATCGGTATCAACACGCTGGCGGCGGACGACGTGATCAATGCGACCGAGAAGGGCGAAGATCTGCTGCTCTCCGGTACCAGCAACCAGCCGGAAGGCACAGCCATTACGGTAACCCTGAACGGCATTCAGTACACGGCCACGGCTGACGCGAGCGGGAACTGGAGCGTGACCGTACCGGCGGCAGCGGTAAGCGCGCTGGGCGAAGCGCATTACACTGTGACGGCGAACGTCACCGACAGCGTGGGCAACAGCGCCTCAGCCTCACACGACGTGCTGGTGGACAGCTCGCTGCCGCGAGTGACGATCGACACGCTGGCGGGCGACAATATCGTTAACGCGGCGGAAGTGGCGGCCGGGCAAACCCTGACCGGTAACGTCGCGAATGCGGCGTCAGGTGACACTGTCACTATTATCCTCGGCGGCCAGACTTACACGGCAACCGTGCAGGACGACCTGACCTGGAGCCTGCCGTTAAGCGAGAGCCAGCTAACCGCCCTCGGCAACGGCGACCTCACCGTATCGGCCAGCGTCACCAACGCGCGCGGCAATACCGGCTCTTCTTCTCTCGACTTCACCATCGACGCCGAGCTTCCGGGTCTGCGTATTGACACCGTGGCGGGCGATGACGTGATTAACATCATCGAACACGGTCAGAACCTGATTGTGTCCGGCACCAGCACCGATCTGGCGGCGGGCAGCACCGTGACGGTGACCATCAACGGCAACACCTATTCCGCTACGGTACTGGCGGACGGCAGCTGGCAGGCGGCCGTCCCGGCAGCGGACGTCTCGCAGTGGGCGGACGGTACGCTCGAAATCAACGCCAGCGCGCAGGATACCTCCGGCAACCCGGTGACGATCGGCACCGTCGTGGACGTCGATCTTGCGCCTGTCGCCGTCAGCATCAACAGCGTGACCGACGACAACGTGCTCAACGCGGCGGAAAAAGGCCAGGATCTGGTGCTTTCCGGCACCACCTCCAACGTTGAAGCGGGTCAGAACGTCACCATCACCTTCGCGGGTAAAACCTATACCACCACGGTGGATGCCAACGGCGGCTGGACCTACAGCGTCCCGGCAGCCGATCTGAGCGGCCTGAAGGACGGCGACGCCCGCGTGCAGGTAACCGTCACCAACGTGAACGGCAACGGCGCGTCCTCGGCGCAGGAGTTCAGCGTCGATACCGCCGCGCCGACGGTGACCATTAACACCATCAGCGGCGACAACATGCTGAACGCGGCCGAAGCGGCGCAGGATCTGACCCTGAGCGGCACGTCTAATGCTGAGGCAGGCCAGACGGTGACCGTGACCTTCAACGGCAATCAGTACACCGCGCAGGTGCAGGCGGACGGAACCTGGACGCTCGACGTTCCGGCGGCCGATATGGCAGGCATCGCCGACGGCAGCGCGGCGGTCACGGCGAGCGTGTCCGACAAGGCAGGCAACCCGGCCAGCGCGGGCTCCTCGGTGCTGGTTGACACCACCGTACCGCAGATTACCTTCAACATCGTTGCGGGCGACGACGTCGTGAACATTGCCGAGCACGGCCAGGCGCTGATCGTCTCCGGCAAGGTGACGGGCGCGCAGGCGGGCGACGTGATTACTGTGACCCTGAACGGCAAAGACTACACCGCCATGCTGGATGCGTCCGGCAGCTGGAGCGTGGGCGTTCCGGCGACGGACGTGGGCGCGCTGGCTAACGGCGACTGGACCCTTTCCGCCTCCGTAACCGATAAGGCCGGTAACAGCGCTACCGCGACGCACGAGTTTGACGTCTCCCTGACCGCGCCGGCGATCGCCATCAATACCCTGGCGGTTGACGACGTGATCAACGCGACCGAGAAAGGCCAGGATCTGCTGGTGTCCGGCACCAGCAACCAGCCGGACGGCACCGCCATTACGGTGACCCTGAACGGCATCAGCTACACGACCGTCGCCGACGCCAGCGGGAACTGGAGCGTGACCGTCCCGGCGGCGAACGTTTCTGCCCTGGGCGAAGCGAGCTACGCCGTGACGGCAAGCGTGACCGACGCCGCGGGCAACAGCGCGAGCACCGGCCACAGCGTGCTGGTGGACAGCGCGCTGCCGCAGGTTACCATCAACCCGGTCGCCACGGATGACGTCATTAACGCAGCGGAAGTGGCTGCCGGGCAGGCCCTGAGCGGCAGCGTGAGCGGCGCGGCGAGCGGTGACACTGTCACTGTTTCCATCGGCGGCCATACCTATACCGCGACGGTGCAGGACGATCTGAGCTGGTCGGTCAACGTGCCGCCCGCGGTCTTAACCGCCATCGGTAACGGCGATCTGACGGTGTCCGCCAGCGTGACCAACGGCCACGGCAACACCGGCACCGGCGAGCGCGAAATCGTTATAGACGCCAGCCTGCCTGGCCTGCGCGTCGATACCGTCGCGGGCGACGATGTGATTAACAGCATCGAACATACGCAAAACCTGATTATCACCGGCTCCAGCGACGGGCTGGCGAGCGGCTCCGCGCTGACGGTGACCGTCAACGGCAAAACCTACGCCGCCACCGTGCTGGCGGACGGCACCTGGACGGCGGCCATTCCGGCGGCAGACGTTAGCGCGCTGAATGCGGGCACGGTCACCGTGACGGTGGAAGGCCAGAGCACGGCGGGCAATCCGGTTTCCATCAGCCATGACGTGAAGGTGGATCTGGCCGCGGTCGCCATCAGCATTGACGCGATTGCTTCTGACGACGTGATTAACGCGGCGGAAAAAGGCGCGGACCTGGTGCTGTCCGGCTCGACCACCAACGTGGAAGAAAACCAGACCGTTACCATCACCTTCGGCGGCAGGTCGTACACCGCGACGGTGGGTGCCGACGGCAGCTGGACGGCCACCGTACCGTCTGCCGATTTGGGCAGCCTGAAGGACGGCGACGCCAGCGTGCAGGTGAGCGTCACCAACGTGAACGGCAACAGCGCGTCGGCGGGCCGCGAGTACAGCGTGGACGCGACGGCGCCGACGGTATCTATCGAGATCGTCAGCGACAACAACATCATCAATGCGGCCGAAGCGCAGCAGGATCTGCTGATTAATGGCGTGACCAACGCCGAAGCGGGCCAGACGGTGACGGTAACGCTGAACGGCAAAGACTACGCCACCACCGTAGAGGCAAACGGCAGCTGGAGCGTGACCGTGCCGTCCGCCGATCTGAGCGGGATTACCGACGGCAACTACACCATCAGCGCCGCCGTGGCGGATAAAGCGGGCAACCCGGCCTCCGCGGATCGCGACGTGCTGGTCGATACCACCGTCCCGCAGCTGACCATTCACACCGTGTCCGACGACGACGTGATCAACAGCGTCGAGCATGCGCAGGCGCTGATTGTCACCGGTTCCGTGACCGGTGCGGCGGCGGGCGATGTGGTCACCGTGACGATCAACAATAAAGCGTACACCGCGACCCTGGACGCCTCCGGCGGCTGGAGCGTGGGCGTGCCTGCGGCGGACGTCACCGCGCTGGCGGCGGGCGATTACACCATCACCGCGGCGCTGACCGACAAGGCGGGCAACAGCAACAGCACCACGCACAGCGTGGAGGTCAACCTGAGCGCGCCGGTGCTGACCATTGACACCGTGTCCGGTGACGATGTGATCAACAGTACAGAGAAAACCCAGGATCTGACGATCTCCGGTACGGCTTCCGGCCTGGCGGCAGGCGCGGTAGTCACCGTGATGCTGAACGGCAAGGCGTACAGCGCGACGGTGGATGACAGCGGGAAGTGGACCACCACGGTTCCGGCGGACCAGGTCGGTCAGCTGGGTGAAGCGCTTTACACCGTTACCGCGTCAGCAACGGACGGCGTTGGCAACAGCACCAGCACCTCTCATACCGTGAACGTCGAGTCCGTTCTGCCGGGCGTCATTATCAACACCGTGGCGGGCGATGACGTCATTAACGCGGCCGAGCTGGCGGCAGGCCAGAGCATCAGCGGCTCGGTAGTCAATGCCGAAGCAGGCAACACGGTTACCGTGACTCTCGGAGGCAAAACGTATACCGCGACGGTAGAGAGCGATCTCACCTGGTCCGTTAACGTGACGCAAGCTGAACTGACCGCGCTGGGCAACGGCGAGTTGACCGTGTCTGCCAGCGTAACTAACGGCGTGGGCAACAGCGGATCCGCGGAGCGCGATATCACTATCGACGCTAGCCTGCCCGGGCTGCGCGTCGATACCGTCGCGGGCGACGACGTGATCAACAGCATCGAACATAATCAAAACCTGATTATTACGGGAACAAGCGACGGGCTGACGACGGGCACGGCGCTGACCGTGACCGTAAACGGCAAAACCTATGCGGCGACCGTCCTGGCGGACGGCACCTGGACGGCGGCGATCCCGGCGGCGGACGTGGGTGCCCTGGCGGCAGGCACGGTGACCGTGACCGTTTCAGGCCAGAGCAGCGCGGGTAACCCGGTCTCCATCGATCATGATGTGACGGTCGATCTGGCCACCGTTGCCGTGAGCATCGACGTGATTGCCGCCGACGACGTGATTAACGCGGCCGAGAAGGGCGCGGATCTGGTGCTTTCCGGTACCACCGCTAACGTGGAGGAGAACCAGACCGTCAGCATTATTTTCGCGGGCAAGAGCTATACCGCGACCGTCGGCGCCGACGGCAAATGGTCCACCACGGTGCCGGCGGCCGATCTGGCAGGTCTGAAAGACGGCGACGCCAGCGTGCAGGTGAGCGTCACCAACGTCAACGGCAACAGCGCCTCGGCGGGCCGCGAGTACAGCGTGGACGCCACCGCGCCGACCGTGACCATCAGCACCATCGCGGGCGATGACGTTCTGAACGCGGCAGAAGCGCAGAGCGATCTGACCGTGTCCGGCACCAGCACCGCCGAGGCGGGCCAGACCGTGACCGTCTCCCTGAACGGCAAGGACTACACCACGACCGTCGGCGCGGACGGCAGCTGGACGCTGACCGTTCCGGCGGCGGATGCGGCGGCACTGACCGACGGCAGCGTAACCGTGACGGCATCGGTCAGCGACAAAGCGGGTAACCCGGCGTCGGTTGACCATAACCTGAAGGTAGATCTCACCGCGCCAGCGGTGACCATCAACACCGTGGCGGGCGACGACGTGATTAACGTCGCCGAGCACGCGCAGGCGCAGATCGTCAGCGGCTCCGCCACCGGCGCGGCGGCGGGCGATAAGGTCACCGTTACCCTCGGCGGCCAGACGTACACCACCGTGCTGGACGCGGCGGGCAACTGGAGCGTGGGCGTACCGGCGAGCGTGATTTCCGCGCTGCAGGACGGCACCGTGACCGTGACTGCGTCCGTCACCGACGCGGCGGGCAATACCGGCACCGGCACGCATAACGTGACCGTCGACACCGGCCTGCCGTCCGTCGGCTTCAACACCCTCAGCGGCGATAACGTGCTGAACGCGGTGGAAAAAGGCCAGGATCTGAGCGTAAGCGGCACCAGCGCCAACCTGGCGGAAGGCACCGTGGTGACCGTAACCCTGAACGGCAAGCAGTACACCGCGACCACGGCGGCGGACGGCACCTGGAGCCTGACCGTTCCGGCAGCGGATCTGGCCGGTCTCGGTCAGGCCAACTACACCCTGAGCGCGACCGCCACCAACGGCGTGGGCAACAGCGTCAGCAACACCGCGAACCTGCTGGTGGATACCGCGCTGCCGACCGTTACCATTAACACCGTGGCGGGCGATAACGTCATCAACGCGGCGGAAGTGGCGGCCGGGCAAATCCTGAGCGGCAGCGTGGCGAACGCGGAAGCGGGCAACACCGTCACCGTGACCCTCGGCGGCAACAGCTACACCGCGACGGTGCAGAGCGATCTGACCTGGTCCGTGAACGTACCGTCCGACGTGCTGACCGCGCTGGGCAACGGCAGCCTGAGCGTGACGGCGACCGTCACCAACGGCCACGGCAATACCGGTTCCGGCGAGCGCGATATTTCCATCGACGCCAGCCTGCCGGGCCTGCGCGTGAATACCGTGGCGGGCGACGACGTGATCAACAGCATTGAACATGCGCAGAACCTGATCGTCACCGGCACCAGCGACGGGCTGGCGGCAGGCACGGCGCTGACCGTCACCGTTAACGGTAAAGACTACGCGGCCACGGTGCGGGCGGACGGCACATGGAGCGCGGCGATCCCGTCTGCCGACGTGAGCGCGTGGCCGGAAGGCAGCGTGAAGATCGGCGTCACCGGCGACAGCGCGGCGGGTAACCCGATTACCATCAGCCACGACGTGACGGTGGATCTGGCAACCGTTGCCATCAGCATCAACGCCATCGCCACCGACGACGTGATCAATGCGGCGGAGAAAGGGGCCGATCTGGTGCTGTCCGGTGCGACCACCAACGTGGAGGCCGGGCAGACCGTGACCCTGAGCCTGAACGGCAAGATCTACACCACCACCGTCGATGACAGCGGCAACTGGACGTATACCGTACCGTCTGCGGATCTGGCACACCTTAAGGACGGCGACGCCAGCGTGCAGGTGAGCGTCACCAACGTGAACGGCAACAGCGCCTCGGCGGGCCGCGAGTACAGCGTGGACGCCACCGCGCCGACCGTGACCATCAGCACGATCGCGGGCGATGACGTTCTGAACGCGGCAGAAGCGCAGAGCGATCTGTCCGTGTCCGGCACCAGCACCGCCGAGGCGGGCCAGACCGTGACCGTCTCCCTGAACGGCAAGGACTACACCACGACCGTCGGCGCGGACGGCAGCTGGACGCTTACCGTTCCGGCGGCGGATGCGGCGGCACTGACCGACGGCAGCGTAACCGTAACGGCCTCCGTGAGCGACAAAGCGGGTAACCCGGCGTCGGTTGACCACAACCTGACGGTAGATCTCACCGCGCCAGCGGTGACCATCAACACCGTTGCGGGCGACGACGTGATTAACATCGCCGAGCACGCGCAGGCGCAGATCGTCAGCGGCTCCGCCACCGGCGCGGCGGCGGGCGATAAGGTCACCGTCACCCTCGGCGGCCAGACGTACACCACCGTGCTGGACGCGGCGGGCAACTGGAGCGTGGGCGTACCGGCGAGCGTGATTTCCGCGCTGCAGGACGGCACCGTGACCGTGACTGCGTCCGTCACCGACGCGGCGGGCAATACCGGCACCGGCACGCATAACGTGACCGTCGATACCGGCCTACCTTCCGTCGGCTTCAACACCCTCAGCGGCGATAACGTGCTGAACGCGGTGGAAAAAGGCCAGGACCTGAGCGTGAGCGGCACCAGCGCCAACCTGGCGGAAGGCACCGTGGTGACCGTAACCCTGAACGGCAAGCAGTACACCGCGACCACGGCGGCGGACGGCACCTGGAGCCTGACCGTTCCGGCAGCGGATCTGGCCGGTCTCGGTCAGGCCAACTACACCCTGAGCGCGACCGCCACCAACGGCGTGGGCAACAGCGTCAGCAACACCGCGAACCTGCTGGTGGATACCGCGCTGCCGACCGTCACCATCAACACCGTGGCGGGCGATAACGTCATCAACGCGGCGGAAGTGGCCGCGGGCCAGATCGTCAGCGGCAGGGTAACGAACGCCGAAGCGGGCAGCACCGTTACCGTCACCCTCGGCGGCAACAGCTACACCGCGACGGTGCAGAGCGATCTGACCTGGTCCGTGAGCGTGCCGGAGTCCGTCCTGACGGCGCTGGGCAACGGCGATTTAACAGTGTCAGCGACCGTGACCAATGGCCATGGCAACACCGGTTCGGGCGAGCGCGATATTTCCATCGACGCCAGCCTGCCGGGCCTGCGCGTGGATACCGTGGCGGGCGACGACGTGATCAACAGCATCGAACACGGTCAGAACCTGATCGTCACCGGCTCCAGCGACGGGCTGGCGGTGGGAACCACGCTCACCGTGACCGTCAATGGCAAAACCTATGCCGCCTCCGTGCTGGCAGACGGCAGCTGGACGGCGGCGATCCCGGCGGCAGACGTTGGGGCGCTGGCAGCAGGTACGGTCACCGTGACCGTCGCCGGCCAGAGCACCGCAGGCAACCCGGTGACCATCAGCCATGACGTGACCGTCGATCTGTCGGCAGTCGCGGTGAGCATTGATGCGGTTGCGACCGACGACGTGATTAACGCCGCGGAGAAAGGCGCGGATCTGGTGCTCTCGGGCAGCACGTCAAACGTGGAGGAAAACCAGACCGTCACCATCACCTTCGCCGGTAAGACCTACACTGCGAAGGTGGATGCCGACGGTCACTGGACGGCAACCGTGCCTTCCGCGGATCTGGCGGGCCTCAAGGACGGCGATGCCAGCGTGCAGGCGAGCGTGACCAACGTGAACGGCAACAGCGCCTCGGCGGGCCGCGAGTACAGCGTGGATGCCACCGCGCCAGTCGTCACCGTTGATACGGTCGCGGGCGATAACGTCATCAACGCCAGCGAAGCGTCCGCAGGGGTAGCCATCTCCGGCACCACCACGGCGGAAGCCGGGCAGACGGTCACCGTGACGCTGGGCGGTAAGAGCTACACCGCGCAGGTGCAGCAGGGCGGAATCTGGAGCGTGAACGTGCCGGGCGCCGACCTCTCCGCACTGGCGGATAACGGCTATACCGTGCAGGTTAGCGTGAGCGACGCCGCGGGCAACCCGGGCAGCGCGGGCAAAGCGATTACGCTTGATACCACGCCGCCGACCGTCAGCTTTAACGTGGTGGCGGGCGATGACGTCATCAACAGCGTGGAGCACGGCCAGGCGCAGATCGTCAGCGGGTCGGCAACCGGCGCGAACGTCGGGGATAAAGTGGTTATCACCGTCGGTTCGAACCAGTACACCACCACCGTTGACGCCAGCGGCAACTGGAGCGTGGGCGTACCGGCCAGCGTGATTTCAGCCCTGACCGACGGCACCGTGACGCTGAGCGCGACCATTACCGACGGCGCGGGCAACAGCAGCACCCAGACGCACGACGTGCGGGTCAACACCGCCTCCGTGGCGCTGACGGTAAACACCCTTAGCGGCGATGACGTCATTAACGCGGCAGAAGCGGGCAACGCGCTGGTAATTAACGGCTCCAGCGCCCAGTTCGCCAGCGGAACCGTGGTCACCGTGACCCTGAACGGCAAGGCCTATACGGCCACGATCCAGAGCGACGGCACCTGGACGACCACCGTTCCGGCCGCCGACGTGGGCGCGCTGGCCGACGGCGCGCGCTATCAGGTGTCTGTTTCCGCGCAGGACAGCGCGGGCAACGGCGCCTCGGCAACGCACGACATCAGCGTGGACACCACCGCGCCGGTGGTGAGCATTGCAACGCTGTCGGGTGACGACATGCTGAACGCGCTTGAAGCGCAGCAGCCGCTGACCGTGCGCGGATCTTCCAGCGCGGAGGCGGGTCAGACCGTCACCGTGACGCTGGGCGGCAAAAGCTACACTGCGCTTGTTGGCAGCGACGGGACCTGGACGCTGGACGTGCCGGCGGCAGATCTGGCTGCCCTGAGCCAGGGCGCGCTGACGGTGACCGCATCGGTCAACGACAAAGCCGGTAACGGCGGCCAGACGACGCACACCTTAACGGTGGATACCGTCGCGCCGACCGTGACCATCAGCACCGTGGCCGATGACGACATCGTTAACAACGCGGAGCAGCTGGCGGGTCAGACCATCAGCGGTACCACCACGGCGGAACAGGGCCAGACGGTGACCGTTTCCTTCAACGGGCATAGCTATCAGGCGACCGTCGGGGCGGACGGATCGTGGTCGGTCTTCGTGCCGGGCCGTGATTTCCTCGGCCTGAGTGACGGGCAGTACGCGATTACCGCCACGGTGAGTGATAAAGCGGGTAACCCGGGCAGCGCAACGCACGACGTAACGCTGAACGGTGATGTCCCAACTATCACCATCAACACCTTTGCGGAAGATGACATTGTCAGCGCTGCTGAACACGGCACGCCGCTGGTTATCAGCGGCACCACCGACGCGCCTGCGGGCCAGACGGTGACCATCACGCTGAACGGTAAAACCTACACGGCGACCGTTCAGAATGACGGCTCCTGGCGCTATACGGTCGGGGGGGGGGGGGGGGGCGCCCGGGGGGGGGGGGGGGGGGGGGGGGTGTGGGCCCCCCGCCGCCCCCCCCCCCCCCCCCCCCCCCCCCCGACCGACACCCAAACACGGGG